>NZ_JAHUZC010000023.1:0-2089 GCF_019218685.1 Streptococcus vulneris | reverse complement strand
TACTACCTAATCCTCACACTCTCCTCGACCAAAATTTGAGTGTGGGGATTTTTTTTTGTTTTTATAGTTATTCTGATGAACTATCCTATCAATTCATAATATTCGTCAATTACCATCAATTCGTCCGTGACTGTTCTAAGCTCATGTTTTTGCATGAACTGGATATAGTTGAAAGATTGATGGTCGTCTGATAGTGCGAGTTCTTCTTCTAGCAACTTATGAATCATGTGCCTATTAGCCTCATTCTCGCATCTGGTGTGGTTATTTTTATATAGTGCAGTAGAATGTTCCAGATGTCCTAATTCGTGGTATATGACCCGTTTTTTTGCGTTTTCGGACAGTTCACGGTTTATAAAGATAATACTAATCTCTTTGACGTAAACTCCAGGTCTTTGCCAAAGTTCATTATCAAAGTAAGCGAGAGTGACACCGTGTGAGTCAACTAGCTCTTCAATAGTCATAGGCTATCATCCTTTTTGTGTTATTTTGTTGTTAAAATGGTTACGATGATTGCGAGTATCCCCAGTAAAGTACTAACTAACAATCCGATAAACCAATACATGAACTCTTTTTTGCTTTTAGCTTGCTCTTCTAATCTCTTGTTTTCTTGAGTTAGAAACATAGTTTCAATACGTTTCTCGAAATTATCAAATTTTAAATCGACTTGCTCAAATTTCAAATCAACTTGTTCAAATTTCAAGTCGATTTTTTCAAATCCGCTACGCATTTCTTGTCTGAGTTGATCAATTTTTAAATCAATTTTCTCGAATCCATGCTGGGTATCAGAATTAATTTTATCAAGTTTTAAGTCGATTTCAGATTTGCTGTAAGTATCTTGTGACATAATATTTTCCTCCGATAACATTTCTGACTCCATTATATCATGATTTTGTATGGGTACAGTTTTCAATGAAGATTTAGAAGCGTAAATTGAAGAAACTTTGGAAGGGGTAGGTTTGAAATTATCTTGTGTGTCCGGCATTGTTTACCCCCACTTTCCAAAATGGTGATAACTATATGCTGTATCTACTTCCTGACCGTTTTCGTCCATCAAGATGAAGAAAAAGTAAAAATCACTTGGGTTCTGTATCGTAAAATTAAAGCTGAAATTTCCAGTGGCCATACCAAAGCCGTCTTCGAGTAGCACAAATTCTTGTCTCGCAATATTTATTCTCGTAGCATGGACAGGGTAAGACGTGCCATTAGGGAAGTAGGCAATTAGAGACAGGATATAATCAGTTTCAGGTCTTAGGTTAAAGAAGTCTAGGAATGCAACCAAAGATGTCGAACCAGGGAACATATCGAAGTTGGTGACCGTTCCTAGAAGTTGAGCAGTTTCAGGATTGACAATCCTGATTGCTGTCATCTTTTCTCTGAACGGATTCTTTTTCATTGGAATACTTGTCATACTATCTACCTCTCAAATAAATCTCGATGATGTTCTGGATGGCGTCGATGTCTTCTTCTGTAAGAGGCTTGCCATCGAATGTTTTTGCATTCTCTGCCATCTTTCGTAGGTCGTCAGACGTGTATCCTGCGATTGTATCATCCTTTGCAATAACAGGATTATCTGTCCGTCCAAGCAGATAGTCAGTGGACACGTTGAAGTAGTCGGCGATTTTTGCAATATGTTCAGCTGAAGGAGTCTTTTTATTCTTAAGACTATAAATGTAATTTTTCCCTAAACCGACTCTTTCTTCCAAAGTATTTAGAGAAATTCCTTGTTTTTTAGCTAAAATTTTAATTTTTTCGAATGTCTCAAACATTGATTTATCAACCTTTCTGAAGCATTACAAAAAAATATTTTATTTTTTCATCTAAAACACTTGACATTTATTAGATGAACGACTAAAATAGTATTTGTAATTAAGAAACAACTAAAAAAACAACTAAAAAATAAATCGTAAAAATGTTTTGGCGAACGGTATTTATAGATTTATTAGTGTTTTTATTATGCCTTTATTTTAGACAAACATCTAAAAAAAGTCAAGCGAAAAGATAAAAAAATAGTCAAAAATTTAGTTGTTTCTTGTTTACTTGTTCCTTGACAATTGAATAGAGCATGTGAGATAATATAGGGGAATTGAAA
>NZ_JAHUZC010000022.1:0-2180 GCF_019218685.1 Streptococcus vulneris | reverse complement strand
GCGCTAGTTGACGCTGAGGCACTTGCTACCGCGCTCGTTGAAGCCGATGCACTTGCTACCGCGCTCGTTGATGCTGAAGCTGAAGCTACTGCGCTAGTTGACGCTGAGGCACTTGCTACCGCGCTCGTTGAAGCCGATGCACTTGCTACCGCGCTCGTTGATGCTGATGCTGAAGCCACCGCACTTGTTGATGCTGAAGCACTTGCCACCGCACTTGTTGACGCTGAAGCTGAGGCTACTGCACTTGTTGACGCTGAAGCTGAAGCTACCGCACTTGTTGACGCTGAAGCTGAAGCCACCGCGCTTGTTGATGCTGATGCTGAAGCCACTGCACTTGTCGATGCTGAAGCTGAAGCTACCGCACTTGTTGACGCTGAAGCTGAAGCTACTGCACTTGTCGATGCTGAAGCTGAGGCTACCGCACTTGTCGATGCTGAAGCACTTGCTACCGCACTTGTCGATGCTGAAGCTGAAGCTACTGCACTAGTTGACGCTGAAGCTGAAGCCACTGCACTTGTTGATGCTGAGGCGCTTGCTACTGCACTAGTAGATGCTGAAGCTGAGGCTACCGCGCTGGTTGATGCTGACGCTGAGGCTACTGCGCTAGTTGATGCTGAAGCACTTGCTACTGCACTTGTTGACGCTGAAGCTGAAGCTACTGCACTAGTAGATGCTGAGGCTGAAGCCACCGCACTTGTTGACGCTGAAGCTGAAGCCACCGCACTTGTTGACGCTGAAGCTGAGGCTACTGCACTTGTTGACGCTGAAGCTGAAGCCACTGCACTTGTTGACGCTGAAGCTGAGGCTACTGCACTTGTTGACGCTGAAGCTGAGGCTACCGCACTTGTTGACGCTGAAGCACTTGCTACCGCACTTGTCGATGCTGAGGCGCTTGCTACTGCACTTGTTGACGCTGAGGCTGAGGCTACTGCACTTGTTGACGCTGAGGCTGAGGCTACCGCGCTAGTCGATGCTGAGGCTGAAGCTACCGCACTCGTTGATGCTGAAGCACTTGACACCGCACTTGTTGACGCTGAAGCTGAGGCTACCGCGCTAGTCGATGCTGACGCTGAGGCTACTGCGCTAGTTGATGCTGAAGCACTTGCTACCGCACTTGTTGATGCTGAAGCACTTGCTACCGCGCTGGTTGACGCTGAAGCTGATGCCACTGCACTAGTAGATGCTGAAGCACTTGCTACCGCGCTGGTTGATGCTGACGCTGAGGCTACTGCGCTAGTTGATGCTGAAGCACTTGCTACCGCACTTGTCGATGCTGAAGCTGAAGCTACTGCACTAGTTGACGCTGAAGCTGAAGCCACTGCACTTGTTGATGCTGAGGCGCTTGCTACTGCACTAGTAGATGCTGAAGCACTTGCTACCGCACTTGTCGATGCTGAAGCACTTGCTACCGCGCTGGTTGATGCTGACGCTGAGGCTACTGCGTTCGTTGACGCTGAAGCTGAGACTACTGCACTAGTAGATGCTGAAGCTGAAGCCACCGCACTTGTTGATGCTGAAGCACTTGCTACCGCGCTTGTTGACGCTGAAGCTGAAGCTACTGCACTTGTCGATGCTGAAGCACTTGCTACCGCGCTTGTTGACGCTGAAGCTGAAGCTACCGCGCTAGTCGATGCTGAGGCACTTGCTACCGCACTTGTCGATGCTGAAGCTGAAGCTACTGCACTTGTTGACGCTGAAGCTGAAGCTACCGCACTTGTTGACGCTGAAGCTGAGGCTACCGCGCTAGTCGATGCTGAGGCACTTGCTACCGCACTTGTCGATGCTGAAGCTGAAGCTACCGCACTTGTTGATGCTGAAGCTGAAGCCACTGCACTTGTTGATGCTGAAGCTGAAGCTACCGCACTTGTTGACGCTGAAGCTGAAGCTACTGCACTTGTCGATGCTGAAGCTGAGGCTACCGCACTTGTCGATGCTGAAGCTGAAGCCACCGCACTTGTTGATGCTGAAGCACTTGCTACCGCGCTGGTTGACGCTGAAGCTGAAGCCACTGCACTTGTTGACGCTGAAGCTGAAGCTACTGCACTTGTCGATGCTGAGGCTGAAGCCACCGCACTTGTTGACGCTGAGGCTGAAGCCACCGCACTTGTTGACGCTGAAGCTGAAGCTACCGCGCTGGTTGAGGCTGAAGCTGAAGCTACTGCGCTGGTTGACGCTGAAGC
>NZ_JAHUZC010000021.1:0-2487 GCF_019218685.1 Streptococcus vulneris | reverse complement strand
ATCAAGTCACCCAAGTAGAAAAATCCTGTGTAGTCACTAGCACGCGCAGCCTGCTGCATACTGTGGGTCACGATGATGATGGTAAAGTCCTTCTTCAATTCCAGCATGGTTTCTTCCAGCTGAGCTGTCGCAATCGGATCCAAAGCTGACGCTGGTTCATCCATCAAGAGGATATCTGGTTTAACAGAGATAGCACGAGCGATACAGAGGCGTTGCTGCTGACCACCTGATAGGGTCAAGGCTGACTTGTGCAAATCGTCTTTGACCTGATCCCAGAGGGCAGCCTGACGAAGAGAGGTTTCCACAATTTCATCCAAGACTTGCTTGTCCTTAACTCCTGCACGTTCATGGGCAAAAGTGATGTTACGGTAGATAGACTTGGCAAAGGGATTTGGTCGTTGGAAGACCATTCCAATGTGCTTACGCATCTCATAGACATTGATTTCTGGACGGTTGACATCAATCCCTTGATAGAGGATTTGACCTGTTACCTTGGCAATATCAATGGTATCATTCATCCGATTGAGACTGCGGAGGTAGGTTGATTTCCCTGAACCAGAAGGGCCAATTAAGGCAGTAATTTTATTTTTTTCAAATTGCATATCGATGCCCTTGATGGATTCTTTTTTACCGTAGTAAACATGTAAATCCTTAGTAGAGAGGGCCACTTTCTCTTCAGGAAAGGTGATGATATGCTTTTCATCCCAATTATATTTTGACATGGCTTCTCCTTTAGGCAGCGGTTAATTTCTTATGTAGGTAGCTTCCGAGTTTGCGAGCTCCAAAGTTAAAGATGAGGATAAAGATGAGGAGCACGGCCGCAGAACCTGCTGATACGATGGTTCCATCTGGAATAGTACCTTCACTATTGACTTTCCAGATGTGGACAGCCAAGGTTTCTGCTTGACGGAAGATAGAGATTGGGCTAGTCACACTGAGAATATTCCAGTTAGACCAGTCTAGGGCTGGAGCGGATTGTCCTGCTGTATAGATGAGAGCAGCCGCCTCACCAAAAATACGACCAGAAGCTAAGACGACCCCAGTCACAATACCTGGAAGGGCTTCTGGAATGACCACATGGACCACTGTCTCCCAGCGAGAAATTCCAAGGGCCAAGCCGGCCTCACGTTGCGTATGGTGAACGTGTTTCAAGCTGTCTTCAACATTACGAGTCATCTGAGGTAAGTTAAAGACTGTCAAGGCCAAAGCACCTGAAATGATTGAAAATCCATACTCAAACTGAACTACAAAGATCAAGTAACCAAAGAGACCCACAACCACTGATGGCAGTGAAGACAAGATTTCAATACAGGTTCTGACAAAGTTGGTCACAGGACCTTTTTTAGCATATTCAGCTAGGAAAATCCCAGCCCCCATAGACAAGGGAACAGAGATAATCAAGGTAATAACCAGAAGGAAGAAGGAATTATAGAGCTGAATTCCAATCCCTCCACCTGCTTGGTAAGAAGAGGATTTGCCAGTCAAGAAAGACCAAGAGATGTGGGGCAAACCACGAACCAAGATATAAAGAATCAAGGATGCCAAGATGGCAACGATAATTCCTGCAATTGAGTAGAGGACAGCTGTTGCAATTTTATCTAATTTCTTAGCGTGCATAGTTTTTCTTTCCTCTTTCTTTCGTAATCAATTTAATCACACTGTTGAAGGCCAAACTCATCAAAAGCAAGACTAAGGCCAGTGACCAGAGAACGTTATTATCAACTGTTCCCATAACGGTATTTCCGATACCCATGGTCAAAACAGACGTCAAGGTCGCAGCAGGTGTTGTCAATGAAGTTGGGACAACGGCTGAGTTTCCGACGACCATCTGAATGGCCAAGGCCTCACCAAAGGCACGCGCCATCCCAAAGACCACTGCTGTGAAAATCCCTGAACGCGCTGCCTTCAAGGTCACGCGCCAGATGGTTTGCCAACGAGTGGCACCCATAGCCAAACTAGCTTCCCGGTAGTGACGAGGCACCGCACGCAAGCTATCGGTTGTCATAAAGGTTACCGTCGGTAAAATCATGACAAAGAGAACGAAAATCCCTGACAAAATCCCAAAACCAGTCCCACCAAAGACACTACGGACAAAAGGAACTACGACCTGCAAACCGATAAATCCATACACGACGGAAGGAATCCCAACTAGCAATTCAATGGCTGGCTGCAAGATTCTAGCACCTTTTGGTGAAACTTCAGTCATAAAGACTGCCGCACCAATGGCAAAAGGAGTTGCGATCAGGGCTGATAGGATTGTGACAATAAAGGAACCCAAAATCATAGGAAGGGCACCAAATTGTTTACCTGAAGGATTCCAAGTTTGGCCAAAGAGAAAATCAAAGATATTGACCCCATTGACAAAGAAGGTCGACAAGCCTTTTTGGGCTACGAAGATCAAAATCATAGCCACGATGATAACAATCAAAGACAGACAAGCAAAGGTCAAGCCTTTTCCTAATTTCTCTAGACGAGAGTTCTTTGAGG
>NZ_JAHUZC010000020.1:0-4646 GCF_019218685.1 Streptococcus vulneris | reverse complement strand
GTATTAGCTAGTTGGTGGGGTAACGGCTCACCAAGGCGACGATACATAGCCGACCTGAGAGGGTGATCGGCCACACTGGGACTGAGACACGGCCCAGACTCCTACGGGAGGCAGCAGTAGGGAATCTTCGGCAATGGACGGAAGTCTGACCGAGCAACGCCGCGTGAGTGAAGAAGGTTTTCGGATCGTAAAGCTCTGTTGTAAGAGAAGAACGAGTGTGAGAGTGGAAAGTTCACACTGTGACGGTATCTTACCAGAAAGGGACGGCTAACTACGTGCCAGCAGCCGCGGTAATACGTAGGTCCCGAGCGTTGTCCGGATTTATTGGGCGTAAAGCGAGCGCAGGCGGTTAGATAAGTCTGAAGTTAAAGGCTGTGGCTTAACCATAGTACGCTTTGGAAACTGTTTAACTTGAGTGCAAGAGGGGAGAGTGGAATTCCATGTGTAGCGGTGAAATGCGTAGATATATGGAGGAACACCGGTGGCGAAAGCGGCTCTCTGGCTTGTAACTGACGCTGAGGCTCGAAAGCGTGGGGAGCAAACAGGATTAGATACCCTGGTAGTCCACGCCGTAAACGATGAGTGCTAGGTGTTAGACCCTTTCCGGGGTTTAGTGCCGCAGCTAACGCATTAAGCACTCCGCCTGGGGAGTACGACCGCAAGGTTGAAACTCAAAGGAATTGACGGGGGCCCGCACAAGCGGTGGAGCATGTGGTTTAATTCGAAGCAACGCGAAGAACCTTACCAGGTCTTGACATCCCTCTGACCGCTCTAGAGATAGAGCTTTCCTTCGGGACAGAGGTGACAGGTGGTGCATGGTTGTCGTCAGCTCGTGTCGTGAGATGTTGGGTTAAGTCCCGCAACGAGCGCAACCCCTATTGTTAGTTGCCATCATTCAGTTGGGCACTCTAGCGAGACTGCCGGTAATAAACCGGAGGAAGGTGGGGATGACGTCAAATCATCATGCCCCTTATGACCTGGGCTACACACGTGCTACAATGGCTGGTACAACGAGTCGCAAGCCGGTGACGGCAAGCTAATCTCTTAAAGCCAGTCTCAGTTCGGATTGTAGGCTGCAACTCGCCTACATGAAGTCGGAATCGCTAGTAATCGCGGATCAGCACGCCGCGGTGAATACGTTCCCGGGCCTTGTACACACCGCCCGTCACACCACGAGAGTTTGTAACACCCGAAGTCGGTGAGGTAACCTTTTAGGAGCCAGCCGCCTAAGGTGGGATAGATGATTGGGGTGAAGTCGTAACAAGGTAGCCGTATCGGAAGGTGCGGCTGGATCACCTCCTTTCTAAGGATAAGGAACTGCGCATTGGTCTTGTTTAGTCTTGAGAGGTCTTGTGGGGCCTTAGCTCAGCTGGGAGAGCGCCTGCTTTGCACGCAGGAGGTCAGCGGTTCGATCCCGCTAGGCTCCATTGGTGAGAGATCACCAAGTAATGCACATTGAAAATTGAATATCTATATCAAATAGTAACAAGAAAATAAACCGAAAACGCTGTAGTATTAATAAGAGTTTATGACTGAAAGGTCAGAAAATAAGGTTAAGTTAATAAGGGCGCACGGTGGATGCCTTGGCACTAGGAGCCGAAGAAGGACGTGACAAACGACGATATGCCTTGGGTAGCTGTAAGTAAGCGATGATCCAGGGATTTCCGAATGGGGGAACCCAACAGGTACTACCTGTTACCCACATCTGTTAAGGATGTGAGGAGGAAGACGCAGTGAACTGAAACATCTAAGTAGCTGCAGGAAGAGAAAGCAAAAGCGATTGCCTTAGTAGCGGCGAGCGAAACGGCAGGAGGGCAAACCGAAGAGTTTACTCTTCGGGGTTGTAGGACTGCAATGTGGACTCAAAGATTATAGAAGAATGATTTGGGAAGATCAGCCAAAGAGAGTAATAGCCTCGTATTTAAAATAGTCTTTGTACCTAGCAGTATCCTGAGTACGGCGGGACACGTGAAATCCCGTCGGAATCTGGGAGGACCATCTCCCAACCCTAAATACTCCCTAGTGACCGATAGTGAACCAGTACCGTGAGGGAAAGGTGAAAAGCACCCCGGGAGGGGAGTGAAATAGAACCTGAAATCGTGTGCCTACAACAAGTTCGAGCCCGTTAATGGGTGAGAGCGTGCCTTTTGTAGAATGAACCGGCGAGTTACGTTATGATGCGAGGTTAAGTTGAAGAGACGGAGCCGTAGGGAAACCGAGTCTGAATAGGGCGCCTTAGTATCATGACGTAGACCCGAAACCATGTGACCTACCCATGAGCAGGTTGAAGGTGCGGTAAGACGCACTGGAGGACCGAACCAGGGCACGTTGAAAAGTGCTTGGATGACTTGTGGGTAGCGGAGAAATTCCAAACGAACTTGGAGATAGCTGGTTCTCTCCGAAATAGCTTTAGGGCTAGCGTCGACATTAGAGATTCTTGGAGGTAGAGCACTGTTTGGGTGAGGGGTCCATCCCGGATTACCAATCTCAGATAAACTCCGAATGCCAATGAATTATGGTCGGCAGTCAGACTGCGAGTGCTAAGATCCGTAGTCGAAAGGGAAACAGCCCAGACCACCAGCTAAGGTCCCAAAATAATTGTTAAGTGGAAAAGGATGTGGGGTTGCACAGACAACTAGGATGTTAGCTTAGAAGCAGCTATTCATTCAAAGAGTGCGTAATAGCTCACTAGTCGAGTGACCCTGCGCCGAAAATGTACCGGGGCTAAAACAATTTACCGAAGCTGTGGATACCTTTATAGGTATGGTAGGAGAGCGTTCTATGTGTGATGAAGGTGTACCGTGAGGAGTGCTGGAACGCATAGAAGTGAGAATGCCGGTATGAGTAGCGAAAGACAGGTGAGAATCCTGTCCACCGTAAGACTAAGGTTTCCAGGGGAAGGCTCGTCCGCCCTGGGTTAGTCGGGACCTAAGGAGAGACCGAAAGGTGTATCCGATGGACAACAGGTTGATATTCCTGTACTAGAGTATGTAGTGATGGAGGGACGCAGTAGGCTAACTAAAGCAGACGATTGGAAGTGTCTGTCTAAGCAGTGAGGTGTGATATGAGTCAAATGCTTATATCTATAACATTGAGCTGTGATGGGGAGCGAAGTTTAGTAGCGAAGTTAGTGACGTCACACTGCCAAGAAAAGCTTCTAGCGTTTAAACATACTCTACCCGTACCGCAAACCGACACAGGTAGTCGAGGCGAGTAGCCTCAGGTGAGCGAGAGAACTCTCGTTAAGGAACTCGGCAAAATGACCCCGTAACTTCGGGAGAAGGGGTGCTGACTTTACGTCAGCCGCAGTGAATAGGCCCAAGCAACTGTTTATCAAAAACACAGCTCTCTGCTAAATCGTAAGATGATGTATAGGGGGTGACGCCTGCCCGGTGCTGGAAGGTTAAGAGGAGTGCTTAGCGTAAGCGAAGGTATGAATTGAAGCCCCAGTAAACGGCGGCCGTAACTATAACGGTCCTAAGGTAGCGAAATTCCTTGTCGGGTAAGTTCCGACCCGCACGAAAGGCGTAATGATTTGGGCACTGTCTCAACGAGAGACTCGGTGAAATTTTAGTACCTGTGAAGATGCAGGTTACCCGCGACAGGACGGAAAGACCCCATGGAGCTTTACTGCAGTTTGATATTGAGTGTCTGTACCACATGTACAGGATAGGTAGGAGTCTATGAGATCGGGACGCCAGTTTCGAAGGAGACGTTGTTGGGATACTACCCTTGTGTTATGGCCACTCTAACCCGGATAGGTGATCCCTATCGGAGACAGTGTCTGACGGGCAGTTTGACTGGGGCGGTCGCCTCCTAAAAGGTAACGGAGGCGCCCAAAGGTTCCCTCAGAATGGTTGGAAATCATTCGCAGAGTGTAAAGGTATAAGGGAGCTTGACTGCGAGAGCTACAACTCGAGCAGGGACGAAAGTCGGGCTTAGTGATCCGGTGGTTCCGTATGGAAGGGCCATCGCTCAACGGATAAAAGCTACCCTGGGGATAACAGGCTTATCTCCCCCAAGAGTTCACATCGACGGGGAGGTTTGGCACCTCGATGTCGGCTCGTCGCATCCTGGGGCTGTAGTCGGTCCCAAGGGTTGGGCTGTTCGCCCATTAAAGCGGCACGCGAGCTGGGTTCAGAACGTCGTGAGACAGTTCGGTCCCTATCCGTCGCGGGCGTAGGAAATTTGAGAGGATCTGCTCCTAGTACGAGAGGACCAGAGTGGACTTACCGCTGGTGTACCAGTTGTCTTGCCAAAGGCATCGCTGGGTAGCTATGTAGGGAAGGGATAAACGCTGAAAGCATCTAAGTGTGAAACCCACCTCAAGATGAGATTTCCCATGATTTTATATCAGTAAGAGCCCTGAGAGATGATCAGGTAGATAGGTTAGAAGTGGAAGTGTGGCGACACATGTAGCGGACTAATACTAATAGCTCGAGGACTTATCCAAAGTAACTGAGAATATGAAAGCGAACGGTTTTCTTAGTTTGAATAGATATTCAATTTTGAGTAGGTATTACTCAGAGTTAAGTGACGATAGCCTAGGAGATACACCTGTACCCATGCCGAACACAGAAGTTAAGCCCTAGAACGCCGGAAGTAGTTGGGGGTTGCCCCCTGTGAGATATGGAAGTCGCTTAGCT
>NZ_JAHUZC010000001.1:0-412320 GCF_019218685.1 Streptococcus vulneris | reverse complement strand
GAACTTGATAATGCAAGTTATCCTTTTACAGGTCGAGGTTTTACAGGTTCTAAGAATATCATATTACCGGAGTATAAATTGATGGAAGAACATGTATTTAAGAATGGAGATATGATAAGCGTTTTTGAAAGTAAAACTGGTAAAGTTATGAAACAATACGGTTTTACTAAAGATAAAGGCTGGATAGTATTGGAATGAGGGATAGTAATGTACGCAATTTATAAACAAAACAAATTTGAAGCGGAATATGAGAACAAGCATGAAGTAATTTTATATAGTCGTGTTAAATTTAAAGATTTTCAAAATTATATAAGTCCTTGGGGGAGGATATCTGATAATGTATTTACAAAAAAAGTCAAGATGGAAGAGCTAGACTATCTATACAGTATTCATTATGAGATTCAATATAAGGGGCATTCTTTTCATGTTAGTAGTGGGATGATTCGAAGGAATGTTGAGAAAGATTGGTTTGAAATAATACCAAGCGCCAACCAAAATCAAATAAAGGATGAGTTGGGATTCAAGCAGATAAACAAATTAGAATGGGCAAAAGAGATTAGCCGAAAAGACATTGAAGTCTTAAAAATAGTCGAAACACCTTTAGGAATCTTTAAAGATCAGGGAGTTAAGATCAAGAGTTTAGAAGGCCAAGACATCGATAACTTTTTAAATTCTATTGAAAAGTAATTTTTTGATGCATTATCGCCATTAAAATAGCTTGTAAGGAACTTGTTTATTCACTTTTAGTTATAGGCAAGTTCCTGTTTTTACATTAAGTGAGAATCTCCAAGGTCAGGCCATCTCGAGTATGCGCACCTACCTAGTAGAGGTGCATGGGACTCTCCTTCAGACTCTGGTCAACCTGATGAATGACTACTCAACCAATCTCCTACTGTACAAGGATGGTTACTACCAGATTGATGGTGATCTTCATACAAAGCTTCCAAGTAAGGTATTTACAAACCTTCATAGTGCTTTAAAGAGTTCACGGGACGATTTGAAGGGTGAGATTGAGCTCTTGAACACGACCAAGGACAAGATTTCAGACTTGGTGAGCTACGAAGGAAGCAGTCATACCAGTACGGTCATGAACTATAACTTTCTCATGAATCAGCTCAAGAACTTGGATACCTCCATCACTCAGTATGAAAGTAATCATGCGAGTCAGGATTTGGTTGCCTTTAAGGAACTCTTGTCTGCGACCAAGGCTTTGGTCGCAGAGCACGCAGGGAAGACACGTACGGTAGGGACTTATCAGTCAGGAGATTTTGCCAAACTCCAGTCTGTTCAACGCTTTGCGATAGCTTACAAACAGGCGACCCAGCAGATGGAGAGTCGTGTTGAGCGTGTACAAGCAGCCCAGGAGCGAGACAAGGTCCGTTTTGAAGCCTTGGCTGCGGAGGATCGAGCCAAAAACGGTTGGAAAGACCTAGCAATTGGTGTGGTGACTGTTGCGATTGGTGCTTTAGCGATTTGGGCAACTATGGGGGCAGCGACACCCTTGGTTGTTGGGGCTGGCTTAACCGCAGGAATTGGAACAGCGGCTTATGGGGCGTCTAATGCAGGGGAAGGGATTCATAACATCCAACTTGGGAATGCAGGGGATGCCCATACGAAATCCTATAATCTCATCCGAGATACGCTTTTCATGGGGAATGACAAGCTGTATCATGATGTTGGGAATGTCTTTGTGACAGCGAGTGCCATCATGATTCCCATAGGGCAGACTCAGAGCGCTGTCAAGGGCTTGACCCAGTTTGCGATAGGGGAAGCCGGTGCCTATACAGCGGGTCAGGTTGCCTATCATGGGACCAAGCTCCTAGGTGGAAGCGAAGAAGATGCCCAAACCGCAAACTTTATCGGGAATATCGTAGGAGGTTATGCGGTCTCCTCAGCAGCCAGCAAGTTTAGTCTCAATAATGTGAAAAATAACGTATCTGAACAAAATTTTGCTAACTACAGAGAGTTTTCAACTACAAAGATTGATGACTTCAAGACAAATTTCAAAGATGTCGAGACTAGGATAACCGTTGAGACACGTAATGTAGCAGATGAAATTCAACGTATCCAATTAAAAGCTGTCGGTGTAGATGAAACTGGAAAAATTCGCATTCAAGATTACACGACTGCAAAAGATGGTTTATCCATTAAACGCCAAGATATTCTGGATAATCTATCAAAATATGGCGGTACTATCGTAGGTGAAGGAAAAGGTCGCTTTACAGGTGGCACTAAAATTGAACCAGGGACTCGGATTGATGTGATTTCCAAACCAACAGACAGTTTTACAATTGAGAAAGTATCAAGCTTTGACAAGGTGAAGCAGTATACCAGTGAATTATACAAAACTGACTTAAGTTTAGAAGAAAAGGTTCAAAAACTTCAAAAGTATTTTACTGAGCTTGATGATAAAGTAGATATCAATGTTCCTTCTGATGCACAATATGTTAAATCAATTGAAGATGGTTGGATTTCATATGATTGGCCAGAAAGATTAGGATTTAAAAAAGGAACTGTACATCCTATAACGAGAACTTCTGGTTTACCAGAGCGATGGGACCGGTTTGGACATATGGGAGGAGGTAACTTCTCGGATATTCCTAGCGAAGGACCATATACGTACAGTCAACGTTCAATTCCATATGTTGAAAATCTTAAAGCTTACCATAACGGTAACTTTAAAACCGATAGTTATTTTGATAAAATTGATGCTATCAGTGAAGGTGATATCAAGATTTTTAATAGGATTTTGAGAGAAGAAGGAATTGAAGGGGTGTCACAAGACCAATTTTTAGAGCTGTCGGATAAGTATCGAAAATATATATCCGATACATCTACTTCTTTGAGTATGTCTAGTGATGATATTAAGTATGGTGTTCATGGGAAAGCGGCAGAATGGGGTGATATGTCAGGTGGCGCTGAACAGATTGTAACACCTTTTGGAGGAATTGATATGCTGAATATGGGGATGATGGAGGAATTTAAATGACGAGACAAGAACTAGTAAATTTCGTTAATAAACACAGAGATAAGATAGGGATATTTCATATTGCGTTTGATGAACGATTTGAAGGTCAATTTACCTTGGGATACTATTACGATGAGAAATCTAGTCAATATAAAGTATATGAGGTTAATGAGCGCCAAGATATCTGGATAAGAGACGAATTTAAAAATGAAAGTGATGCAATAAATCGACTTTATCGTTTGATAAAAACAAAATTTTGGATAAAAGAAACTCCAATTCAGTTAGATGTTTCAGAAATTGATGCAATCGGAGCGAGTGATACAGACTTGGAACTTTTATTAATAGATGGCAATCTTTGGCTTCCAGATACCGAAGAAGAGCATCTCTTGAAACTTCAAGAAAAACTCAATAACTACATCTACTTCCTCGAAAGTAAGCAATATGTAGAGCGATATGGCGATAGCTTTGATAAAAAAGTCATCCATATCACATTCCAATATTCTCCATCTGATAATGGACTAGCCTTTCTTGCAGCAGTTCAGAAGGTATTACAACCGACGGATATGAGCTTGAAGGTAGAATTACCGGAGTAATAAAGGGAGCGAAAGATGCTCTCTTTTTGTGGTATAATTGGACTAGGTTACGAAGGATTTTGTTAAATAGGTAAAAATAGCGAACTATTTATGCCGACAATTGACATGCAGAACATTCATACGACGATTTTTTATACCCTATTAAGAAACAGGGAGATTATGAGATAAAAGATCTATGTGTATGAACTGGACTGTACCCCGAAAGTTAGGCATAAAGGATATAACACTTGGGGAATTTCATAATTTAGTTTAATAAAGATGAGGTAACTTAGCAATTTGATAAAAAATTTAGGCCTTGAGTACAGTAAATGAGAATACTTTCACTCTTGTCTATGGTAGAATGATGGTAGCTCATAAAACTTTTTTTGGTAACTAGTTCGTTCAATTCTATTTTACTAGAAAATTTTATGAGTTTTTATTGTGCAATTAGATTGTATAATCAAGATAGAAAAAGTCATTAGAGCAAAAAATGGAAAGAAATGATAGATTATGGTATAATAAAACGATATAAAAAAGGAGTATTTATGGACATTTCAGAAATTCGTCAGAAAATTGACGCAAATCGTGAAAAATTAGCTTCTTTCAGGGGGTCTCTTTGACCTCGAGGGTCTAGAGGAAGAGATTGCCATCTTGGAAAACAAGATGACAGAACCTGATTTTTGGAACGATAATATCGCGGCCCAAAAAACGTCGCAAGAATTAAATGAATTAAAAAACACCTACAACACCTTCCACAAAATGGAAGAGTTGCAGGATGAAGTTGAAATTTTATTAGACTTTTTAGCTGAAGACGAGTCAGTGCATGAAGAATTGGTTGCACAGCTATCAGAACTCGATAAAATGATGACTAGCTATGAGATGACCCTTCTCTTGTCAGAACCTTATGACCATAATAATGCGATTTTGGAAATCCATCCAGGATCAGGTGGTACTGAAGCTCAGGACTGGGGTGATATGTTACTTCGTATGTACACTCGCTATGGAAATGCCAAAGGATTTAAAGTAGAAGTTTTGGATTACCAAGCAGGAGATGAAGCTGGTATTAAGTCAGTAACCCTATCATTTGAAGGGCCTAATGCCTATGGCCTTCTCAAGTCAGAAATGGGTGTTCACCGTTTGGTGCGAATTTCACCATTTGACTCTGCTAAACGTCGCCATACCTCTTTCACATCGGTGGAAGTAATGCCAGAATTGGATGATACCATTGAAGTGGAAATTCGTGAAGATGATATCAAGATGGACACCTTCCGTTCAGGTGGAGCTGGTGGACAAAACGTCAATAAGGTTTCCACAGGTGTACGTTTAACACATATTCCTACTGGGACTGTTGTCCAGTCAACGGTCGATCGTACCCAGTATGGAAATAGAGATCGTGCCATGAAGATGTTGCAGGCTAAGCTCTATCAAATGGAGCAAGAAAAGAAAGCAGCGGAAGTTGATTCTCTCAAGGGTGAGAAAAAGGAAATCACATGGGGAAGCCAAATCCGTTCATATGTTTTCACGCCTTATACTATGGTAAAAGATCATCGAACTAGCTTTGAAGTTGCGCAGGTAGATAAGGTTATGGATGGGGACCTAGATGGTTTTATCGATGCCTACCTCAAGTGGCGAATCAGCTAAGATAGAAAGGAACTCACATGTCAATCATTGAAATGAGAGATGTCGTCAAAAAATACGACAACGGAACGACTGCTTTGCGAGGTGTCTCAGTCACTGTTGAACCCGGGGAATTTGCCTATATCGTAGGTCCGTCAGGAGCTGGGAAATCAACATTTATTAGAGCTTTGTACCGTGAAGTAAAAATCGAAAAAGGAAGCTTAACTGTTGCTGGTTTTAATCTGGTTAAAATTAAAAAGAAAGATGTCCCTCTCCTACGTCGTAGTGTTGGGGTTGTCTTCCAAGATTATAAACTGTTACCAAAGAAAACCGTTTATGAAAATATTGCTTATGCAATGGAAGTTATTGGTGAGAGCCGCCGTAATATCAAAAAACGTGTTATGGAAGTTTTAGACTTGGTTGGATTGAAGCATAAGGTTCGTTCTTTCCCAAATGAACTTTCAGGGGGAGAACAGCAACGGATTGCGATAGCACGTGCCATTGTAAACAATCCAAAAGTATTGATTGCGGACGAACCAACAGGAAACTTGGACCCAGATAATTCATGGGAAATTATGAACTTGCTGGAACGCATCAATCTCCAAGGTACAACTGTCTTGATGGCTACCCACAACAGTCAGATTGTAAATACCTTGCGCCACCGTGTCATTGCCATTGAAAATGGCCGTGTCGTTCGTGACGAAGCTAAAGGAGAATATGGATACGATGATTAGTAGATTTTTTCGTCATTTATTTGAATCATTAAAAAGTTTGAAACGAAATGGCTGGATGACAGTAGCTGCTGTCAGTTCAGTTATGATTACTTTGACCTTGGTTGCAATATTTGCATCTGTTATCTTTAATACGGCTAAACTAGCTACAGATATCGAAAATAATGTCCGAGTAATGGTATACATTCGTAAGGACGTAGCTGATAATAGTGAGACTATTGAAAAAGAAGGTAAAACTGTTACAAATAACGACTACCACAAGGTATATGATGCTTTGAAAAGTATGTCAACCGTTAAAAGTGTTACGTTTTCAAGTAAAGAAGAACAATATGAAAAGTTGACAGAAACAATGGGGGACAACTGGAAAATCTTTGAAGGCGATGCCAATCCTCTCTATGATGCATATATCGTTGATACCAATACACCAAGTGATGTAAAGACAGTAGCAGAAGAGGCTAAAAAAATCGAAGGTGTATCAGAAGTTCAAGATGGTGGTGCTAATACAGAACGCTTGTTTAAGTTAGCCTCATTTATTCGTGTCTGGGGACTAGTTATCGCGGGATTATTGATTTTCATTGCAGTGTTCTTGATTTCTAATACTATACGTATCACCATCATTTCACGAAGCCGTGAAATTCAAATCATGCGTTTAGTAGGTGCTAAGAATGGCTATATCCGCGGGCCTTTCTTGCTTGAAGGTGCCTTCATTGGTTTGCTTGGAGCAACACTTCCATCAGTTTTGGTATTTATTGTCTATAAAATGGTTTACCAATCGGTTAATAAGTCATTGGTTGGTCAGAACCTTTCGATGATATCACCAGAAATATTCAGTCCACTGATGATTGCTCTATTATTTGTGATTGGAATTTTTATCGGTTCAATCGGATCAGGAATTTCAATGCGCCGATTCCTGAAAATCTAAAATAAAATAGAAGTATATTTGAGGAGGTTTTAATATCTCCTTTTTTTCTACAAAAATTTTAGAAAAAAGTCTACTTTTTTTTATAAAAGCCTTTACAAAAAAAATTAAAGTGGTATAATTAATACATAGTTAAGTGCAAACGTTTTCGTAAAACGTTTGCCTAAATAAGAATAAAGGAGATTTGAATGATGAAAGATACATTCAAAAATGTCTTGTCTTTCGAGTTTTGGCAAAAATTCGGTAAGGCTTTGATGGTGGTTATCGCGGTTATGCCGGCTGCTGGTTTGATGATTTCAATCGGTAAGTCTATCGTAATGATTAACCCAACTTTTGCACCACTTGTAGTTACAGGTGGAATTCTTGAGCAAATTGGTTGGGGGGTTATCGGTAACCTTCACATTTTGTTTGCCCTAGCAATTGGAGGAAGCTGGGCTAAAGAACGTGCTGGTGGTGCTTTCGCCGCTGGTCTTGCCTTCATCTTGATTAACCGTATCACTGGTACAATCTTTGGTGTATCAGGAGATATGTTGAAAAATCCAGATGCTATGGTCACAACTCTCTTTGGTGGTTCAATCAAAGTGGCTGATTACTTCATCAGTGTTCTTGAAGCTCCAGCATTGAACATGGGTGTGTTTGTAGGGATTATCTCAGGTTTTGTAGGGGCAACTGCTTACAATAAATACTACAACTTCCGTAAACTTCCTGATGCACTTTCATTCTTCAACGGGAAACGTTTTGTACCATTTGTAGTCATTCTTCGTTCAGCAATCGCTGCAATTCTACTTGCTGCCTTCTGGCCAGTAGTTCAAACAGGTATCAATAGCTTTGGTATCTGGATTGCCAACTCACAAGAAACTGCTCCAATCCTTGCACCATTCTTGTATGGTACTTTGGAACGTTTGCTCTTGCCATTTGGTCTTCACCATATGTTGACTATCCCAATGAACTACACAGCTCTTGGTGGTACTTATGACATTTTAACTGGTGCAGCTAAAGGTACTCAAGTATTTGGTCAAGACCCACTATGGCTTGCATGGGTAACAGACCTTGTTAACCTCAAAGGTACTGATGTAAGTCACTACCAACAATTGTTAGATACTGTTCACCCAGCTCGTTTCAAAGTTGGACAAATGATCGGTTCATTCGGTATCTTGATGGGTGTGATCGTGGCTATCTACCGTAATGTTGATGCTGATAAGAAACATCAATATAAAGGTATGATGATTGCGACAGCTCTTGCAACATTCTTGACAGGGGTTACTGAACCAATCGAATACATGTTCATGTTTGTAGCAACACCTATGTATCTTGTTTACTCACTTGTTCAAGGTGCGGCCTTCGCTATGGCTGACGTCGTGAACCTACGTATGCACTCATTCGGTTCAATCGAGTTCTTGACTCGTACACCTATTGCGATTAGCGCTGGTATCGGTATGGATATTGTTAACTTTATCTGGGTAACTGTTCTCTTTGCCGTAATCATGTACTTTATCGCAAACTTCATGATTCAAAAATTCAACTACGCAACTCCAGGACGTAACGGAAATTACGAAACTGCTGAAGGTTCAGAAGAAGCTAGCAGCGAAGTGAAAGTTGCAGCAGGTTCTCAAGCTGTAAACATTATCAACCTTCTTGGTGGACGTGCAAACATCGTTGATGTGGATGCATGTATGACTCGTCTTCGTGTAACTGTAAAAGATGCTGACAAAGTCGGTGATGCAGAACAATGGAAAGCAGAAGGAGCTATGGGTCTTGTCATGAAAGGACAAGGAGTTCAAGCTATCTACGGTCCAAAAGCGGACGTATTGAAATCTGATATCCAAGATATCCTTGATTCAGGTGAAATCATTCCTGAAACTCTTCCAACTCAAATGACAGAAGCGCAACAAAACACTGTTCAATTCAAAGGTCTTACTGAGGAAGTTTACTCAGTAGCTGACGGTCAAGTTGTTGCCTTGGAACAAGTAAAAGATCCAGTATTTGCTCAAAAAATGATGGGTGACGGATTTGCTGTAGAACCTGCAAATGGAAACATTGTATCTCCAGTTTCAGGTACTGTATCAAGCATCTTCCCTACAAAACATGCTCTTGGTCTTGTGACTGAAGCGGGTCTTGAAGTACTTGTTCACATTGGTTTGGACACAGTAAGTCTTGAAGGAAAACCATTTACTGTTCATGTAGCTGAAGGGCAAAAAGTTGCAGCAGGTGATCTTCTTGTCACAGCTGACTTGGATGCTATCCGTGCAGCAGGTCGTGAAACTTCAACAGTGGTTGTCTTCACAAATGCTGAAGCTATTAAATCAGTTAAATTAGAACAAACAGGTTCTCTTGCAGCTAAAACAGCAGTTGCTAAAGTAGAATTGTAATACACTTGAGGTTGGAAGCTGTTTTCCAACCTCTTGTTTTAGGAGAAAAGCATGAAATTTTTAACACTCAATACTCATAGCTGGATGGAAAAAGAAGCCGAGGAAAAATTCCAGCTTTTGCTTGAAGATATTCTTGATAAAGATTATGATTTGATTTGTTTCCAAGAAATCAATCAGGTAATCACCTCGCCTAAGGTAGAAGTTAATGATCTCTATCAAGCTTTACCAGCAGCTGAGCCGATTCATAAAGATCATTATGTTAGACTTTTGGTTGAAAAGTTGTCAGAGCAAGGGAAAGATTACTACTGGACTTGGGCCTATAACCATATTGGTTATGACCGCTACCATGAAGGTGTGGCTATCTTGTCTAAAACACCTATTGAAGCAAGAGAAATTTTGGTTTCAGATGTGGATGATCCAACAGACTATCATACTCGCCGTGTCGCTCTAGCTGAAACTGTAGTCGATGGTAATGAACTTGCAGTTGCCAGTGTCCACCTTTCTTGGTGGGATAAAGGTTTCCAAGAAGAATGGGCACGATTTGAGGCTGTCTTGAAAGAATTGAACAAGCCACTTTTGCTTGCTGGAGATTTCAACAATCCAGCAGGTCAGGAAGGCTACCAAGCTATTTTAGCTAGTCCATTAGGCTTACAAGACGCATTTGAAGTTGCTAAAGAGAAAAGTGGTAGCTATACTGTTCCACCAGAAATTGATGGCTGGAAGGGGAACACAGAACCCCTTCGAATCGACTATGTTTTTACTACCAAAGAGTTAGCGGTGGAAAATTTACATGTCGTATTTGATGGCAACAAGAGTCCACAAGTTAGTGATCACTATGGCTTGAGTGCTATTTTAAACTGGAAATAATAACTGATACTCTTTGAAAATCTCTTCAAACCACGTCAACGTCGCCTTGCCGTATAGATGTTACTGACTTCGTCAGTTCTATCTGCAACCTCGAAACACTGTTTTGAGCAACCTGCGGCTAGTTTCCTAGTTTGCTCTTTGATTTTCATTGAGTATGAAAAGAGGTTGGAATTATAACATTCCAGCCTTTTTCTGATTAGAAAAGCTACTGTAAATAGCCTAAATAAGTGAGACTACTGAAATGGAATAAAATGTGGTATAATTGATAGGATAGATAGAATCGAGGGTATTATGTCATTTACGAAATTTCAATTTAAAAACTATATTAGAGAAGCCTTGGAGGAGTTGAAATTTACAACTCCAACAGAGGTACAAGATAAGTTGATTCCCATTGTCCTGGCAGGCCGAGATTTGGTTGGAGAATCAAAAACAGGTTCAGGTAAGACTCACACTTTCTTGTTACCGATTTTTCAGCAATTAGATGAAGCTAGTGATAGTGTTCAAGCAGTCATTACGGCACCGAGCCGTGAGTTGGCTACTCAGATTTACCAAGCAGCTCGTCAGATTGCAGCCCACTCAGAAATGGAAGTTCGTGTGGTTAATTATGTGGGGGGGACAGATAAGGCTCGCCAGATTGAGAAATTGGCAAGTAACCAGCCTCATATTGTTATCGGAACGCCTGGACGTATCTATGACTTGGTTAAATCCGGTGATTTGGCTATTCACAAGGCCAAGAACTTTGTGGTCGATGAGGCAGACATGACCTTGGATATGGGATTCTTGGAAACTGTTGATAAGATTGCTGGCAGCCTTCCAAAAGACCTGCAATTCATGGTCTTCTCAGCGACTATCCCACAAAAACTGCAACCATTCTTGAAAAAATACTTGTCAAATCCTGTTATGGAAAAAATCAAGACCAAAACGGTCATTTCTGATACCATTGATAATTGGTTGATTTCGACAAAAGGACGCGATAAGAATGCTCAAATTTATCAGTTGACTCAGTTGATGCAACCTTATTTGGCAATGATTTTTGTTAACACTAAAACACGTGCTGATGAATTGCATTCATATCTGACTGCTCAAGGATTGAAGGTAGCGAAGATTCATGGAGATATTGCCCCTCGTGAGCGCAAACGTATCATGAACCAGGTTAAAAATCTGGATTTTGAGTATATTGTCGCAACAGATTTGGCAGCGCGTGGAATTGACATTGAAGGTGTCAGCCATGTCATCAATGATGCCATTCCGCAAGATTTGTCCTTCTTTGTTCACCGTGTTGGTCGTACTGGACGAAAAGGCCTACCAGGTACAGCTATTACCCTTTATCAGCCAAGTGATGACTCGGATATTCGTGAGTTGGAGAAATTGGGAATCAAGTTTACTCCTAAGATGGTCAAAGATGGGGAATTTCAAGATACCTATGACCGTGATCGTCGTGCAAACCGTGAGAAAAAACAAGATAAGCTCGATATCGAAATGATTGGTTTGGTTAAAAAGAAAAAGAAAAAAGTCAAACCAGGTTATAAGAAAAAAATTAAATGGGCGGTTGATGAAAAACGTCGCAAGACCAAGCGTGCTGAAAATCGTGCTCGCGGTCGTGCAGAGCGTAAAGCAAAACGCCAAACATTTTAATAGAAAAAGTTGGAGTACTGAGCTCCAATTTTTTTTTATTTATGAGAACGAACTATCTAAATAGAAACACTACATTAAAGACTGCAAATTGCGCTAAAAAATGGTATAATGATAAAGTTATATAGTCCCGATAAGATGGTAGGCATTTATCGCGAAGAGTTTTCCTATCAGTACTTTGTAATTCGCAAAGACTGACGGTTCCAAAGTAGTCACTCGTCATTCTACGGTTGCCGCTATAATGCGGTCAACCTATGCGTCTTACTAGCTTCAGAAATAAAAAGTATCGTTTTTATTTCTTACGCGTTGTAACTCTTAGAAAATGAAAATACCTATCAGTACTTTGTAACTCTATAACACTATTTTTAAGGGGGGACATTTTTATGTCAGAACGTAAATTATTCACGTCTGAATCTGTATCTGAGGGGCATCCAGATAAGATTGCAGACCAAATTTCAGATGCGATTTTGGATGCTATTTTAGCTAAAGATCCAGAGGCGCACGTTGCTGCTGAGACAGCTGTATATACTGGTTCAGTCCATGTTTTTGGTGAAATATCTACAAATGCCTATGTGGATATTAACCGTGTGGTTCGTGATACTATTGCAGAGATTGGCTACACCAATACAGAATATGGTTTTTCTGCTGAGACTGTAGGAGTACATCCATCTTTGGTGGAACAATCTCCTGACATTGCTCAAGGTGTTAACGAAGCCTTGGAGGTTCGTGGGAATGCAGACCAAGATCCGCTTGATTTGATTGGTGCTGGAGACCAAGGGCTCATGTTTGGATTTGCAGTGGATGAAACAGAAGAGCTCATGCCATTGCCAATTTCACTCAGTCATAAATTGGTTCGTCGTTTGGCAGAACTTCGTAAGTCTGGGGAAATCAGCTATCTTCGCCCAGATGCTAAATCACAAGTTACAGTTGAGTATGATGAAAATGACCGTCCAGTACGTGTGGACACAGTCGTGATTTCAACTCAGCACGATCCAGAAGTCAGCAACGAACAAATTCATAATGATGTGATTAACAAGGTCATTAAAGAAGTTATTCCGGCTTCTTACTTGGATGAGCAAACAAAATTCTTCATCAATCCAACTGGTCGCTTTGTAATCGGTGGACCTCAAGGGGACTCAGGTTTGACTGGTCGTAAGATTATCGTGGATACCTATGGTGGCTACTCTCGTCATGGTGGTGGTGCCTTCTCTGGTAAGGATGCGACTAAGGTGGACCGTTCAGCCTCTTATGCGGCTCGTTATATTGCCAAGAATATCGTTGCAGCAGGCCTTGCTAAGAAGGCAGAAGTGCAATTGGCCTATGCTATCGGTGTTGCGCAACCTGTTTCTGTTCGTATCGATACCTTCGGTACAGGAACAGTAGCTGAAAGCAAACTTGAAAAAGCTGCTCGTCAAATCTTTGACCTTCGTCCTGCAGGAATTATCCAAATGCTGGACCTTAAGCGTCCAATTTACCGTCAAACAGCGGCTTATGGACACATGGGACGTACAGATATTGACCTTCCATGGGAACGTTTGGACAAGGTAGATGCTTTGAAAGAAGCAGTAAAATAGATAAGAAAACCAACGTTTTGAACGTTGGTTTTTGTAAATATGAGCTATCCTTTTTAATAGGTCAGCAAATTGCTGGCCTGTTATAATTTATTCATTGTTTTCAAAAATGCCCAGTTACCAATTGATTTTGACCCGTATTTTAAGTCCATATGGTCCAGTAATACATAATCGTTTTTCTCGTAGAATGAGGAATTTCTAGCTGTACTGGTTATGAGTCCCAAGTGTTTACAGCCTTTTGATTTGACATAAGGTTCAATCCCTTGTGTCAGAAAAGTACTGCCTATTCCCCGCCCCTTACTTTCTATATTGACAGCTAAAGCCATCAAATACCAATCAAACTCCCCTGATTGTTCTAAATGCTTTTTGGAACGTTTTACAAAGTCAAAGTATTTAAGGAGATTTTGTGGTCGAATGTAGCGAAAAATGTTTGTTCCGCCATTTTGTAGATAGGATAGTATACAGAAATCCTTTTGTTGCAAAAGGGCGACTGCACGTAATTCTCCATCTTGTTCCGCAACTAAACAGTTTCCTTTTTTAATATAGACTCTGGTAAGCATTGTTTGTAATGTTTCTACAAAATTAGGATAATAATCAGGCTTCTTTAAATCATCCCTTATAATCGTTAAAAAGGGATAGTCAAGAAAGGAATTGGCTAATAGTTTTCCAATTTTTTCGTATTCTTCAAGTCTTGCCTCTCGATATATCATGTCTCCCATGCTTGTCTCCTTTGTTACCTATAAAATTGTGTATGATAGGATTTCAAGATAAAAAATTGGAGATGATTTAAAAAGCTAAATAAACCCAATTTTGTTCCATAAGGTTTAAAGCACTTTCTAATCTCTCCAAGATTTTATTTGGTTGGAATCGAAATTCCAATTAATTTTTCTGAATAGAGGGTTTTGATATTGGCTTCATCAATAGAGTCCTTATCAATTTTACGTTTCAAGAAAAATTCTTGAATAGCTTCGATTTCAGGTTCGCGAATAGCGCGGTGTTTGTTTGAGATGAGGATTTCATAGTGAAGCGGAGCTTGGGTAAAAATAACATCTGTATTACCTGCAGAATAAACTTCAACAAGGGTTGCATCTGTACTTTCTAGCTGGCTTTTTACAAGTTGCGAGTGTGAGTTTGTTGTATTGATAAGCTTCATAACATTTCCTCCGATTTTCTAATTCTATTATAGCACTTTTTGAATAAAGTAGCTTGATTTAGCCAATCTTATGCTGTTTTTTCCAAGATTGGATGGCCCATTTATGGCTACCACGTTTGAGGTTTTCAATAGCCTCGTCAATAGGGAACCAGGCAATATGATTAAAGTCTTCTAGTGGTTTTTGTACTTCTTTGAAAGAAGTCGCTTCATAGAGGTAGGCAGGATTGTAGTAGTAGGTATCACGGTGACGAGAGTAGAAATATTCGTCAGCTTGACCGTAATAGGTACCAATTTCAGCAGTGAATCCAAGCTCTTCAATCAATTCACGTTTTAGGGCTTCCTGATGATTTTCACCTGCTTCAATTTCGCCACCTGGTAAGAACCAAGCGCCATTAGGCGCTTGAACAAGAACAATTTGTTTTTGCTCAGCGTCAGGGATAACTGCGTAAACACCATAGCGATGCTGGTAGGTTACATTCTCTTTTTTTTCTCCAAAGGTTGGGTTTGCCATTGCATTTTCCTCATTATCTATTATCTTTATTATTATCTTAATGGACAAAGGCTGAGCTGTCAAGAACTTATAGTTATTTTAGTAAAAAGGAGTAGAAAATTTTTATTTTCTACTCCTTTTCTATAGGATTTATACTTCTTTTTCAGAAGTTTTAACTTCAGCTTTTTTGGCAGACTTAATTTGAATGTTTCCCTTGCTGGTCATAACTGCCTTGAGGTCTTTTTCGCTTGGATTTTCAAGGTAGTAGTCAGTGATGGCATCCTCAATATAGTCTTGAATAGTACGACGAAGTGGGCGTGCTCCCATTTTTGGATCATAACCGAGGTCAACTAATTTTTCTTTGACCTTGTCAGTTACATCCAAATGAATGTTGTTGCTAGAAAGGCGCTTGTTAACGTCTGCTAGCATCAGCTCGACAATCTGAAGGAGGTTATCCTTGCTGAGAGCCTTAAATTCGATAATACCATCAAAACGGTTCATAAACTCTGGGCTAAAGAAGTTACCGAGTTCACCGAGAACAGAGTTGGTACGTCCTTCTCTAGCAGCCCCAAATCCAACGCTGGCTTCGGCCTTACCTGTACCTGCATTTGAAGTCATGATGATGATGGCATCCTTGAAACTAACGGTACGTCCTTGTCCATCTGTCAAACGACCATCGTCCAAGACTTGAAGGAACATGTGCATAACATCTGGATGGGCTTTCTCTACTTCATCCAAGAGAATAAGTGAATATGGATTGCGACGAACTTTTTCCGTTAATTGCCCAGCCTCATCATAGCCAACATAACCTGGAGGGGCACCGACCAATTTAGCCACGCTGTGTTTTTCCATATATTCACTCATATCAAAGCGAATCATACTGTCAGCAGAACCAAAGAGTTCGATAGCTAGTTGTTTGGAAAGTTCCGTCTTACCGACACCAGTTGGCCCAACAAAGAGGAAGCTTCCAATAGGACGGTTAGGCGTACCGAGTCCAACACGATTACGGCGAATAGCTTTGGCAATCTTATCGACCGCATCATCTTGGCCAATAACATGAGACTTAAGATCTTCGGCTAGATGGATGAGTTGAGATTGTTCTTTCTCTTTCAAATCGCCAACAGGGATATTGGTTTTCTGCTCGATAATATGCTCAATGGTTTTTTCACTGATGATAGGAGTATCCTGGTCTGTAACCTTTTTCTTTTGCATTTCCTTATACTTGGCAATCTGGTCACGGAAGTAGGCGGCCTTCTCAAAATCTTCTTCTCGTGTAGCTTGAGATTTAAGATTTTCAGCTTCAATCAAGCGCTGATCGATTACTTTAGGATCCACAAAATTCAAGGTCAAGTTCATCTTAGAACCCGCTTCATCTAGGAGGTCGATGGCCTTGTCAGGCAAGAAGCGATCTTGGATGTAGCGATTGGAAAGAGTTGCAGCTGCTTCAATTGCAGCATCAGTATACTGAACATGGTGATAGTCTTCGTATTTCTTTTGAATTCCTTTGAGGATAATAATCGTTTCCTCCACCGTTGGTTCATCGACTTTTACAGGCTGCATACGACGTTCTAGGGCAGCATCTTTTTCAATGATACGGTATTCATTGAGGGTAGTAGCGCCGACCAGTTGCAGTTCCCCACGAGCAAGGGCTGGTTTGAGGATATTTCCAGCATCCATGTTGCCATCGCCCGCAGAACCAGCACCGACAATTTCATGGATTTCATCGATAAAGAGGATGATGTCTTCACGTTTGCGAATTTCTTCCATGAGTTTTTGCATGCGTTCTTCAAATTGTCCTCGGATACCTGTTCCTTGAACCAGGCTAACCACATCCAGACGGATGACTTGTTTACCTTGTAGTTTATGTGGAACATCGCCATCGACGATTTTCTGAGCTAGACCTTCGACAACGGCCGTTTTTCCGACACCTGGTTCACCGATAAGAACAGGATTATTCTTGGTTCTGCGATTGAGAATTTCGATGACACGGATAATCTCATCGTCGCGCCCAATAACGGGGTCGATATCGCCACGACGAGCAATCTCAGTTACATTGATACCAAATTCTTCTAGCAGGCCTTTTTCTTGGCTTGGTGGAGGAGTTTGAGCAGGTCCACGATTTTGGGAACCATAACCTCCGTTTCCACCGTAACCTCCACCTGATTGGGTTGGGGGAGTCGGTGGAGTGTTGTTAGAAGGTCTAAAATTGTTTAGGTCATTGAAGAAATCTCCGAAAGGATCAAAGTCACGATTGTTCAGATCTGTCATACCTTTAAAGAGGCTATTGTTAGGATCTGTTTTGATAATCTTATAGCAGTTTTGACAGAGGTCAATTTGTTTTTGCTTTCCATTGAGATTGGTATAAAGATGAATTGTTGAGTCATTGATTTTACAGTTTTGACAAAGCATACATCTACCTCATTTCTTTCTTTAGCCTGACCTGTTTAAAGGTCAAAAATAGTCAAATTTCTATACTCTCATTATAACAGGATTGGGGTGTAAAGCAAGTAAAAAGATTGAAGCTTTGGGAAGTTGTTACAATAATGATCTTTGTGAATTTGGGCTATAAAAAAATCCTATTTGTGAGACAAAAAGGATTTTGGTTAGACATGCAGGGTGTAATCCCAGCTTGTTTTGTATTAGTAAAGGAGTTCGTAAATCTCCATTGCAATCAAGTCAATGCTGTCAAACGTATAAGTTTCGCGAGCTTCGACATCACGAAGGGTAAAGATTGAGCCGTTTTCTTCGTCGTGGCTGTATGCAACTTCTGCAACAACAACTCCTTCGCGTTCAAAATTACGTTTTAAATTTCCGCCGTCTTTTGCCATTGCTTCAAGGCGGTTGATGATTCTAACCAAATGTGATTCCATTTTGATTCTCCTTCATTTCTTATCGTTACTATTTTACCATAAAGGAGGCCAAATTGACTAGAAAAAACTAAGATTTCTCGCTAATTCTACCAGCTGAAAGATTTTTTGAATAAATTAGACAAAAGATTTGAATTTTAATTCAATTCATGTTATAATCATACAGTATTCTATTTTAGAAAGCAGTGTGACTATGAATTTTTCTTTTTTACCAAAGTATTTACCTTATTTTAACTATGGGGCTGTCGTGACGGTTCTCATTTCTATCTGTGTTGTCTTTTTGGGAACTATTTTGGGGGTTGTCTTGGCTTTTGGGCAACGTTCAAAGTTTAAACCGCTTGTTTGGCTTGCCAACTTATACGTTTGGATTTTCCGCGGGACACCGATGATGGTTCAGATTATGATTGCCTTTGCTCTTATGCATATCAATGCTCCGACTATTCAGGTTGGGATTTTGGGTGTTGATCTTTCTCGTCTGATTCCAGGGATTTTGATTATCTCAATGAACAGTGGTGCTTATGTTTCTGAGACTGTTCGTGCCGGAATTAATGCGGTTCCTAAGGGGCAGTTAGAGGCGGCCTATTCTTTAGGGATTCGTCCTAAAAATGCGATGCGCTATGTGATTTTGCCACAAGCTATCAAAAATATTTTGCCAGCATTGGGGAACGAATTTATCACTATTATCAAGGATAGTTCCCTCTTATCAGCTATCGGTGTCATGGAGTTGTGGAATGGGGCTACAACAGTTTCTACAACAACCTATCTACCTTTAACACCACTTTTATTTGCAGCCTTTTATTACTTGATTATGACTTCTATTTTGACAGTAGCCTTGAAAGCTTTTGAAAAACGTATGGGACAAGGAGATAAAAAATAATGACAGAAACCTTGATAAAAATTGAAAATTTACATAAATCCTTTGGAAAGAATGAAGTATTGAAGGGCATCAACCTCGAGATTAAAAGAGGTGAAGTTGTTGTTATTATCGGTCCTTCAGGAAGCGGGAAATCTACCTTGCTTCGTTCTATGAATTTGTTGGAAGAAGCAACCAAAGGGAAGGTTATCTTTGAGGGAGTTGATATTACGGACAAGAAGAATGACCTCTTTGCCATGCGTGAGAAGATGGGGATGGTTTTCCAACAATTTAATCTCTTTCCTAATATGACTGTGATGGAAAATATCACCTTGTCTCCTATCAAGACTAAAGGTGAAAGTAAGGAAGTTGCAGAGAAGAGAGCTAAGGAACTTTTGGAAAAAGTTGGTTTACCAGATAAGGCAGATGCTTACCCTCAGAGTTTGTCAGGTGGCCAGCAACAACGGATTGCCATCGCTCGTGGTTTAGCTATGGAACCTGATGTCTTGCTCTTTGACGAGCCAACTTCAGCCCTGGACCCCGAAATGGTAGGAGAGGTGTTGGCTGTTATGCAAGACTTAGCCAAGTCAGGAATGACCATGGTTATCGTAACACATGAAATGGGATTTGCTCGTGAGGTGGCGGACCGTGTCATCTTTATGGCAGACGGTGTGGTTGTTGAAGACGGAACACCCGAACAGATTTTTGAACAAACCCAAGAACAGCGGACTAAAGACTTCTTGAGTAAGGTTTTATAATCTATTTTAAAATTTCAAGACAAGATTAGTGAAAAGCTAGGCTCAATACCAGTCAAGTGGAACTTACTTTGAGAAGTTCCCCCCCTTATTAATAACATCCATAAATTGGATATTAGGATTTTTTATATAAAGTAGTTTTGTGTTAAAATATAATTGTTCCATATGATTCTCTCTAATGATGGTTTGGTCGCTTTTCATTATGGGTCATATGGAACTTTTTTCTACAAGAAAATAGGTTTCATAGTATTTATAATAGATTTACCCACTACAAATAATATAGAGCATTTTTTATGTGCAAAACTCAAGGAAATCATCGCTTTTTTCACAAAAAAATGCTATAATGAAGGGTATGAAATATCACGATTATATCTGGGATTTAGGTGGAACTTTACTAGATAATTACGAAACTTCAACAGCTGCATTTGTTGAAACTTTAGCTCTGTATGGCATCACACAAGACCATGACAGTGTGTACCAAGCTTTAAAGGTTTCTACTGATTTTGCGATTGAGATATTCGCTCCCAACTTAGAGAATTTTTTAGAAAAGTACAAGGAAAATGAAGCCAGAGAGCTGGAACATCCGATTTTGTTTGATGGAGTTTCTGACTTATTGGAAGACATTTCAAATCAAGATGGCCGTCATTTTTTGGTCTCTCACCGTAATGATCAGGTCTTGGAAATTTTAGAAAAAACCTCTATAGCAGCTTATTTTACAGAAGTGGTGACTTCTAACTCAGGCTTTAAGAGAAAACCAAGTCCAGAGTCCATGATTTATTTAAGAGAAAAGTATCAAATTAACTCTGGTCTTGTCATCGGTGATCGGCCGATTGATATCGAAGCAGGGCAAGCTGCAGGACTAGCTACCTACTTGTTTACCAGTATCGTGAATTTAAGACAAGTATTAGACATGTAAGAAAAAGGAAAAAGATGACAGAAGAAATCAAAAATCTGCAGGCACAAGATTATGATGCCAGTCAAATTCAAGTTTTAGAGGGCTTAGAGGCTGTTCGTATGCGTCCAGGGATGTATATCGGATCGACCTCAAAAGAAGGTCTTCACCATCTAGTCTGGGAAATTGTTGATAACTCAATTGATGAGGCCTTGGCAGGATTTGCCAGCCATATTCAAGTCTTTATTGAGCCAGATGATTCGATTACTGTTGTCGATGATGGGCGTGGGATTCCCGTCGATATTCAGGAAAAGACGGGACGTCCTGCTGTTGAGACAGTCTTTACTGTTCTTCACGCTGGAGGAAAATTCGGCGGTGGCGGATATAAGGTCTCAGGTGGTCTTCACGGAGTGGGGTCGTCAGTTGTTAACGCCCTTTCAACTCAATTAGACGTTCATGTCCACAAAAATGGTAAGATTCATTACCAAGAATACCGTCGTGGTCATGTTGTCGCAGATCTTGAAGTAGTTGGAGATACGGATAAAACAGGAACAACTGTTCACTTTACACCGGATCCAGAAATTTTCACTGAAACAACCACTTTTGACTTTGATAAATTAAATAAACGTATTCAAGAATTGGCCTTTCTAAATCGTGGTCTTCAAATCTCCATTACAGATAAGCGTGAGGGGTTAGAACAAACTAAGCATTACCACTATGAAGGTGGGATTGCTAGTTACGTTGAATATATCAATGAGAACAAGGATGTTATCTTTGATACACCAATCTATACTGACGGTGAGATGGATGATATCACAGTTGAGGTAGCCATGCAGTACACAACTGGTTACCATGAAAATGTCATGAGTTTCGCCAATAATATTCATACACATGAAGGTGGAACGCATGAACAAGGTTTTCGTACAGCCTTGACACGTGTTATCAACGATTATGCTCGTAAGAATAAGTTACTGAAAGACAATGAAGACAACCTAACAGGGGAAGATGTCCGTGAAGGACTAACTGCAGTTATCTCAGTTAAACACCCAAATCCACAGTTTGAAGGACAGACCAAGACAAAACTGGGGAATAGCGAAGTGGTCAAGATTACCAATCGTCTCTTCAGTGATGCTTTCTCTGATTTCCTTATGGAGAATCCTCAAATTGCAAAACGCATTGTAGAAAAAGGAATTCTGGCTGCTAAGGCTCGTGTGGCTGCCAAGCGTGCGCGTGAAGTTACCCGTAAAAAATCTGGTTTGGAAATTTCTAACCTTCCAGGAAAACTGGCGGACTGTTCTTCTAACAATCCTGCAGAGACAGAACTCTTCATCGTCGAAGGAGACTCAGCTGGTGGGTCAGCCAAATCTGGTCGTAACCGTGAATTTCAGGCAATTCTTCCAATCCGCGGTAAGATTTTGAACGTTGAAAAGGCAAGTATGGATAAGATTCTAGCTAACGAAGAAATTCGTAGTCTTTTCACAGCGATGGGAACAGGATTCGGTGCAGAATTTGATGTTTCAAAAGCCCGTTATCAAAAACTCGTTTTGATGACCGATGCCGATGTCGATGGTGCTCATATTCGTACCCTTCTTTTAACCTTGATTTATCGTTATATGAAACCAATTCTAGAAGCTGGCTATGTTTATATCGCCCAACCACCAATCTATGGTGTCAAGGTTGGAAGCGAGATTAAAGAATATATCCAGCCAGGGGCAGATCAAGAAATTAAACTCCAAGAAGCCTTAGCCCGCCACAGTGAAGGTCGTGCCAAACCAACTATTCAGCGTTATAAGGGTCTTGGTGAAATGGATGACCACCAATTGTGGGAAACAACCATGGATCCCGAACATCGCTTAATGGCTAGAGTTTCTGTGGATGATGCTGCAGAAGCAGATAAAATCTTTGATATGTTGATGGGGGATCGAGTAGAGCCTCGTCGTGAGTTTATCGAAGAAAATGCTGTCTATAGTACACTTGACGTCTAAAAAATGGGAAATGGTTCCCATGGTTTAAAAAATATGATATAATCATTACGATTGTTTCTAGTATAAAAGGAGTTTAATATGTCTAATGGACAACTAATTTATCTAATGGTTGCGATTGCAGTCATTTTGATTCTGGCTTATGTAGCAGCTATTTTTCTACGCAAGCGAAACGTGACTAGATTAACAGGTCTTGAAGAAAGAAAAGAACAGCTCTATAATCTTCCTGTTAATGATGAGGTCGAAGCAGTAAAAAATATGCATTTGATTGGACAAAGTCAAGTGACTTTCCGTGAATGGAACCAAAAATGGGTTGACCTATCTCTTAACTCTTTTGCAGATATCGAAAATAATCTTTTTGAGGCAGAAGGCTATAACAACTCATTCCGTTTTTTCAAGGCCAGTCATCAAATCGACCAAATCGAGAGTCAAATTACCTTGATTGAAGAAGATATTGCGGCAATTCGTAATGCTTTGGCAGATTTGGAGAAACAAGAGTCTAAAAATAGTGGACGTGTTCTTCATACTTTGGACTTGTTTGAAGAGTTGCAACACCGAGTGGCTGATCATTCTGAAGAATATGGCCAAGGTTTATCTGAAATCGAAAAACAATTGGAAAATATCCAATCAGAGTTTTCTCAGTTTGTTACTTTGAACACTTCAGGTGACCCAGTAGAAGCTGCTGTGATTTTGGATAATGCTGAAAATCATATCTTGGCTTTGAGTCACATAGTAGATCGCCTGCCAGCAATTGTAAAAACATTATCTAAAGAGCTACCTGATCAATTGGAAGATTTGGAAGACGGTTACCGTAAACTTTTAGATGCTAATTATCATTTCGCTGAAACGGATATTGAATCTCGCTTCCAATTGCTTTATGAAGCTTTGAAGAAAAACCACGAAAATATTGCACAATTAGAGTTGGATAATGCTGAGTATGAAAATACTCAAGTTCAAGAAGAAATCAATACACTCTATGATATCTTTACACGAGAAATTGCTGCTCAAAAAGTAGTAGAAGGCTTAGTTGCAACCCTTCCTACATATTTGAAACACATGAAAGATAGTAATGCTGTTTTAGTGGAAGATATTCAACGATTGAGTAACAATTACCTACTATCTGAAACGGATGTTAGTCATGTTCATAGATTACAAGCTGAGTTAGAATCTTTAGAAGAATCTGTATTGGAATTAACTTCTGAACAAGAGGAACATTCTGAACCTTATTCATTCCTTGAAGATCGTTTGGAAAACTTACAAGCGACTTTGAAGGAAATTGAAGATGAACAAGTTGCGGTTAGTCAACGCCTTGCTCAGATTGAAAAAGATGATATCAATGCTCGCCAGAAGGCAAATGTTTATGTTAATCGTCTTCACACGATTAAGAGATATATGGAAAAACGCAATCTTCCAGGTATTCCTCAGAATTTCTTACAGTTGTTCTTTACAGCAAGTAACCATACTGAAGAGTTGATGGCTGAACTAGAAGAAGCTCGGGTCAATATCGAAGCTGTGAACCGTATGCTTGAAATTACAACCAATGATATGGAAGCACTTGAAGAAGAAACATATAATATTGTTCAATATGCAACATTGACAGAACAATTGCTACAGTATTCGAACCGTTACCGCTCATTTGATGAACGAATTCAAGAAGCTTTTAATGAATCATTAGAAATTTTTGAAAAAGAATTTGATTATCATGCTTCATTTGATAAGATTTCGCAAGCTTTGGAAGTTGCAGAACCAGGTGTAACCAACCGTTTTGTCACTTCATACGAAAAAACACGTGAGACGATTCGTTTCTAACATAATAAAAGGCTCTATAATATTTGTAGTGGGTAAATCCCCCTATAGATATTATGGAGCCTATTTTTTTGTTCAAAACGAGTAATAGTACTTATTTCTCATTGAAATTATAGCCTGAATTTGATATGATATTTCTATGGATAAAAGTAGAGCAAATCGTGTTGAGCACGATAAAAAGAGAATCGGTTTAATAGCCCTAGTAGCTATCTTTTCAGTAAGTATTTGTGTCCTTGGTTCAATGATTGGATACAAAATATATACAAAGCAAAGTTTTGAACAAAGGATTGAAACGCTCAAAAAAGAGAAAGATGATCAATTGAGTGAGGGAAATCAGAAAGATCATTTTCGTAAGGGACAAGCCGAAGTAATTGCCTATTATCCTCTCCAAGGGGAGCAAGTGATTTCATCTGTAAAAGAAATCATGACACAGGATATTAAGGAAAATCTGGAATACAAGGAAAATCTAGTTTTTTATTATACGGAGAAACAGGATTCGACTTTAAAAGGGATTGTTAACCGAAGTGTGATGAAACAAGTCTATGATTTAACTTCGTCAAAAGTTGAAGAGACTGAAAAAACTAGTCTGGCAAAAGTCCATTTGACAGAAGATGGTAAACCTTTTACACTTGATCAATTATTTTCAGATCCTAGTAAAGCCAAAGAGCAGTTGTTAAAAGAAATCACCTCTTTCTTACAGGATAAGAAATTGGACCAAGAAAAGATTGATCAAGTTGTTAAAGGCTTCTCTGAACAAGACTTGTCTGCATGGAATTTTGATTACAAGGATAGTCAGATTATCCTTTATCCAAGTCAGTCAGTTGAAAATCTAGATGATATTGCCTTACCAGTATCTAGTTTCTTTGATGTAGTACAATCCTCTTATTTATTAGACAAGGATGCCGAACTTTATAAGGCTTATTATGAAAAGAAAAACCAAAAAGTGGTAGCTCTAACTTTTGATGATGGACCAAATCCTGCAACGACAAATCAAGCATTAGATACACTTTCTAAGTATGGTATCAAGGCAACTTTCTTTGTTTTAGGTAAGAATGTTTCTGGAAATGAAGAGATTTTGAAACGCATGAAATCGAATGGCCATGTTATTGGAAACCATAGTTGGAGTCATCCAGTGCTTTCAAAACTTTCACTTGACGAAGCTAAAAAACAGATTACTGATACTGAGGATGCGCTAACTAAAGTGTTGGGTTCTAGTTCCAAACTTATGCGTCCGCCTTATGGAGCCATTACAGACGACATTCGAAATAGCCTTGATTTGAGTTTTATTATGTGGGATGTGGATAGTCTGGATTGGAAGAGTAAGAATGAAGCAGCAATTTTGACAGAGATTCAACGTCAAGTTCGTAATGGTTCGATTATCTTAATGCATGATATCCATGCTGAAACAGTCAATGCTTTACCAAAGATTATAGATTATCTAAAAGAGCAAGGATATCACTTTGTCACAGTTCCTGAAATGCTTAATTCACGATTAAAAGCACATGAACTATTCTATGACCGTGATCAGTAAGACTTTTGCTGAATAACTAATTAAATCGTAAGTAATTTTTCAATAAATAAATTTAGTCTTGTATTAATCGAGGCTAAATTTTTTTATGTTTAAATCTCATGATAGGATTGGTTAATATTACAATTTTGTTACAAAATAATATTTTGATAGAATTTTCAGATAATTTGGTATATAATACTTTTAATTTTAAATAAAAAGGAGTGATTTTATGGGAGATTGCAAAGATTTTTGTCATAACAAGTACCAAATAGCAACAATTTTTCTGCTAACGGTCTTTGCTTTCGGATTTGCTTTCGCACAGGTTAGTGCCGATGAGGGAAAATTTGAAACATCCAATCAAGTTACACGTACTGTAACGACTAATAAATTAGATGATTCAAATAAGCTTGCATCACCAGTCACGGCTGACAAGAATGCTCTAAATTCTTCTTCGAAAGAAAAAACAGAAGTGATAGAGTCATTAAAACAAGATGATTCTATCGAGTATAGAGATAATAAGTCAGACAAGGATTTAACCACACAGAAAGAAACGACTGCTATAAAAAGTGAAGAGAAGAAGGAAGAATCAGCAGTGAAAAGTAATTCTTCTTCAGAAAGCATACAATCACAGTCGTTATCTCAAGGTGGACATAAAGAAAAGCCGAACAGTATCTCCAGTAATGAAATTATTACTGTCCCTAAAACCTGGGAAGCAGGACATAAAGGACAAGGAACTGTAGTCGCTGTTATAGATTCAGGTCTTGATTTGAATCATGAGGTTTTGCGTATTTCTGATCCGTCAAAGGCGAAATTTAAAAATCAGGATGATATCGAAAAAGCTAAAAAGGCTGCTGGTATTGACTATGGGAAATGGTACAGTGACAAAGTAGTATATGCTTATGATTACTTTGATGGAACTGATAATATAAAAGAGGCTGAAAAAGAGTCTCATGGAATGCACGTTACTGGAATTGTAGCTGGAAATCCTGTTAATAAAGCACCGAATTCTGAGAAGGTTTACGGGGTGGCGCCAGAAGCTCAAATTATGTTTATGAGAGTTTTTTCAGACAGAGATAAAACTACAGCCTCTGCCCTTTATGTAAAAGCTATTGATGATGCTGTTGCATTAGGTGCAGATGTGATCAATATGAGTTTGGGTGCAGGTGCGGGTTCAACGGTAGATGCTGGTTCAGATATCATTGATGCAGTAAAAAGAGCACGCGCTAAAGGAGTATCTGTTGTTATCGCTGCAGGTAATAGTAATACTTTCGGTAGAGGTTTTTCACAACCATTGGCAGCAAATCCTGATTATGGTCTTGTCGGAAATCCCTCTACAGTGGAAGATTCAATTTCTGTTGCTTCTATTAATAATAAAATTCTAACTACTGAGGTATTTGAAGTAAAAGGTTTAGAAAATGACGCTACCCTTGATTATGGTAAGTTTGATTTTAATAAACCTGAAACAGAAAAAGATTTTGAAAAAGGGAAAGAATACGAATATGTAGCAGCGGGTATTGGTCGTGAAGAAGATTTTGCTAATATTGATGTAAGAGGCAAGTTAGCACTGATTCAACGTGGTAAAATTAATTTTTCTGATAAGATTAAAAATGCTCTTCAACATGGTGCAGCTGGAGTTTTAATTTATAACAACGTTGAAGGTGCAAATGTTAGTATGTCTGTTACAGGTGATGCTAAGAAAATCCCATCTGTCTTTATTTCAAAACATTATGGTGAAATTCTTAAGTCTGGTCAGTATAAAATTGTCTTTAATCACAAGATGGATAATCGTAAATCAGATGTTGCAGACCAATTGTCAGATTTTTCAAGTTGGGGAGTTACAACAGATGGACAATTGAAACCAGATGTTACTGCACCTGGTGGAAATATCTATTCATCATTTAACGATAATAGCTATGGAAGTATCAGTGGAACAAGTATGGCGGCTCCTCATGTAGCTGGTGTCGCAGCATTAGTCAAAGAATATTTAGCAAAGAAACATCCTGAATTATCAGCTAGTCAAATTTCAGAGATTGTAAAAGCTTTAATTATGTCTACTGCAAAACCACATTTTAATAAACAAACTGGAGCCTATACTTCTCCACGTCAGCAAGGTGCTGGCGTAGTTGACACGATGGCGGCAACAAGCACAGATTTATTTGTAACAGGTGCAAATAACTATCCAAGTGTTACTCTTGGCAATGTTGGTGATAAATTTACCTTTGAAGTTACCATTCATAATATTTCGGATAAAGACCAAACACTGAAGATGATTGTAAATACAAATACGGACGAAGTTACTGAAGGGAAATTCACTCTCCGTCCACGAAAACTAACTGAAACAGTTTGGCCTGAAGTAACTGTGAAAGCTCATAGTACGAAGACGGTAACAGTTAGTGTAGATACAAGTAAGTTTACTGAAGAACTTAGCAAAATAATGCCAAATGGTTATTTTCTAGAAGGATTTGTTAGATTTGTTAATCCTGCAGATGATGGTTCTGTTATTGGTTTACCATTTATGGGATTTAAGGGAGAATTCCAAAATCTACCTGCAATTGAAAAACCAATTTATCAATTGATTAAGGAAGGAAACAGTGGATTTTACTCTGAAATTGATAAAGATAATCCAGGAATTTCACCTTCAGACGATGCAACTTATTTAACAAGTTCTGAAAATGATGTAAATGTTTTAAAAGCAGAGCGTCAAGGAAGTCGAGTGACTGTACTCGGAGTGAAACAAGATGCTGAAGGAAAATACCATCTACAATTAGATGAAAAGGGGAACATCCGCCTTGCTATCTCGCCAAATGAGGATGGTAATAAAGATTCTGTTAAATTTAAAACTCTTGTCTATAGAAATTTGGTAAATCTTCGTGCGACGGTTTATGATTCTTCGGATACAACACACAGTCAGCCTATTTGGCAAAGTCGTCCAACAGACCTTGTAAAAAATTATTTTGATGGCGATACTAGAAATCCAAGAAGTTACATTGTAGATAAAACAGCTTGGGGAGGACAGGATTCTAATGGAAATCGAGTCTCTGATGGAATTTATGACTATGTTATTAGTTATAAGCCAGATGTCCCTGGAGCTGAAGAACAATATACAATATTTAAAATTCAAATCGATACACAAAAACCTCTGATTACTTCGGGATATATTCGTTATCAAGAAGATAAAGAACAATTCATAGCTCGCAAACCTCAGGATGTAGGAAATGGTGGAATTCTTCTAGAAAAAGTCTTTTATATTCGTCCTTCTGAAAATAGAGAGGCGACAGATTCAGAAATCGAACAGTATCAAATTATCAAACAAAATGAAGATGGTAGTTATACACTTCCTAAGAACGTTGATAAATCGAAAATCTTCTATTATGTAGAAGACTTTGCGGGAAATGTAGATTTTATATCTCTCAAAGATCTTGTAGGTGAAGAAAATAGTGGTCGTGTAAAAATTGCTATACTAAATAATAAAACCAATGATGAGATTGATACAACTTATGTTTATCGCATTAAAAATAGCGAAGGTCAATATGTAACTGTTGATAAGTCAAAAGATATTAATTTCTTGAAATTTGGGCATTATGTTGCGGAAATTTTTAGCTATGACCGTACAGAGTTGAAATTTGTGAGTGCTCTATCTAGGGAATTTGATTTAACGAAAGAAAATAGTTTTCAAACTATTACCTTCTTGGCTAACAAAATGAAATATGCCCCAGTAACGGTTGGCTTTAATCAAGCTGTTCCTGGAACTACAACGATTACTTTAGTAGGTGAAGATGGTCAGAGCCAAGTCTTGCCAGCTGAAACATATGGTAAACATTCTTATGGTAAGAAAGTAGTTACTGGTGAGTATAAAGTTCTTGTAAATCTATCAAAGGGTTATGAATTACTTGATAATCTTCAACCATTTAAAGTTCTGTTTGGTAAAAATAATGTTTTGTCACTTTCAGTTGTTTCTAAGTTAGCTCTAATTGCAGCTTTAAATAAACAAATGGAAGTAGTTAAAACTCCAAGATATTATAATACAAAACAGAAGTTAAAAGAGATTTTTGATCAAAGTGTCAAAGATGCGCAACTAGCATTGGGAAGTAAACTTAACCAAGATAAAATTGACCAAATTGTTAAGGCTTTAGAGTCTGCTATGCAAACATTGGATGGTAAGGAATCTGATATCACATCATTGAAGAATGCTATTAAAGCATATGCTGAGACAGTTAAAAAAGGTAAATATATAAATTCTGATCAAGAACTCAAAGGTCAATATGATCGTGAATTTAAACTCTTGGCATTATTAATTACAAAAGATTTGATAACTCAAGATGAAATCGACCGTCTATTGACCGCTTTCTTGAAAGCACAAGACCAGCTGAATGGGAAAGAAACAGATTTCATGAGCCTAAAAAATGTTATCGTGGATGAAGTGAAGTTCCAAGACAAAGATCCAAGATTTTTGACAGCTGGTAAAGAGGAGAAAGATGCATATAATCTTATTTTCAACAAAGCTAAGTTACTTTTGGAAAATGCAGAAGCTAGTCAAGAAGAAATTAATGAAGTAATCGATGCTCTAAAAGAAACGGCTGTAAAACTGAAGGCTAATAAAGTAGAGATTCCAACTAAAGCAGTTGCACCAGTTAAACCAGTTATTCCAACTAAACCAGTTGTAACGATTAAACCAGTTAATCCAGCTAAACCAGTTGCACCAGTTAAGCCGGTTAGTCCAGCTAAACCAGTTGCATCTGTTAAGCCAGCTAATCCAACTAAACCAGTTGTAACGATTAAACCAGCTAATCCAACTAAACCAGTTGTAACGATTAAGCCAGTTAATCCAGCTAAACCAGTTGCATCGGTTAAACCAGCTAATCCAACTAAACCAGTTGCATCGATTAAGCCAGTTAATCCAGCTAAACCAGTTGTAACGATTAAGCCAGTTAATCCAACTAAACCAGTTGTAACGATTAATCCAGTTATTCCAGCTAAACCAGTTGTAACGATTAAACCAGCTAATCCAACTAAACCAGTTGTAATGATTAAGCCAGTTAATCCAACTAAACCAGTTGTAACGATTAAACCAGCTAATCCAACTAAACCAGTTTCTCAAGTGCAATCTGTTAAATTAGTAAGTCACAATAGACAAGTCTCAACTATTAAGTCTTCAGTTAGCAATGATAAAATTGAGAAAGCTACATCAATTGCAATACATCATTCCAATATAGAAGCTAAGCATGAGAATAAAACACTAGCTGGAAGTGGTCAACAAGTGCTTTTAGCTACAGTCAACAAAGAAGGAAAACAATTACCAGCCACTGGTGAGAATAACATGATTTCTATTATTCTAAGTATTTCAGGAATTTCTCTCTTGTTGTCAGTTATTGGACTTGCAACTTTTTCAAAAAGTGATTAGAGAATACTATACATCTTTCTATAGTTTTTGATTTACAGTATGTTACAATTCTGATATAATAGTCTGCAGGAAAGAAAGTCTTATGGCGTTCTTCAAGCGAGCTTGGGATAGTGGGAGCCAAGTAGGGCAAGATAAAGAACTGGCGCTTTCTGTTGTATTTTCAAAAACAATGAAGTAATAAATTAGGGTGGAACCGCGTTTTTACGCCCCTAGGTCACTTGACTTAGGAGTAAAGACACGGTTTTTTTATATTTGAAATTAAATAAGTTGGGGTAAGTAACATGGATTTAACTTTTAAATTTAGAGATAATGATAATTCTATTAAGCTTGATATAGATAAGAATAGCGTTTTATTTGGTTTTAATGGAACAGGCAAAACTAGGGTATTAAAGCTTCTTCAAGATCTATCTAATAAAGAAAGAAATAAGAATAGACTTGTTGATTTGTTTGAACAATTTAATGTGGAAAACATCTACATAGAGGGGACATCGTTTTTAGAATTACTAAATGATAAACATAAACATGGAATAAGTATTTATAATGAATTTATAGAAAAAAATAGATCAGCATTTGTTGATTTTATAACTATTAGTGAAGAGATAGTTAAGAATAATGAAACAATTCCTTTTTTCCCAAGTAATAGATTTAGAATGCTTAATACAACAGTAGAGCATTTACTACAAAAAAAGTCAATTGGTGACGAAGGAAGGCAGTTGACACTATTTTTTAAAGAATCAGAAAGACTTATTTATGAGGTGAAAAAATCATTTGGAATAAGTAATTTTCATAGTGGAGAAAGTATTCCCCAGATTTTGCAAGTGGAAGATATCACTTCCTTTTTACACCGTCGTTTTGCAGATTTTAAATATGATAATAAGTGGTATAATCTTCGAAGAAATAGTTTACTCAGTGCATACAAAGCTATTTTATTTTCAAGATTGAATAGAACGGCGAAATATATTTCCCCAGATTTTGAGGAATTGGATAGGATAAAAGAACAAATTATCCAAGAGCTATTAGGAGCAAAAATATATATAGCAAATCAATATGTCAGTAAGATTACTAAGCAAATAGACAAGAACAATGAAAAAATTAAAGATATTGATGATAATAAATTAAGGACTATTTTATCTAATATAAAAAAAGTTAATAAAATTTTAAAAAAGTATACTAATATTTATTTAAAGTTTAAAGATAATGAACTATTAGCTAAGAAAGATGGTGATGAGCTAGATTTGTCCATGCTATCGTCTGGAGAGCGTCGTTTATTGACATTAATATTGAATGTTGTTTATAGTTCAGAAGATTTATTATTAGTGGATGAGCCAGAAATTTCTTTATCATTAAATTATCAGAGTAAAATTATGACAGACCTAGTTGAAATACTCGGGGAAAAAATTATAATCATAGCAACACATGCCCCGTTTGTTTTCAAAGCTTGTGAAAGAATGGAATTTGATTTAGTGGAGTTATAGAATGAATACTTTTGATATCAATAAAGCTGATTATTTTGATGGAGTAGAAAAATTAATTGGTCAAGATAAGTTGATAATTTATGCGGAAGATCCAGAATTTTATTCATGTTATATAACGCCAAAAACAACGGTATTTCCTGAAGGGATGTCCTGTGATCAAGTTAGGCAACGAGTAATTCACAATGGGAATATGAATGCTGTAGGAATTGTTGACGGAGATTTTAATGATTCGATTGAACATGATAATCTTTTTAAAATAAATTATTATTCTATTGAAAATATAGCTCTTTATCATCATAGAAGTATGAGTGAACTAAAAAATAAAATAGTTGACTTCTTAACAAGTAATCTTCAAAATAAACTACGTTTAGATATTTCATTTAATCACGAAGATTTTCACATAAAACATGGAAAAAAAATATCAAGAGAATTCAATGAATATGTAGATAGAAAGATTAAAGATGCTGAAAGTTATATTTTATTTATGGACTTAAAGGAAGTGGTACTCCGTTACGGAAAGAATAAGTGCAAGAAATGTTTTAAACAAAGCCTATCAAGTTATGTTCCTCAGTTTGAATCACTGTTTTCATCAGATGAATCAATAAGAATTTTAGAAAAATTATTAGCTTATAAAGCCATTGATTTACCAAGTCAACCAAATTTAATTTTTTAAATAATTAAAATCCCTATTTTTAAAATTAGAATTAAAGAAATCATATCAATTAAGGAGTATTCAATGTCTAAGAAACAAACCTTTCACTGCGTCAGTGACAGAGAACTCCTTACAGTCGGACTGCCTCATGCTCAGCACTAGGGTGCTTAGCTAGACGCAATACTAACTCGTCTTGTCTCGTATAATCCACGAGGCAGACTCGTGTCGCAAGTAATTTATAGAAAAAGGAGAAAACAATGTCTAAAAAATTGACTTTTCAGGAAATCATCCTCACTTTGCAACAATTTTGGAATGACCAGGGTTGTATGCTCATGCAGGCTTATGACAATGAAAAAGGTGCGGGAACCATGAGTCCTTACACTTTCCTTCGTGCCATCGGACCTGAGCCATGGAATGCGGCTTATGTAGAGCCATCACGTCGTCCTGCAGACGGTCGCTACGGGGAAAATCCTAACCGTCTTTACCAACACCACCAATTCCAAGTGGTCATGAAGCCTTCTCCATCAAATATTCAAGAACTTTACCTTGAGTCTTTGGAAAAATTGGGAATCAATCCTTTGGAACACGATATTCGTTTCGTTGAGGATAACTGGGAAAATCCATCAACTGGTTCAGCTGGTCTTGGTTGGGAAGTTTGGCTTGACGGTATGGAAATTACTCAGTTTACTTACTTCCAACAAGTAGGTGGATTGGCAACTGGCCCTGTGACTGCGGAAGTTACCTATGGTTTGGAGCGCTTGGCTTCTTATATTCAGGAAGTGGATTCTGTCTATGATATCGAATGGGCTGATGGTGTAAAATACGGAGAAATCTTTATCCAGCCTGAGTACGAACACTCAAAATATTCATTTGAAATTTCGGATCAAGAAATGTTGCTTGAAAACTTTGATAAGTTTGAAAAAGAAGCTGGTCGTGCTTTGGAAGAAGGATTGGTGCACCCTGCCTATGACTATGTTCTCAAATGTTCACATACCTTTAACCTACTTGATGCGCGTGGTGCCGTATCTGTAACAGAGCGCGCAGGCTATATCGCTCGTATTCGTAACCTAGCCCGTGTTGTAGCCAAAACCTTTGTCGCAGAACGCAAACGCCTAGGCTACCCACTTTTAGATGAAGCAACACGAGCTAAACTCTTAGCAGAGGACGCAGAATAGTGAGTAATACTGTGCTCTAAAATCGTTAGAGGCAAGTCGAAGACTTGCTAGAGGGATATGCACCGCCGTACTGTTACGTGGGGATTTTTGAAACCTTAGGTTCAAAAATTAGTCAGCTAAATCCACTTTGATGAGACTGTTGGAAATCTTGATCAATTTAGTATTAGATTTCCATACAGACTCACAAAGTTAGTTAGCGACGTCCCCAGTACTTAAGGTGCATATCAAAAAAGATTGAAGAAAATGTAAAGGAAAAAACATGACAAAAAACTTATTAGTAGAACTCGGTCTTGAAGAATTACCAGCCTATGTTGTCACACCAAGTGAAAAACAACTAGGCGAAAAAATGGCAGCCTTCCTCAAGGAAAACCGCCTGTCTTTTGAAGCTGTTCAAACCTTCTCAACACCACGTCGTTTGGCTGTTCGTGTGACTGGTCTTGCAGACAAGCAGTCTGATTTGACAGAAGATTTCAAGGGTCCAGCAAAGAAAATTGCCTTGGATAGTGATGGAAACTTCACAAAAGCAGCTCAAGGATTTGTTCGTGGAAAAGGATTGACTGTTGAAGATATCGAATTTCGTGAAATCAAGGGTGAAGAATATGTCTATGTCACTAAGGAAGAAATTGGTCAAGCAGTTGAAGCCATTGTTCCTGGTGTTGTAGATGTCTTGAAGTCCTTGACTTTCCCTGTCAGCATGCACTGGGCTAACAATGCCTTTGAATACATCCGCCCTGTTCACACTTTAACTGTTCTTTTAGATGAAGAAGAGTTTGATTTGGATTTCCTTGATATCAAGGGAGGGCGTGTGAGCCGTGGCCATCGTTTCTTAGGACAAGAAACCAAGATTCAGTCAGCTTTGAGCTATGAAGAAGACCTTCGTAAGCAGTTTGTAATCGCGGATCCTCGTGAACGTGAGCAAATGATTGTTGACCAAATCAAAGCAATCGAAACTGAGCATGGTGTACGTATCGAAATTGATGCTGATTTGCTTAATGAAGTCTTGAACTTGGTTGAATACCCAACTGCCTTTATGGGAAGTTTTGATGCCAAATACCTTGAAGTTCCAGAAGAAGTCTTGGTGACTTCGATGAAGGAACACCAACGTTACTTTGTTGTTCGTGATCAAAACGGCAAACTCTTGCCAAATTTCATTTCAGTCCGTAACGGAAACGCAGAGTATTTGGAAAATGTCATCAAAGGAAATGAAAAAGTTTTGGTAGCTCGTTTGGAAGACGGTGAATTCTTCTGGCGTGAAGACCAAAAATTGGTCATTTCGGATCTTGTTGAAAAATTAAACAATGTGACTTTCCATGAGAAAATTGGTTCCCTTCGTGAACACATGATTCGTACGGGTCAAATTGCTGTACTCTTGGCAGAAAAAGCTGGTTTGTCAGCGGATGAAACGATTGACTTAGCCCGTGCAGCAGCCATTTACAAGTTTGACTTGTTGACAGGTATGGTTGGCGAATTTGACGAGCTCCAAGGAATTATGGGTGAGAAATATGCCCTTCTTGCTGGGGAAACTCCAGCGGTGGCAGCTGCTATTCGTGAACACTACATGCCTACATCAGCTGAAGGAGAACTTCCAGAGAGCAAGGTCGGTGCAGTGCTTGCCATTGCAGACAAATTGGATACGATTTTGAGTTTCTTCTCAGTAGGTTTGATTCCATCAGGTTCTAATGACCCTTATGCTCTTCGCCGTGCAACTCAAGGTGTGGTTCGTATCTTGGATGCCTTTGGTTGGCACATTGCTATGGATGAGCTGATTGATAGCCTTTATGATCTAACATTTGACAGCTTGACTTATGAAAATAAAGCAGAAGTTATGGACTTTATCAAGGCTCGTGTTGATAAGATGATGGGGTCTACTTCAAAAGATATCAAGGAAGCTGTTCTTGCAGGATCAAACTTTGTCGTGGCAGATATGTTGGAAGCAGCAAGTGCTCTTGTAGAAGCAAGTAAGGAAGAAGATTTCAAACCATCTGTTGAATCACTTTCTCGTGCCTTTAACTTGGCTGAGAAGGCAGAAGGAGTTGCTACAGTTGATTCAGCTCTCTTTGAAAATGACCAAGAAAAAGCCTTGGCGGAAGCAGTAAATACACTTGTTTTATCAGGTACTGCCAGTCAGCAATTGAAACAGCTCTTTGCGCTTAGTTCAGTTATTGATGCTTTCTTTGAAAATACTATGGTTATGGCCGAAGATCAGGCTGTCCGTCAAAATCGCTTGGCTATCTTGTCTCATTTAACTCAAAAAGCAGCTAAACTTGCTCGTTTTAACCAAATTAACACTAAATAAAAATCTGTTAAACGGATTAAATCTTATCATAAAGGAGAGAAATATGAATCCTAAAAAAATTGATCGTATTAACGAGCTTGCCAAAAAGAAAAAAACAGAAGGCTTGACCCCAGAAGAAAAAGTAGAACAAGCCAAACTACGTGAGGAGTACATCGAAGGTTATCGTCGCTCTGTTCGTCACCACATTGAGGGAATCAAAATTGTGGACGAAGAAGGAAACGATGTTACACCAGAAAAACTACGCCAAGTCCAACGTGAAAAAGGTTTACATGGTCGTAGTCTCGATGATCCAAACTCATAATAAGTGTTCTTTCTTTTAACAAAGATAGATGAAATAATAAGTAAAAGACTAGCAGACAAAAACTGCTAGTCTTTTTTTTGCTAAAAAAGGAACCAAGATGGTTCCTAAAATGATTAGTTACTTGCTCCAGATGTAGCGTCAGCGCCACCACCGTGACCACCGGCATCACCTGAATCAGAAGCTCCAGATGTAGCATCTGCATCGCCGTGACCATGTCCGCCAGCAGGAGCTGCAGCATTTCCACCGACTAGACGTTGACCAGTTGTATTGAGGTACCAATCAAGCCATGGTTGGAAATTAAAGATAATCTCATTAATTCCAGCATATGAACCATCTGGGTAGTACATTGCTTGGTAATTATGGGTATTAATAACACCTTCAGGTGTTCCTGGCACAATTGTACGGACATATTCTTGATCCCCGTTACGCAATACGCCGACAACCCATTCAACGTTTTTCATTCTAGAATCTGGCAATGTACCGTGTACTGTTCCTAATCTATTTCCTGATTGAGCACGGACACGTTTACCAAACATTGTATCTGGGTCTTGGTGTGCGTTATTAAAGTACAAGAATTGATTATTATCATCTGCAAATGTCAATTCAAATGGCATTGCTTTCAAGAACATGTCAAGTTGGTTAACTGTCAAGATACCGTGGTCTAATTTAACGTAAGTATCTCCAGAAACAGCTCCAACAAGTTCAGCTGCTTTTTCTACCCATTCAGGATCATCTGGGTCAACACCTTGGATGGTAGTTGCAATTGAATTTGTACAATATAAATCTTCTGGTTCAATTGGTTTTGGTTTTTTCAATTTTGAAACGACTCCCACATATTTTACAAAATTGTCCAAGCATGTTTCAAGGAAATTAACAGTTCCTTCATTTGTGATATTTCCATTAACATCAAAAGCTTCTTTAGCTTTACCAAGAAGGAATTCATTTCCTGGAAGTGTGTAGGCATTGACACCTGGAGCGTCAAGAATCTTACGAAGGTGAACTTGGGCACGAGAAGTACCTTGGTCGTAGTAAGAAGCTCCCACAATCATGACTGGTTTGTTTTCAAATGGATGAACTTCGTATGAAAGCCATTCAAGAACAGATTTAAGAGAAGCTGAGATTGTGTGGTTGTGCTCAGGAGTAGCAATAATGACACCATCAGCACGCGTAATTCTGTTATACAAGAGACGCAATTGGAAGCTTTCGTCCCATTTTTCGTCTTGGTTAAACATTGGAACTTCATCAATTTCGAGAACTTCTAATTCAAATTTGAGTTTGAAGTGACGACGGATGAATTCCAAGAGTTTACGGTTATATGATTGATCGTAGTTTGATCCTACAAGTCCAACAAATTTCATTCTTTTTGGTCTCCTATCTTACAAATTTTCCCAGTCAAAGTCTTCAGCATCTTTGCGAAGTAGAGCTTGTGCGTTGCGCAATTTTTCTGTGATTTTTACAAAGATACGGAAGTCGTCAAAAGTGGCATCCAATTTTTTAATAACATCAAGATCCACTAGGTCTCCACTTGGGTTGAAGGCTTGAAGAGAGTGTGAAAGCAAGAATTCATCAGGAAGGACACTTGCTTTAATTTCTGGAGCATTCAAGATTTGGCGAAGTTGTAATTGGGCACGTGATGAACCAAGCGTACCGTAAGAAGCACCTGTAATCATGATTGGTTTGTTCAAAAGTGGGTAAATACCGTATGACAACCAAGCTAGAGCGCTCATCAAAACTGCAGGAATAGAGTGGTCATACTCAGGAGTACCGATAATAACGCCATCTGCCTCTTCAATTTTAGCAGCAATTTCTAAAATTTCAACAGGTACTTGCTTGTCAGCTGGTTTGTTGAAGACAGGGATATCCTTGATTTCAACAAGTTCAATTTCAGCTTTTTCAGCAAAGTGTTTTTGCATGTATTGAAGCAATTGGCGGTTTGTAGAACGTTTTGAATTTGTTCCAACAATAGCAATAAGTTTTAACATGAGATTTCCTTTCTCTTTTTACATAATACGATTTTAAAACTCCATTGAAACATCTATTTCTATAGAGTAGGAATTCCTGAAGAACAGCTTAGGTGACCTTCTTTATCGATGAGGATAGCTTCGATGCCCTCCAAACTTTCGACTTGCCAGAGGATAGAAGCAGGTCTTTCTCCAAAAAGACGAGTTGTCCATATTTCACCATCAACGGATTTATCAGAGATGATGGTGAGGCTAGCTAGTTCCGTTTCAACAGGATATCCTGTTTGACTGTCAAAAATATGATGGTAATCTTTTCCATCGATTGTTAGGTGACGTTCATAAATGCCTGAAGTCACGACAGATTTATTGACAACAGGGATGGTCATTAAGTGATTTCCCCTCGGATTGGCTGGGTCTTGAATCCCAATTTGCCAAGGCTGATCCCCTCTTGCCTGATTTTTTCCAATAGTCAGGATATTCCCTCCCAGATTGATCAAGGCAGATGTCGCTCCCTCCTCTCTCAGAAATTGGGCAACCTTATCCGCACTATAACCCTTGGCTAAACAACCAAGATCGATCTTCATTCCTTTTTGTTTCAAAAACACAGTGGAAGTCGAAGAATCTAACTCGATAGAATGAGGATTGATTAAAGGAAGTACTGATTCAATTTCTTGAGGCTGGGCCACTTTGGCATCTGAAAAACCGATACGCCAGGTTTGAATCAAGGGACCAATGCTGATGTTGAGATGACTAGAGGGCGCTAGGCTATGCTCTAATCCAAGTGAAATCAATTCAAACAAATCAGGATGAACTTTGACTGGAGCTATTCCAGCTTGATAATTGATTTCCATCAACTCCGATTCTTGACTATTTGCATTGAAACGATATTCTAACTCTTTGAGCAAATCAAAGGATTTTTGGAGCAAGATATCGGCTTGCTCATCCACTAATGAAATAGTGATAGTAGTCCCCATTAGCCGTTCAGAATGTGAACTAAGAGGCAAGCTACCAACTCCTTTCTTTTATGAAAAGAAGGCTGAAATATTGTAAATTTATATTAAATTTAACCCCTTACATTTTCTTTCCATGATACTAGCATACCATAAAGTCAGCGTTTTCACAAATAAAATTTGTAAACTTGTCAAGAAATATGCTCAGAAAATAAAGAGTAATTGTAAGAAAGACTGATAAAATACAGATTATTTACATTTTTTTACAAAAAAATCGGGAAAATTAGCTAAACTCTTGTAAACGCTAACAGTAAATGTTATACTAGAAGGGTAAATTTAAAATTGAAGGTAGGAATTTTTCTATGAGTAAAATCGTTGTAGTTGGTGCTAACCACGCTGGTACAGCATGTATTAATACTATGTTGGATAATTTTGGCAATGAGAACGAAATTGTTGTATTCGACCAAAACTCTAACATCTCTTTCCTAGGATGTGGAATGGCCCTTTGGATTGGTGAACAAATTGATGGTGCTGAAGGCTTGTTCTATTCTGATAAAGAAAAATTGGAAGCTAAAGGTGCTAAGGTTTACATGAATTCACCAGTTCTGTCAATCGACTATGATAACAAAGTAGTTACTGCAGAAGTTGAAGGGAAAGAGCACAAAGAATCATACGAGAAATTGATTTTCGCTACAGGTTCTACACCAATCTTGCCACCAATCGAAGGTGTTGAAATTGTTAAAGGAAACCGCGAATTTAAAGCAACTCTTGAAAATGTACAATTCGTTAAATTGTACCAAAACGCTGAAGAAGTTATCAATAAACTTGCTGACAAGAGCCAGCACCTTGACCGTATCGCCGTTGTTGGTGGTGGTTACATCGGTGTTGAACTTGCTGAAGCCTTTGAACGTCTTGGAAAAGAAGTTGTCCTTGTTGATATCGTTGATACTGTTTTGAACGGTTACTATGATAAAGACTTCACACAAATGATGGCGAAGAACTTGGAAGATCACAACATTCGCTTGGCGCTTGGTCAAACTGTTAAAGCAATTGAGGGTGACGGTAAAGTTGAACGCTTGATTACTGATAAAGAAACTTTCGATGTGGATATGGTTATCCTTGCAGTTGGTTTCCGTCCAAATACTACTCTAGCTGATGGTAAGATTGAACTCTTCCGTAACGGTGCCTTCCTTGTAGATAAGAAACAAGAAACATCTATCCCAGGCGTTTACGCAGTAGGTGACTGTGCGACTGTTTATGACAACGCTCGTAAAGACACTAGCTACATCGCTCTTGCTTCAAATGCTGTTCGTACTGGTATCGTTGGTGCATATAACGCTTGTGGCCATGAATTGGAAGGAATCGGTGTTCAAGGTTCAAATGGTATCTCAATCTACGGTCTTCACATGGTTTCAACTGGTTTGACTCTTGAAAAAGCTAAAGCTGCTGGTTACAACGCAACTGAAACAGGCTTTAACGATCTTCAAAAACCAGAATTCATGAAGCATGACAACCATGAAGTTGCCATCAAGATTGTCTTTGACAAAGATAGCCGTGAAATTCTTGGTGCACAAATGGTTTCACACGATTCTGCAATCAGCATGGGAATCCACATGTTTTCACTTGCTATCCAAGAGCATGTGACAATTGATAAATTGGCATTGACAGACCTATTCTTCTTGCCACACTTCAACAAACCATACAACTACATCACAATGGCTGCACTTACAGCTGAAAAATAAAAATGAATGAGCTATCTGGCCTTAAGTTAAGGTCAGATAGTTTTTTAGTCAATCTGTACCCATACAATTATGGTTTTTTTATCTTGTGATTCATTCTAATCTAACATAAAATGAAATGGTAGCTACCAATACAAATAATGAGGATAAAGAAATGACTGAAAATCGTTATGAACTAAATAAAAACTTGGCACAGATGCTCAAAGGCGGTGTAATCATGGACGTTCAGAATCCTGAACAGGCTCGTATTGCAGAAGCTGCTGGTGCGGCCGCTGTGATGGCCTTGGAGCGGATTCCAGCTGATATTCGTGCAGCTGGTGGGGTTTCCCGTATGAGTGATCCAAAGATGATTAAGGAAATCCAAGAAGCGGTTAGCATTCCAGTAATGGCCAAGGTCAGAATCGGGCACTTTGTTGAAGCTCAGATTTTAGAGGCTATTGAGATTGACTATATCGATGAGAGTGAAGTTTTATCTCCAGCTGACGACCGCTTCCATGTGGATAAGAAAGAATTCCAAGTTCCTTTTGTCTGTGGGGCTAAGGACTTGGGTGAAGCCTTGCGTCGTATCGCTGAAGGTGCTTCTATGATTCGTACAAAAGGAGAACCAGGGACAGGAGACATTGTCCAAGCTGTTCGTCATATGCGTATGATGAATCAGGAAATTCGCCGCATTCAAAACTTACGCGAGGACGAACTTTATGTTGCTGCTAAGGACTTGCAAGTCCCTGTAGAATTGGTTCAATACGTCCATGAACATGGAAAATTGCCTGTTGTAAACTTTGCGGCTGGAGGCGTTGCAACGCCAGCAGATGCAGCGCTAATGATGCAATTAGGGGCAGAGGGTGTTTTTGTTGGATCAGGTATTTTCAAATCAGGCGATCCTGTTAAACGAGCGAGTGCCATTGTCAAAGCGGTAACTAATTTCCGAAATCCTCAAATCCTAGCTCAAATCTCTGAAGATCTAGGCGAAGCCATGGTTGGTATTAATGAAAATGAAATTCAAATTCTCATGGCAGAGCGAGGAAAATAGATGAAAATTGGAATATTGGCCTTGCAAGGTGCCTTTGCAGAACATGCAAAAGTGCTAGATCAATTAGGTGTCGAGAGTGTTGAAATCAGAAATCTAGATGATTTTCAGAAACATCAGAGTGATTTGTCGGGATTGATATTACCTGGTGGTGAGTCTACAACTATGGGCAAGCTCTTACGAGACCAGAACATGCTGATTCCCATTCGAGAAGCCATTCTATCTGGCTTACCAGTGTTTGGGACCTGTGCGGGTTTAATTTTGCTGGCTAAGGAAATTACTTCTCATGAAGAGAGTCATCTAGGAACTATGGATATGGTGGTTGAGCGCAATGCCTATGGGCGCCAATTAGGAAGTTTCTACACGGAAGCAGAATGTAAGGGAGTCGGTCAGATTCCAATGACCTTTATCCGTGGTCCAATTATCAGTAGTGTTGGAGAGGGTGTAGAAATTCTAGCAACAGTTGACAATCAAATCGTTGCTGCTCAAGAAAAAAATATGTTAGTGACCTCTTTTCATCCAGAATTGACTGATGATGTGCGCTTGCACCAGTACTTTATCAATATGTGTAAAGAAAAAAGTTGAGATTGAATTTCTCAACTTTTTTACATGTAATAAACAATGGCAATGTATTGGAGGGCAGATGCAGCTAGGATAAAGAGATGCCAAATCATGTGGAAATAAGGTTTTTTCTTGGCGTAAAATCCAGCTCCAACTGTATAACAAAGTCCGCCAGTTACCATGAGACTCCAGAAAATTGGCGTTGTTTGACTGATAATGGCAGGAATGATAGCCAGAACCAACCAGCCCATAATCAGGTAAAGAGCAAGGCTAAATTTCTCATTGACTTTTTTAGCAAAGATTTTATAGAGAATACCAAAGATGGTCGTTCCCCATTGGATGGCAATAATTAGATAGCCAAACCAGTTATTCATTAAGGTCAAGACGACGGGCGTGTATGAGCCTGCAATAGCAACATAAATCATCGAATGATCAATGATTCTCAAGACATATTTATGGGTTGAACCATAGGCCATAGAGTGATAAATGGTGGATGATAGAAACATGAGAAAGAGACTAATAACGAAAATGGAAACGCCTATAGATGATAAAAATCCGTGTGCCTCATAACTATAGGTGGATGAAATGGGGAGTAAGATGAGCATGATGACTGCTCCTACGGCATGGGTCACGCTATTAGCAATCTCCTCTCCAAAACTGAGTTGTTTGCTGAGTTTAAGACTAGTGTTCATTGGATTACCTTCTCTTGAGTATGATGGATTAAGGCTAGAGTTTGATGATAGAGTTTAACGGTTTGGCAGCTGGTTTGGATAATGGGATTAGCTGGATCAATTCCTTGGTTCATGTAGTCTACAAAAGCATCGTAGAGTTGATCTGAACTGGCTTGACTTTGGAGAGTATTCAGTGTCTGAGCGATTTCTTGAATTGAAAAGACAGACTTGAGGGTTGTGATAGCGATCAAACGGGCAATCTGTTGGCGTTGGTATTTTTTCTTGTCAGGCTTTGTCAGGTAACCATGTTTCACATAATTGTTGACCATAGATGCTGTCAGGCCCTTGTCTTTATCAGGAGAGATAGGGGCGCAGACCTGATTGACATAGAGTAAAACCTGGTCCAGATAGAGGTCGATGTTTGGAATTTCTGCCCATTTTGGGTAGGAAAAGGTAGTTTTCATTTTCAACTCCTTTTTATCTAGTTTTAATAACTAGATTATAAAATAATAAAAACAGAAAGTCAAGTTTTAACTGCTTGTGAAAAGGATTAAATTATGCTATGATGGGAGAAACTAGTCAGAAATGAGGAGAAAAGATGGAGATTCGTTTAGCTTTTCCAAATGAAGTAGATGCCATCATGCAGGTGATGAAGGATGCTAAAAAATGTTTAGCGGATGCTGGTAGTGACCAGTGGCAAAATGGTTATCCAAATGCTGATATTATTATTGAGGATATTATATCAGGTCAAGCCTATGTAGCCTTGGAAGAGGGAGAACTATTAGCCTATGCTGCTGTGACCAAGAGTCCAGAGGAAGCCTATGAAGCCATTTATGAAGGCAACTGGCAAGCTAGGGAGTCTGAATACCTAGTCTTTCACCGTATCGCTGTGGCTGCAGATGTCCAGGGACAGGGGGTTGCTCAGACTTTCCTAGAAGGCTTGATTGAAGGATTTGATTACCTAGATTTTCGCTCAGATACGCATGTTGCAAACGAGGCCATGCAGCATATCTTTGAAAAACTCGGTTTTAAACAGGTTGGTAAGGTTCCAGTTGATGGCGAACGCTTGGCCTATCAAAAATTGAAGAAATAATGCAAAAGAAGTACGTAAAAATGCTCTACTTTTCGCCAATAGGAACCTTGTCTTTGGTTGCTGACGAGCAATATCTGTATGGCATTTGGGTGCAGGAGCAGAAGCATTTTGAGAGGGGACTAGGAGATGAGACGATAGAAGCAGTTGTTAGTCATCCCATTTTAGACCCAGTTATTACTTGCTTAGATGCTTACTTTAAAGGTAAGTCTCAGGATTTATCCAACTTGCCCTTGGCTCCAATCGGAACGGATTTTGAAAAGCGAGTTTGGTCCTATTTACAGAGAATTCCTTATGGTCAGACAGTGACCTATGGACAAATAGCCCAAGATCTGCAAGTGGCTTCTGCTCAAGCAATTGGCGGAGCGGTAGGACGCAATCCTTGGTCTATCCTAGTACCTTGTCATCGTGTGCTGGGAGCATGCAAGCGTCTGACAGGTTATGCTGCAGGAGTGGAAAAGAAAGCTTGGCTCTTGGAGCATGAAGACGCAGATTTTAAAGATATAAACAATAGAAAGTGAAACACATGTTAGAATTTATCGAATACCCAAAATGTTCAACTTGTAAAAAAGCAAAACAAGAATTAAACCAACTCGGTGTAGACTATAAAGCTGTTCACATCGTGGAAGAAACACCTGGTCAAGAAGTCATTTTAAACTGGCTAGAGACCTCAGGTTTCGAGTTGAAGCAATTTTTCAACACCAGTGGAATCAAATACCGTGAATTAGGACTGAAAGATAAGGTAGGAAGTCTGTCAAACCAAGAAGCAGCTGAGTTGCTAGCAAGCGACGGTATGTTGTTAAAACGCCCCATTTTAGTAGAAAATGGAACTGTTAAGCAAATCGGTTATCGAAAACCTTATGAAGAATTGGGATTGAAATAGTTTTTATCTATCTCTTTGATAGATAAAATATATAACCTCCCTGTTTCAAAGTATGATAAACTAGTAGGTAGACAAAGTCTGTATCTGACCGTAGCAAATAATTTCATTGACGGCAGAAGTATGGTAGAATGAATCATTATCAGGAGAGGATGTTTTTATGAATGTTACAACGATTTTAGCATCAGATTGGTACCAAAACTTGATGCAATTGATTCCGGATGGCAAGCTTTTTAGCTTGCGTTCGGTCTTTGATGGAATTCCGAGAATTGTCCAACAACTTCCAACAACGATTATGTTGACAATTGGTGGTGCTCTTTTTGGCTTGGTTTTGGCACTTCTTTTTGCCATTGTGAAAATCAATCGTGTCAAAATTTTATATCCCTTGCAGGCCTTCTTTGTTAGTTTCTTAAAAGGGACACCGATTTTGGTGCAACTCATGTTGACCTACTACGGAATTCCTTTGGCTTTGAAAGCTCTCAATCAGCAATGGGGAACTGGTTTCAATATCAATGCGATTCCAGCCGCTGCTTTTGCGATTGTCGCCTTTGCTTTCAATGAAGCAGCTTATGCGAGTGAAACCATTCGTGCAGCCATTCTCTCAGTCAATCCTGGTGAGATTGAGGCGGCACGCAGTCTGGGTATGACCCGAGCACAAGTTTATCGTCGCGTAATTATTCCAAATGCAGCCGTTGTGGCAACTCCAACCTTAATCAATTCCCTCATCGGCTTGACCAAAGGAACTTCCCTAGCCTTTAGTGCGGGTGTTGTGGAAGTATTTGCCCAAGCTCAGATTCTGGGTGGAGCTGATTATCGTTACTTTGAGCGCTTCATCTCCGTTGCCCTTGTTTATTGGGTAGTCAATATCGGAATTGAAAGCCTCGGTCGTTTCATCGAGAGAAAAATGGCTATTTCTGCACCCGATACAGTGCAAACAGATGTGAAAGGAGACCTTCGTTAATGATTAAGATTTCGAATTTAAGCAAATCCTTTTCAGGACAGACTGTCTTGGATCATCTGGACTTAGATATTCAAAAAGGGGAAGTTGTAGCCTTGATTGGTTCTTCAGGAGCTGGAAAATCAACTTTTCTTCGTAGTCTCAATTATCTTGAAACTCCTGACAGTGGATCAATTCAGATTGATGATTTCTCAGTTGATTTTTCTAAAATCACTCAGGAAGAAATCCTGGCCCTACGCCGCAAGCTGTCCATGGTTTTCCAACAGTTTAATTTGTTTGAACGCCGAACAGCACTTGATAATGTAAAAGAAGGCTTGGTTGTTGTCAAGAAATTGTCTGACCAAGAAGCGACTAAGATTGCCAAGGAAGAGTTGGCTAAGGTTGGGCTTTCTGACCGTGAGAACCATTACCCTAGACATTTATCAGGTGGACAGAAGCAACGGGTTGCCTTGGCGCGTGCTCTTGCCATGAAACCAGATGTCTTACTCTTGGACGAACCAACTTCAGCCCTTGACCCAGAATTGGTTGGTGAAGTAGAGAAGTCTATTGCAGATGCTGCTAAGTCAGGTCAAACCATGATTTTGGTTAGTCATGACATGTCCTTTGTAGCTCAAGTTGCGGATAAGATTCTCTTCCTAGATAAGGGGAAAATCATTGAGTCTGGAACACCGGATGAGATTATCCACCATCCTAAAGAAGAGCGAACAAAAGAATTCTTCGCTAGTTACAAACGGACTTATATTTGATATAATAGATAAAGAAAAACTCAGTTAGCTGGACTAGCTGAGTTTACTCTTTAAAAAAGATAGAAATGAGAGAAATCATGCTACTGCAACTATTTTCTTTATATTTCGAGAGTTTGATCTTGACCACCATCCTCGTCCTGATTTTTTTAGGGATTTGGATTGGACTGAGAGCCATGTCGGGAGTTGATAAGACAGCCAAGGCTCGCCAAGCCCATCTCTATGATATGATTATGATTGGTGTCTTGGTTGTTCCAGTATTATCCTTTGCGGTTATGAGTTTAATTCTTGTTTTCAAGGCATAATCCTTGCGTGATTGACAAGAAAGAGTTAGAATAAAGATAGTTACAACAAGAAAGAAGGAAACTATATGTACGATACTATTATTATCGGTGCTGGACCTGCAGGGATGACTGCAGCCTTATACGCTGCTCGAAGCAATCTAAAAGTAGCCTTGATTGAAGGTGGTCTGCCAGGTGGTCAGATGAATAATACATCTGATATTGAAAATTACCCTGGATACGCTAATATTAGTGGGCCAGAATTGGCAGAAAAGATGTTTGAACCGCTTGAAAATCTTGGTGTTGAGTACATTTATGGTTATGTTGAAAATGTCGAAGACCATGGTGATTTTAAGAAAGTGATGACCGTTGACCAAACATATGAAACACGTACAGTTATCGTAGCAACTGGTTCTAAACACCGTCCTTTGGGAGTACCTGGAGAAGAAGAACTGAATAGTCGTGGTGTTTCTTACTGTGCCGTGTGTGATGGTGCTTTCTTCCGTGACCAAGATTTGTTGGTAGTTGGTGGCGGAGATTCAGCTGTTGAAGAAGCCCTCTTCTTGACTCGTTTTGCTAAGACTGTTACCATTGTTCATCGTCGTGATCAACTCCGTGCCCAAAAGGTATTACAAGACCGTGCCTTTGCGAATGAGAAAATCAGCTTTATCTGGGATTCTGTAGTGAAGGAAATCAAAGGTGAAAACCGAGTAGAATCTGTCGTATTTGAAAATGTGAAAACAGGTCAAGTGACAGAGCAAGCCTTTGGTGGTGTCTTTATCTATGTTGGTTTGGACCCTCTTAGCGATTTTGTTAAAGAATTGAATATCCAAGATCAGGCAGGTTGGATTGTGACAGATAACCACATGAAAACTGCAGTTGACGGTATCTTTGCAGTTGGAGATGTTCGCTTGAAAGACCTTCGCCAAGTAACAACAGCGGTTGGAGATGGGGCTATTGCTGGTCAAGAAGCCTATAAATTTATCACAGAACATAGTTAATCATAAAAAAAGTTTCCAATCAGATGACTGGAAACTTTTTTATAGTCTATTTCGAAAAACTTCGTACATAAGAATAGCTGCAGCAACACTGGCATTAAGGCTTTGAACATGGCCATTCATAGGAATGGTAATCATTTCATCGACTTGTTTTTTAATGTTGCTAGAGATGCCTTTTCCTTCATTTCCGATGATGAGGGCGATTTTCCCTTTTGTATTCCACTTGTGGCAAGGAGTACCGTTCATATCCGTTCCAAAGGTCCAGAAACCTTCATCCTTGAGTTTATCTAGAGTTTGGCTCAGATTAGTCACACGGGCAATTGGAACGTGTTCAATAGCACCTGTGGCCGTTTTGGCAACGACAGGAGTAACTCCGACAGCACGGTGCTTGGGAATGATGACACCTGAAACGTTGGTCGCATCAGCTGTTCTCAAGATGGAACCTAGATTATGAGGGTCAGTTAACCCATCCAGAATCAATAGAAGTGGATTTTCTTCTTGGCGTGTTTTGGCAAGGATTTGGTCCAGTTCGCTATAGGCAAATTCGGATACTCGTAGAACGAAACCTTGGTGGACAGCACCTTCAGTCATCTCAGAGAGGGATTTTTTTGAAGTCCAAGAAATGGATACTTTTTTTTCTGTAGCCAGTTCTTTGACTTTTTCAACATTCTTACCTCGGAGATCTTCTTGGAGGTAAAGTTTGTTCCCTGTGTTTGCAAGGAGGGCTTCGGTAACGGCGTGGACGCCATAGACAATATCATTTGTTTTCATGCCTCTATTATAACACAAAACCCCGTCTTGAAACGGGATTTTTTTTTATTCTAGAATCAGTAAACCATCTTTAACTTCAAATGGGTCTTTTTCATTGATACGATCGTAAAACATGATTCCGTTAATGTGGTCAATTTCATGCTGAACAACGATGGAGTTATAGCCTTTGAGTTTGATACGGTGTTTTTCTCCATCCTTGTCAAAGTAGTCAACAGTAACGCGGGCATGGCGAACAACATAGCCAGGCACGTTGCGGTCGACAGAGAGGCAACCTTCTCCTTCGCCAAGAGCAGCGTCTTGAACAGAGTGAGAGACGATTTTTGGATTATACATAATAGCTTGCAAGTCGTAAGCTTCCTGTGGGGTTTCGCCTTCTTCAACAATATTTGGTACCAAAACAGCGATAATACGTTTTGAGATATCTAATTGAGGGGCAGCGAGTCCAACACCACCGCGGAGCCCCATTTTTTCAGCCATGACAGGATCTTGGGAGTGTTTTAGGAATTGCATCATCTTTTCGCCAAGGATGATTTCTTGGTCAGATAGGGGGAAGGTAACTTCCTCAGCAACCGCACGTAGAGTCGGATTCCCCTCGCGGATAATATCTTTCATATCAATTAAGTGAGCAGCTTTTGTAATACGTTCTATAGCAGACATTTTCTCTCCTTTCATTACCTCTACATGATAACACAAAATGACAAGGATTGAAAGTATTACAACCTTTAGGATTTATAGAAAATAGATAGGAAGTTCAATTCAATTGTGAAAGAATTACTTATCTGTGATATAATAAAAAGAAAAGGCTTGCATTAGAAAGTAGGGAGAATGAAGATGCAAAGAAGACAAGATAGACATAAACGTGGACCAGTTTTTCATTTTGTGAGAGGCTTTGTAAACTTTTTTAGGAGTTATCGCAAGTGGAGTAATAAGGGATTTGTGGCGATACTCTTGCTAGCAGTTGCTTTATCAATGGGCTTGGTCTTGTTGTTTGAAAGTTTCCAAGGAATTCCATTGACTAGTCAAAAAAAGGATGCCATTTCTCAAGAAGCTAATAAGACGAATCAAAGTTCTAAAGATCAGGAAGAAGAAAAAAGTGCTCGTATCATGGCCCATGGAGATTTACTTTACCATGATATTATTTATATGTCAGCTAAAAAGGAAGATGGAAGCTATGATTTTCATGAGAATTTTGAATACGTAACTCCGTGGCTTAAGCAGGCAGATTTGGCTATAGGTGATTTTGAAGGGACCATTAATAAAGATCATTATCTAGCTGGCTATCCTTTATTTAATGCTCCTGGTCAAGTAATGGATGCTATTAAAGATGCTGGGTATCATGTTTTAGATCTAGCTCATAATCATATTTTAGATTCGCAAATTGAAGGAGTTATTTCAACGGCAGATGCAATTGAAAAGGCAGGAATGACACCTATTGGAGTTTATACGCACGAGTCACGTGATCAAGCTCCACTCGTTATCAAGGAAGTGAACGGTATCAAGGTTGCACTTTTGGCTTATTCTTATGGATTTAATGGAATTGAGCAAAGTATTTCTCAAGAAGATTATAACCGCTATCTTTCAGACCTAAACGAAGATAAGATGAAGGCTGAAATTGAGCGTGCAGAGAAGGAAGCGGACATTACTGTTATCATGCCTCAGATGGGTGTTGAGTATCGCATAGAACCGACTGACGAGCAAAAGGCTTTGTACCACAAGATGATTGAATGGGGAGCGGATATTATCTTTGGAGGCCATCCACACGTAGTTGAGCCATCTGAAATTGTTGAAAAAGATGGAGACAAGAAACTCATTATCTATTCAATGGGGAACTTTATTTCCAATCAGCGAATTGAAACAATGACTGGTGTAGACAATGCGAAGTGGACTGAGCGTGGTGTTCTTATGGATGTAACTGTCAAGAAAAAAGATGGAAAAACAACTATTGAAACAGCTAAAGCTCATCCTACTTGGGTCAATCGAACACCAAAGGGAACTTTTTCACCAGAAGGATATCCCTTATATCATTACCAAACCTATATCCTAGAAGACTTTATCGAGGGTGGTAGTCATCGTGATCAGTTGGATGAAGCGACTAAGGAACGAATTGATACAGCCTATAAAGAAATGAACGAACATGTGGGATTGAAGTGGGACTAGCTTGAATTCAGAGGAAAGTAAATGATGATTAAAGTAATTGCGACAGATATGGATGGGACCTTGCTGGATGCTAGAGGCCAGCTTGATCTCCCACGCTTGGAAAAGATTTTAGATCAGTTGGATCAAAGGGGCGTTCGTTTTGTCATCGCTACGGGCAATGAAATTCACCGCATGAGGCAACTACTGGAGCACTTGGTCGATCGAGTGGTTCTGGTTGTTGCCAATGGTGCTCGTATTTTTGAAAACAATGAACTGATTCAGGATCAGACTTGGGATGATGCCATTGTCGATAAGGCCTTGGCTTATTTCGAGGGTCGAGCGTGTCAGGATCAGTTTGTTGTAACGGGGATGAAGGGTGGTTTCGTCAAAGAAGGTACGATTTTCACAGACCTTGAAAGTTTTATGACTCCAGAAATGATTGAAAAATTCTACCAACGGATGCATTTTGTGGATGAATTAACCACTGACCTCTTTGGTGGTGTGCTCAAGATGAGTATGGTTGTTGGCGAGGAACGTTTGAGTTCGGTTTTGGAAGAAATCAATGACCTCTTTGATGGTCGTGTTCGGGCTGTATCGAGTGGCTATGGTTGCATTGATATCCTTCAAGCTGGGATTCATAAAGCATGGGGCTTGGAAGAATTACTCAAGCGTTGGGCCTTGAACTCCCAACAAATCATGGCTTTTGGCGACAGTGAAAATGATGTTGAAATGCTTGAAATGGCTGGAATTGCCTATGCGATGGAAAATGCTGATGATAAGGCCAAAGCTGTGGCTACTGCTCTAGCGCCAGCCAATAGCCAAGGAGGAGTTTATCAAATCTTGGAAAACTGGTTAGAAAAAGGAGAATGAAGTGGCAGTACAGTTATTAGAAAATTGGTTACTAAAGGAACAAGAAAAAATCCAAACCAAGTATCGTCACTTAAATCAGGTTTCTGTTGTAGAGCCAGACATTCTTTTTATTGGGGATTCCATTGTCGAATATTATCCTCTGCAGGAGCTGTTTGGGACTTCAAAAACGATTGTCAATCGAGGCATTCGAGGTTATCAGACAGGACTGTTATTAGAGAATCTGGATGCTCATCTATATGGTGAAGCAGTAGATAAAATTGTCCTTTTGATTGGGACAAATGATATCGGAAAATATGTACCTGTGAATGAGACTCTCAATAATCTCGAAGCTATTATTCAATCCATTGCTCGCGATTATCCATTGACTGAGATTAAATTGCTTTCTATTTTGCCAGTCAATGAGGGAGAGGAGTACAAGCAGACAGTCTATATCCGCACAAATGAAAAAATTCAGAAATGGAATCAAGCCTATAAAGAACTTGCTTCTGCCTATATGCAGGTAGAATTTGTGCCAGTTTTTGATAGTTTGACAGACCAAGCAGGCAAACTCAAGAAAGATTATACAACTGATGGGTTGCACCTTAGTGTTGCTGGTTATCAGATTTTGACAAAATCTTTGAAAGATTATCTTTTGTAGTTAATTGCTTTCCTTTTTGCATTTTTGAGTTAGATAAGGTATAATGGTTTTATTGTCTTTTGGGGTCGTTACGGATTCGACAGGCATTATGAGGCATATTTTGCGACTCGTGTGGCGACGTAAACGCTCAGTTAAATATAACTGCAAAAAATAATACTTCTTACGCTCTAGCTGCCTAAAAACCAGCAGGCGTGACCCGATTTGGATTGCTCGTGTTCAATGACAGGTCTTATTATTAGCGAGATACGATTAAGCCTTGTCTAGTGGCTTGATAAGAGATTGATAGACTCGCAGTTTCTAGGCTTGAGTTATGTGTCGAGGAACTGTTAAATTAATACATAACCTATGGTTGTAGACAAATATGTTGGCAGGTGTTTGGACGTGGGTTCGACTCCCACCGGCTCCATTGATAATTTACATTGTTTTGTAAATCTTTCTAAAACGTTGTTTTTACAACGTTTTTTATTTTATTCTTTGGTATTCTTTTGCAAAAAAAGAATACAACATTTTGTTGTATCCTAAATATTAAATCAAGTCCTGAATTTTCTTAAGTTTTTATCATATTTTCTGTTATAATTAAGGTGCCTTAAGAAAAATAATGAAAAAACTAAATGTTTTTCATATAGTTTTCATTTTTGTGTTATAATTAAGGTGCCTTAAGAAAAATATTAAGGTGCCTTAAGAAAAATAATGAAAAAACTAAATGTTTTTCATATAGTTTTCATTGTTTTAATAGTTTAAAGTCAATCTTATTTTTCTCTAATAGAAAATAATGAAAAAGTAGGTTTAGAAAGAGGTAAGTATCTATGTCTTCTCATAAAAAAGTGTCACTCTCTGAGATTAATCAATCTATCGATACTCCAAATAACAATCATTTCTGGCAAAATTTAAATGCCTTTTTAGGTCCGGGTGCTCTTGTCGCAGTTGGTTATATGGATCCAGGAAACTGGATTACCAGTGTAGTCGGTGGTGCTTCCTATAAGTATAGTCTCTTGTTTGTTATCTTGATTTCATCTCTCATTGCCATGCAACTTCAGCAGATGGCAGGAAAGCTTGGTATTGTAACCCAGATGGACCTGGCTCAAGCAACGGCTCATCATTCACCTAAATGGCTTCGTTATAGTCTATGGGTGATTTTAGAATTAGCCTTGATGGCGACAGATCTGGCAGAAGTTCTAGGTTCAGCGATTGCTCTCAATCTTCTCTTTAAGATTCCGATTATGATAGCAATTCTCTTGACTGTGTTGGATGTTTTTCTCTTATTGCTTCTGATGAAATTTGGCTTTAAGAAGATTGAAGCTATTGTGACAACACTGATTTTAACCATTCTAGCAATTTTTACCTATCTGGTAGCTTTGTCACATCCAAGCTTCCAAGGAATCGTTGAGGGTTATCTACCGAATGCAACCTTATTTGAAAGTCCCTTGTCAGGGCATGAAAGTCAATTAACCTTGGCACTAGGGATCGTGGGAGCAACGGTTATGCCCCATAACCTCTATTTGCATTCTTCCTTGTCTCAAACTCGGAAAATCAATCACAAGGACAAGAATGATGTTCGAAAAGCCGTGCGCTTTATGACCTGGGATTCAAATCTCCAATTATCCTTGGCCTTTGTGGTTAACTCCCTTCTATTAATTCTCGGGGCGGCTCTCTTTTTCGGCCATGCATCTGAGATTTCTGCCTTCTCTCAAATGTATAATGCCTTGCAGGATTCTACTATTGCAGGAGCTATAGCTAGCTCGACCTTATCAACCTTGTTTGCCTTGGCTTTATTAGCCAGTGGTCAAAATTCGACGATTACGGGTACCTTGACTGGACAAATCGTTATGGAAGGTTTCTTGCATATGAGATTACCTCAATGGTTCATTCGTTTGGCAACTCGTCTCTTTGCCTTGTTGCCTGTCATGATTGTAGCGGTTCTGTTTGGTCATCAGGAAAAAACATTGGATCAGTTATTGGTTTATTCACAAGTCTTTCTTTCGATTGCTCTTCCATTTTCAATCTTCCCACTGATTTATCTAACTTCTAAGAAATCACTGATGGGAGAATTTACCAATGCCAAATGGAATACCATCCTTGGCTATATCGTTTCCATTATCTTAACAATTCTCAATGTGAAATTGTTATTTGATATTTTCTAAGAAATTCACCCGAGTTATAAAACAAGCATATAAGAAAAAAGATACCCAAGATTTCTTGGGTATCTTTTTTAAAATAAACGGAAGACATGGGATTCGAACCCACGCACGCTGTTACACGCCTACCGCGTTTCCAACACGGCCTCTTAAGCCTCTTGAGTAATCTTCCAATACTTACTCAAATAGTCTACCATAAAGGCCCCTATCTTGCAATAAAAATTCTGGAAATAAGAAAAATGATAGATATTGAAAGAAAATGATAAAAAATGCTTGACTTTGAAAGAAGGTGTGATAGAATGAATAGTGTAAACGATAACAGGAGGTGATTCAGTGTTAAAAACAGAGCGGAAGCAACTGATTCTAGAGGAGTTAAATCAACATCATGTAGTTTCTCTAGAAAAATTAGTTAGTTTGCTAGAGACCTCAGAATCAACGGTTCGAAGAGACTTGGATGAGTTGGAAGCGGAAAACAAGCTTCGTCGCGTGCATGGTGGAGCAGAATTGCCCCATTCCTTGCAGGAAGAAGAAACCATTCAAGAAAAATCGGTCAAAAACCTTCAAGAGAAGAAGTTGTTGGCTCAGAAAGCAGCCTCTCTCATTAAGGAACAAGATGTCATCTTTATCGATGCAGGAACAACAACTGCTTTTTTGATTCATGAATTGGTCAATAAGAATGTTACGGTCGTGACCAACTCGATTCACCATGCTGCTCAGTTGGTTGAAAAGCAGATTCCAACTGTCATGGTTGGAGGTAGTGTCAAGATGGCGACGGATGCTAGCATCGGGGGCGTTGCTCTTAACCAGATTAACCAATTGCACTTTGACCGTGCCTTTATCGGGATGAATGGTGTGGACGATGGTTATTATACGACTCCTGATATGGAAGAGGGAGCTGTGAAGCGTGCTATTTTGGAGAATGCTAAACAGACCTACGTCTTAGTGGATTCATCAAAAATTGGACAAACTTGCTTTGCCAAGGTAGCACCACTCAAACGCGCTATTGTTATCACAAGTCAAGGGCATGAGCTCTTGCAGGCTATTAAGGAGAAAACGGAGGTAATAGAAGTATGATTTATACAGTCACACTCAATCCATCTATTGATTATATCGTTCGTTTGGACCAAGTCCAAGTTGGTAGTGTCAATCGTATGGACAGTGATGATAAGTTTGCTGGTGGGAAAGGAATCAATGTCAGCCGTGTCTTGAAACGTTTGGATATACCAAATACAGCGACGGGATTTATCGGAGGCTTTACTGGTAAATTTATCACAGATACCCTTGCAGAGGAAGAAATCGAGACATGTTTTGTCCAAGTGGCAGAAGATACTCGTATCAATGTTAAAATCAAAGCAGAACAAGAAACAGAAATCAACGGAACGGGTCCAAATGTGGAACCAGCTCAGCTAGAAGAATTGAAAGCTATTTTGTCTAGTTTGACTGCAGAAGACACGGTTGTATTTGCGGGTTCAAGTGCTAAAAATCTAGGCAATGTCATCTACAAGGATTTGATTGCCTTGACGCGCAAGACTGGTGCGCAAGTAGTCTGTGACTTTGAAGGACAGACCTTGATTGATAGTTTGGACTATCAGCCACTTTTGGTTAAACCAAATAATCACGAACTTGGAGCTATTTTTGGGGTTAAACTCGAAAGTTTAGATGAAATCGAGAACTATGCTCGTCAGTTACTGGCTAAAGGTGCTCAAAACGTTATTATCTCTATGGCTGGTGACGGTGCCCTTCTTGTTACATCTGAGGGAACTTACTTTGCAAAACCTATTAAGGGAACAGTGAAAAATTCAGTGGGGGCTGGTGATTCTATGGTTGCTGGATTCACAGGTGAATTTGTCAAATCAAAAGACGCAGTAGAAGCCTTCAAATGGGGAGTTGCTTGTGGAACAGCAACGACCTTCTCAGATGACTTGGCAACAGCAGAATTTATTAAAGAAACATATGAAAAAGTTGAGGTAGAAAAACGATGAAAATTCAAGACCTATTGAGAAAAGATGTCATGTTGCTGGATTTGCAGGCAACTGAAAAAACAGCTGTCATCGACGAGATGATTAAAAGTTTGACAGACCACGGTTATGTGTCAGATTTTGAAACTTTTAAAGAAGGCATTTTGGCACGTGAAGCCTTGACTTCTACTGGTTTGGGTGACGGAATTGCTATGCCACACAGCAAGAACTCTGCTGTCAAAGAAGCGACAGTTCTCTTTGCTAAGTCAAATAAGGGTGTTGATTATGAGAGCTTGGATGGGCAAGCAACTGACCTCTTCTTTATGATTGCAGCTCCAGAAGGTGCCAATGACACTCACTTGGCAGCCTTGGCAGAATTGTCTCAATACTTGATGAAAGACGGTTTTGCTGACAAACTTCGTCAAGCAACATCAGCTGACCAAGTTATCGAACTTTTTGACCAAGCTTCAGAAAAAACTGAAGAGCCTGTTCAAGTACCTGCTAATGAAACTGGTGACTTTATCGTAGCCGTTACAGCTTGTACAACAGGTATTGCCCACACTTACATGGCTCAAGAAGCCCTTCAAAAAGTGGCTGCTGAAATGGGTGTTGGGATCAAGGTCGAAACTAACGGTGCCAGTGGTGTTGGTAACCAACTAACTGCAGAGGACATCCGCAAGGCTAAAGCTGTTATCATCGCAGCAGACAAGGCAGTTGAAATGGATCGTTTCGATGGCAAACCATTGATCAATCGTCCGGTTGCTGACGGTATCCGTAAAACAGAAGAGTTAATTAACTTGGCTCTTTCAGGAGATGCTGAAGTTTATCGTGCTGCTAATGGAACAAAAGCTACAACAGCCTCTAACGAAAAACAAAGCCTTGGTGGTGCCTTCTACAAACACTTGATGAGTGGTGTATCGCAAATGTTGCCATTTGTTATTGGCGGTGGTATCATGATTGCCCTTGCCTTCTTGATTGACGGTGCTTTGGGTGTTCCAAATGAAAATCTTGGTAATCTTGGTTCCTACCATGAGCTAGCTTCTATGTTCATGAAAATTGGTGGAGCTGCCTTTGGTTTGATGCTTCCAGTCTTTGCAGGTTATGTTGCCTACTCTATCGCTGAAAAACCAGGTTTGGTAGCAGGTTTCGTGGCTGGTGCTATTGCCAAAGAAGGTTTTGCCTTTGGTAAAATTCCTTATGCCGCAGGTGGTGAAGCAACTTCAACTCTTGCAGGTGTCTCATCTGGTTTCCTAGGTGCCCTTGTTGGTGGATTTATCGCAGGTGCTTTAGTTCTTGCTATCAAGAAATACGTTAAAGTTCCTCGTTCACTTGAAGGTGCAAAATCAATCCTTCTCTTGCCACTTCTTGGGACAATCTTGACAGGATTTGTCATGCTAGCTGTTAACATCCCGATGGCAGCAATCAACACTGCTATGAATGACTTCCTAGGCGGTCTTGGAGGTGGTTCAGCTGTCCTTCTCGGTATCGTCCTTGGTGGAATGATGGCTGTTGACATGGGTGGACCAGTTAACAAAGCGGCTTATGTATTTGGTACAGGTACGCTTGCAGCGACTGTTTCTTCAGGTGGTTCTGTGGCTATGGCAGCAGTTATGGCTGGAGGAATGGTACCACCACTTGCAATCTTTGTCGCAACTCTTCTCTTTAAAGACAAATTTACTAAAGAAGAACGCAACTCTGGTTTGACAAACATTATCATGGGCTTGTCATTTATCACTGAGGGAGCAATTCCATTTGGTGCCGCTGACCCAGCTCGTGCGATCCCAAGCTTCATCCTTGGTTCAGCAGTAGCAGGTGGCCTCGTTGGTCTTACTGGTATCAAACTCATGGCGCCACACGGAGGAATCTTCGTTATCGCCCTTACTTCAAATGCTCTCCTTTACCTCGTTTCTGTCTTGGTAGGAGCAATTGTAAGTGGTGTGGTCTATGGTTACCTACGCAAACCACAAGCATAAAAATTAGATAGAAAATAAAAAGATTGGACCGTTTGGTGCAGTCTTTTTCTCTTTCCGAAATGCCTGTGAAATATGGTATAATAGAAGAATGGCAAACAAGAATACAAGTAAAACAAGACGGAGACCGTCTAAAGCAGAACTCGAAAGAAAAGAAGCGATTCAACGAATGTTGATTTCGTTAGGAATCGCCCTTTTATTGATTTTCGCAGCCTTCAAATTAGGGGCTGCAGGTATAACCCTTTACAATTTAATTCGCTTGCTAGTGGGTAGCCTAGCTTATCTGGCAATATTTGGTATCCTGCTCTATCTCTTCTTCTTCAAGTGGATACGAAAACAGGAAGGGCTCCTATCTGGCTTTTTCACCATATTTGCAGGTTTGCTCTTGATTTTTGAGGCCTACTTAGTTTGGAAATATGGTTTGGACAAGTCGGTCTTAAAAGGAACCATGGCTCAGGTTGTGACTGATTTGACTGGTTTTCGAACGACCAGTTTTGCTGGTGGAGGCTTGATTGGTGTTGGACTCTATGTGCCAACAGCCTTTCTCTTCTCAAATATCGGTACTTACTTTATTGGTTCTATCTTGATTTTAGTGGGTGCTCTCCTAGTCAGTCCTTGGTCTGTTTACGATATTGCTGAATTTTTCAGTAGAGGCTTTGCCAAATGGCGAGAAGGGCATGAGCGTCGAAAAGAGGAACGCTTTGTCAAACAAGAAGAAAAAGCTCGTCAAAAGGCTGAGGAAGAGGCTAGATTAGAAAAAGAAGAGGCTGAAAAAGCCTTACTCGATATGCCTCCTGTTGATATGGAAACGGGTGAAATTCTTACAGAAGATGTTGTGCTTGACGTTCCACCTGTTCCAGAAGAAGAGTGGGTAGAACCAGAGATCATCTTGCCTCAAGCTGAACTTGAATTCACTGAACAGGGAGATGGCTCTGATGACGAAGATGTTCAGGTCGATTTTTCAGCAAAGGAAGCCCTTGAATACAAACTTCCAAGCTTACAACTCTTTGCCCCAGATAAACCAAAAGACCAGTCGAAAGAGAAGAAAATCGTTCGTGAAAACATCAAAATCCTAGAAGAAACTTTTGCTAGTTTTGGTATTAAGGTAACGGTTGAACGGGCTGAAATTGGGCCGTCAGTGACCAAGTATGAAGTCAAGCCAGCAGTCGGTGTACGGGTTAACCGCATTTCCAATCTAGCAGATGACCTCGCTCTAGCCTTGGCAGCCAAGGATGTCCGGATTGAGGCTCCAATACCTGGTAAATCCTTAGTCGGGATTGAGGTTCCTAACTCTGAGATTGCGACGGTATCCTTCCGCGAACTATGGGAACAATCTCAAACGAAAGCAGAAAATCTCTTAGAAATTCCTCTAGGAAAGGCAGTTAATGGCACCGCAAGAGCTTTTGACCTTTCCAAGATGCCCCACTTGCTAGTTGCAGGTTCAACGGGTTCAGGGAAGTCAGTAGCTGTTAACGGCATTATCGCTAGCATCCTCATGAAGGCGAGACCTGACCAAGTTAAATTTATGATGGTCGATCCTAAGATGGTTGAGTTGTCTGTTTACAATGACATTCCCCACCTCTTGATTCCAGTTGTGACCAATCCACGCAAAGCCAGTAAGGCTCTGCAAAAGGTTGTGGATGAAATGGAAAATCGTTATGAACTCTTTGCCAAGGTAGGAGTTCGGAATATTGCAGGCTTTAATGCCAAGGTAGAAGAGTTCAATGCCCAGTCTGAGTACAAGCAAATTCCGCTACCGCTTATTGTCGTGATTGTGGATGAGTTGGCTGACCTTATGATGGTGGCCAGCAAGGAAGTGGAAGATGCCATCATTCGTCTTGGGCAGAAGGCGCGGGCTGCAGGTATCCACATGATTCTTGCAACCCAGCGTCCATCGGTTGATGTCATTTCTGGTCTGATCAAGGCCAATGTCCCATCTCGAGTGGCTTTTGCGGTTTCATCAGGGACAGACTCCCGTACTATCTTGGATGAAAATGGAGCTGAGAAACTACTTGGCCGAGGGGACATGCTCTTTAAACCGATTGATGAAAATCATCCAGTTCGTCTCCAAGGATCCTTTATCTCGGATGATGATGTTGAACGCATCGTAAACTTTATCAAGGCTCAGGCAGATGCGGACTACGATGAGAGTTTTGATCCAGGTGAGGTTTCTGAAAATGAAGGTGAATTTTCAGATGGTGAAACTGGTGGAGATCCGCTTTTTGAGGAAGCCAAGGCTTTGGTTATCGAAACTCAGAAAGCCAGCGCATCTATGATTCAGCGTCGTTTGTCAGTTGGATTTAACCGTGCGACCCGTCTCATGGAAGAGCTTGAGATGGCAGGTGTCATCGGTCCAGCTGAAGGTACCAAACCAAGAAAAGTATTGCAACAATAAAAAATAGCTTCTTTCCAAGTTTGGAGGGAAGCTATTTTAGTGATTATTGATTAGTTTTATTTTCCGAAGTTGGACTATTGGACTGTTTTTCATTTTCAGTAGTAGGTTTACTTGTGGCAGGTGTAGTAGAGTCTTGAGTTGCTGTTTTCTGCTCTTCTTTTTTTTCTTCCTTGACGCTAGATTTTGGTGTTTCTTCTTGTTGTGTTTCTTCTTGTTGTGTTTTTTCTTGAGAAGTGTTATTTTCCTTATTGGGACTAGTGTTTTCCTGAGGGGATTCCTTTTGAATTTCTTTGACAATGGTTGTCGTCTGGCTTGTCGTAGGTTCTTTTTTAGTATTTTTGTTATTATCCAAGGCGTTCATAATCGTGATACTTGCGGTAATTAAGCCAAGGATACTACCGATAGTGGCAACAGTTTTTTGAAAGACCGTAAAGCCTTTTTTGATGTGTTCTGTTTTTGGTTTTGAAGTTCTACGATAATTAGACATACATTCTCTCCTTTGATTAAAATTTATTATACCGCATTTCTTTAAAAAAATCTTAAAAAAAGAGGAATTGCCCTTTCTTGTCGCAAGCTCCGTTTCATGATACAATAGAGGGAGTGATTTTAGAAAGCGTGAGAAAACATGATTTACTTTGATAATTCGGCGACGACCAAGCCTTATCCTGAAGCACTTGAAACTTATATGCAGGTCGCTTCAAAAATTTTAGGAAATCCATCTAGTCTCCATCGTTTGGGAGACCAGGCAACACGAATCTTAGATGCTTCTCGCCAACAGATTGCAGATTTAATCGGTAAGAAAAGTGATGAAATCTTCTTTACTTCTGGTGGAACAGAAGGAGATAACTGGGTCATCAAGGGTGTGGCCTTTGAAAAGGCTCAGTTTGGAAAGCACATCATTGTATCAGCCATTGAACATCCAGCAGTCAAAGAGTCAGCCCTTTGGTTGAAATCTCAAGGTTTTGAAGTGGATTTTGCTCCAGTTGATAACAAAGGATTTGTGGATGTTGAGGCACTAGCAGATTTGATAAGACCTGATACGACCCTCGTTTCCGTCATGGCTGTGAACAATGAAATTGGCTCGATTCAACCTATTGAGGCTATTTCAGAACTCTTGGCAGATAAGCCGACTATTTCCTTCCACGTTGATGCGGTTCAGGCGCTTGCCAAGATTTCGACTGAAAAATATTTGACTGATCGAGTGGATTTCGCGACTTTCTCTGGTCACAAGTTTCACGGAGTTCGAGGTGTTGGATTTGTCTATATCAAGTCTGGCAAGAAGATTACGCCTCTGTTGACTGGTGGTGGTCAGGAGCGAGATTATCGTTCGACAACTGAAAATGTGGCAGGGATTGCAGCGACAGCCAAGGCTCTCCGCTTGTCTATGGAAAAGCTAGATATCTTTACTAGTAAGACTGGACAGATGAAGACAGTGATTCGTCAAGCCCTTCTGGACTATCCAGATATTTTTGTCTTTTCAGATGAGGAAGACTTTGCCCCTCATATCCTGACTTTTGGAATCAAAGGTGTTCGAGGTGAAGTCATTGTTCACGCCTTTGAAGACTATGATATTTTCATCTCAACGACCTCTGCTTGTTCGTCCAAGGCTGGGAAACCTGCAGGTACCTTGATTGCTATGGGAGTGGATAAAGATAAGGCTCAGTCAGCTGTGCGTCTAAGCCTAGACCTTGAAAATGATATGAGTCAGGTTGAGCAGTTTTTGACCAAGTTAAAATTGATTTACAATCAAACTAGAAAAGTAAGATAGGAGCATTCATGCAGTATTCAGAAATTATGATTCGCTACGGAGAGCTGTCAACCAAGGGTAAAAACCGTATGCGTTTCATCAATAAACTTCGCAATAATATTTCAGACGTTTTGTCTATCTATCCCCAAGTTAAGGTAACAGCAGATCGCGACCGTGCCCACGCTTACCTCAATGGAGCAGATTACACAGCAGTAGCAGAATCGCTCAAACAAGTTTTTGGAATTCAAAACTTTTCCCCTGTTTATAAGGTTGAAAAATCTGTAGAAGTTCTGAAGTCTTCTGTCCAAGAGATTATGCAGGACATCTACAAGGATGGCATGACCTTTAAAATTTCTAGCAAGCGTAGCGACCACAACTTTGAGTTGGATAGTCGTGAACTCAATCAAACACTTGGAGGGGCTGTATTTGAAGCCATTCCAAACGTACAAGCTCAAATGAAAAGTCCTGATATCAATCTCCAAGTGGAAATCCGTGAAGAAGCAGCCTATCTTTCTTATGAAACTATTCGTGGGGCTGGTGGTTTGCCAGTTGGAACTTCAGGTAAAGGTATGCTTATGTTGTCGGGAGGAATTGATTCACCTGTAGCTGGTTATCTAGCGCTTAAGCGTGGGGTAGATATTGAGGCTGTTCATTTTGCCAGCCCACCTTACACGAGTCCTGGTGCACTAAAAAAAGCCCAAGATTTGACCCGTAAATTAACCAAGTTTGGTGGAAATATCCAGTTTATCGAAGTTCCTTTTACAGAGATTCAAGAGGAAATCAAGGCTAAAGCGCCAGAAGCTTACTTGATGACTCTAACTCGTCGCTTTATGATGAGGATTACCGACCGTATTCGTGAGGTACGAAATGGTTTAGTTATCATCAATGGGGAAAGCCTAGGTCAAGTGGCCAGCCAAACCTTGGAGAGCATGCAGGCTATCAATGCAGTTACCAACACTCCCATCATCCGTCCAGTTGTGACAATGGATAAGTTGGAAATCATTGACATTGCTCAGGAAATTGACACCTTTGAAATTTCTATCCAGCCATTTGAAGACTGTTGTACCATTTTTGCACCAGATCGTCCAAAAACAAATCCTAAGATTAAGAATGCAGAGCAGTATGAAGCACGCATGGATGTTGAAGCTTTAGTTGAGCGAGCAGTGGCAGGGATTATGATTACTGAGATCACACCGCAGGTTGAAAAAGATGAAGTTGATGACTTGATTGATAATCTGCTCTAATCAGAAAATCCAAAAGAATTTAGAAAATTAAATGAAAAAGTTAGTTTTTAATCCAAAAATGGAAGCAAAACTGACTTTTTTTCTTAAATTGTGATATAATAAAATAAAATTTTGAATATAGAGAGTTTTCTGACAATGAATCAATCCTACTTTTATTTAAAAATGAAAGAACACAAACTCAAGGTTCCTTATACAGGTAAGGAACGCCGTGTACGTGTTCTTTTGCCTAAAGATTATGAGAAAGACACGGATCGTTCCTATCCTGTTGTTTACTTTCATGATGGGCAAAATGTTTTTTATAGCAAGGAGTCTTTCATTGGCCATTCATGGAAGATTATCCCAGCTATTAAGCGTAATCCTGATATCAGTCGCATGATTGTCGTTGCTATTGATAATGATGGTATGGGGCGGATGAATGAGTATGCGGCTTGGAAGTTCCAAGAATCTCCTATTCCGGGGCAGCAGTTTGGCGGTAAGGGTGTGGAATATTCTGAGTTTATCATGGAGGTGGTCAAACCTTTTATCGATGAGACCTACCGTACCAAAGCTGACCGCCAGCATACGGCTATGATTGGTTCCTCACTAGGCGGCAATATTACCCAGTTTATCGGTTTGGAATACCAAGACCAGATTGGTTGTCTAGGGGTCTTTTCATCTGCTAACTGGCTCCATCAAGAAGCCTTTAACCGCTATATTGAACGCAAGAAACTATCGCCCGACCAGCGTATCTTTATCTATGTTGGAACAGAAGAAGCAGATGATACGGACAAGACCCTGATGGCTGGTAATATCAAACAAGCCTATATCGATTCGTCTCTTAGGTATTACCATGATTTGATAGCAGGTGGGGTACACTTAGATAATCTTGTCTTGAAAGTTCAGTCTGGTGCCATCCATAGTGAAATCCCTTGGTCAGAAAATTTACCAGACTGTCTAAGTTTTTTTGCAGAAAAATGGTAAAGTAAGAAAGGAGAAAGCCAATGCATATTGAAAACCTTAGCCACTGGAGTGGTAATCTTAACCGTGAAATGTACCTTAATCGTTATGGACATGCTGGGATTCCAGTTGTGGTCTTTGCTTCATCAGGTGGTAGTCACAACGAATACTATGATTTTGGCATGGTTGATGCTTGTGCTTCCTTTATCGAGGAAGGCCGTGTTCAGTTCTTTACCCTATCCAGTGTAGACAGTGAGAGCTGGTTGGCCACTTGGAAAAATGGGCACGACCAAGCGGAAATGCATCGTGCCTATGAACGCTATGTGATTGAAGAGGCTATTCCTTTTATCAAGCATAAGACAGGTTGGTTTGATGGCATGATGACGACAGGTTGCTCGATGGGCGCCTACCATGCAGTCAACTTTTTTCTCCAGCATCCAGATGTTTTTACAAAGGTGATTGCTCTTAGTGGTGTTTACGACGCACGTTTCTTTGTTGGCGATTACTACAATGACGATGCTATTTATCAAAACTCGCCAGTAGATTATATCTGGAATCAGAATGACGGATGGTTTATCGATCGTTACCGTCAGGCAGAGATTGTGCTGTGTACGGGTCTTGGAGCCTGGGAACAAGACGGTTTACCATCTTTTTACAAACTTAAAGAAGCCTTTGACCAGAAACAAATTCCAGCCTGGTTTGCTGAATGGGGACACGATGTCGCCCATGACTGGGAATGGTGGCGCAAACAAATGCCTTATTTCCTTGGCAATCTCTATTTATAAAAGGAGTTATCTATGAATTACCTTGTTATTTCTCCCTACTATCCGCAAAATTTTCAACAGTTTACAATTGAGCTAGCTAATAAAGGAATCACAGTCTTGGGAATCGGTCAAGAACCATACGAGCAATTGGATGAACCTTTACGCAATAGCCTAACCGAATATTTCCGTGTTGACAATCTTGAGAACATAGACGAAGTCAAACGTGCAGTTGCTTTTCTCTTTTATAAACATGGCCCGATTGACCGTATTGAATCCCACAATGAATACTGGCTTGAGCTGGATGCAACACTCAGAGAACAATTCAATGTCTTTGGTGCCAAACCAGAGGATCTCAAAAAGACGAAATTTAAGTCTGAAATGAAGAAGCTTTTCAAAAAAGCAGGTGTTCCTGTGGTCCCTGGAGCTGTTATCAAGACGGAAGCAGATGTTGATCAAGCAGTGAACGAAATCGGCCTGCCAATGATTGCCAAACCTGATAATGGAGTGGGAGCAGCCGCAACCTTTAAGCTTGAGACAGAAGACGATATCAATCACTTCAAGACTGAGTGGGATCATTCAACTGTTTATTTCTTTGAGAAATTTGTCACCTCTAGCGAAATTTGTACCTTTGATGGTGTTGTGGACAAGGATGGTAAAATTGTCTTCTCAACAACCTTTGATTACGCCTATACACCTCTGGATCTTATGATTTACAAGATGGACAATTCCTACTATGTTCTTAAGGACATGGATCCTAAACTTCGCAAGTATGGTGAAGCGATTGTCAAGGAATTTGGTATGAAAGAACGGTTCTTCCATATTGAGTTCTTCCGTGAAGGGGATGATTACATCGCCATTGAGTACAATAACCGCCCTGCAGGTGGTTTCACTATTGATGTTTATAACTTTGCCCATTCCTTGGACCTCTATCGTGGATATGCTGCTATTGTAGCAGGAGAAGAGTTCCCAGTGTCAGAATTTGAAGCTCAATATTGTTTAGCTACATCCCGTCGTGCAAATGCTCACTATGTTTATTCTGAGGAGGACTTGCTTGCCAAATACAGCCATCAGTTCAAGGTTAAAAAAATCATGCCAGCAGCCTTTGCGGAACTTCAAGGAGATTACCTTTATATGCTGACAACTCCGAGTCGACAAGAAATGGAGCAGATGATTGCAGATTTCGGACAACGTCAAGAATAAGAACTCTCGGATTAAGGAAATGCACCTCCTTAATCCTTTTATTTTAACAAGAGAAATAAAACCGCTTTCTCATACATTCTTTTAGAAAACCTGTTGCTAAAAGATATAAAAATTGATAGAATAAGGATTGTCTAAAAAATTTTAAGGAGAATCTATCAAATGGATTTCACATGGGCAATTAAATATGCCACTGAATTTTTGGCCACTGCTATTTTGATCATTCTTGGAAATGGTGCAGTTGCCAACGTTGAACTTAAAGGTACGAAAGGTCACCAAAGTGGCTGGATCGTTATCGCTGTTGGTTATGGTATGGGGGTTATGATCCCAGCATTGATGTTTGGTAACGTATCTGGTAACCACATTAACCCAGCCTTCACTCTTGGACTTGCGATCAGCGGTCTCTTCCCTTGGGCACAAGTTGCACCTTATATCATCGCACAAGTTTTGGGTGCTATCTTTGGTCAAGCCTTGGTTGTGGCAACACACCGCCCATACTACTTGAAAACTGAAAATCCAAACAACATCTTGGGTACTTTCTCAACAATTTCAAGTTTGGATAATGGTACAAAAGAATCACATTTTGCAGCAACTGTTAATGGTTTTGTAAACGAGTTTGTCGGTTCATTTGTTCTTTTCTTTGCAGCCCTTGGTATGACTAAAAACTTCTTTGGTGCCGAACTAGTATCAAAAGCACAAGCTGCTATCAATGCTCAAGTTGCACAAGCAACTACTCAAGGTCAAACAATTCCTCAAGAACAAGTAACAGCAGCACTTGACCAAGCTAAAGAACAAGTAGCGCCATTTATGACTTCTGGTCTTGGAATTGCTCACTTGGCACTTGGATTCCTTGTTATGGCTTTGGTAACATCACTTGGTGGACCTACAGGGCCTGCCTTGAACCCAGCCCGTGACTTGGGACCACGTCTCCTTCATGCTTTCCTTCCAAAATCAGTTCTTGGTGAGCACAAAGGTGATTCAAAATGGTGGTATTCTTGGGTACCAGTAGTAGCACCTATCGCAGCAGCAATTGCGGCAGTAGCTATCTTCAAATTCCTTTACCTATAAGAAATTGAAACCGAGGAAATCCTCGGTTTTTTAGATGAAATTTTACGAAAAAAAGGTAAATCTGAGCATAATTTCTTGTAAAAAATTCTAAAATCCTTTAAAATAAAAGAGTTGGAGGAATTTATGAATGTAAATCAGATTGTACGGATTATTCCTACTTTAAAAGTTAATAATAGAAAATTAAATGAAACATTTTATATTGAAACTCTTGGCATGAAGGCCTTGTTAGAAGAATCAGCCTTTCTGTCACTAGGTGATCAAACAGGTCTAGAAAAGCTGATTTTAGAAGAAGCTCCAAGTATGCGCACTCGTAAGGTAGAGGGAAGAAAGAAACTAGCTAGATTGATTGTCAAGGTGGAAAATCCCTTAGAAATTGAAGGACTCTTATCTAAAACAAATTCGATTCATAAATTATATAAGGGACAGAATGGATACGCTTTTGAAATTTTTTCACCCGAAGATGATTTGATTTTGATTCATGCGGAAGATGATAGAGAAAGTCTAGTTGAAGTAGAAGAAAATCCTGAATTTCAAACAGATTCGGAATCAATTTCTTTAAGTAAATTTGAGATTTCTATGGAATTACACCTCCCAACGGATGTAGATACTTTTTTGGAACTATCTGAAATTGGGGAGTCACTTGATTTTATCCCAGCTCAGGGTCAAGATTTGACTGTGGACAATACGGCTACTTGGGACTTATCGATGCTCAAGTTCTTGGTCAGTGAACTAGATATAGCAAGTCTTCGCCAGAAGTTTGAGTCTACCGAATATTTTATTCCTAAGTCTGAAAAATTCTTCCTTGGTAAAGATAGAAATAATGTTGAATTGTGGTTTGAAGAAGTATGAAGTGGACCAAGATTATTAAAAAAATAGAAGAACAAATCGAGGCAGGGATCTATCCCGGAGCCTCTTTTGCATATTTTAAGGACAATCAATGGACGGAGTTCTATTTAGGCCAGAGTGACCCAGAGCATGGCTTGGATACTGAGGCAGGACTAGTTTATGACCTAGCCAGTGTCAGCAAGGTTATTGGGGTTGGTACCGTTTTTACCTTCTTGTTGGAAAAAGGTCAATTAGATATTGACAGACCGGTAACAGATTTTTTACCAGAGAGTGATTATCCAGACATCACTATTCGCCAGCTCTTGACTCACGCTACAGACCTTGATCCGTTTATTCCCAATCGTGATCTTTTAACAGCACCTGAATTAAAGGAAGCTATGTTTCATCTCAACAGACGAAGTCAGCCTGCCTTTCTTTATTCGGATGTCCATTTTTTGCTGTTAGGTTTTATCTTGGAAAGAATCTTTAATCAAGACTTGGATGTGATTTTACAGGAGCAAGTCTGGAATCTTTGGGGAATGGCGGATACCCAGTTTGGGCCTGTTGAGCTTGCTGTTACAACAGTTAGAGGTGTCGAGGCAGGTCTGGTACATGATCCCAAAGCTCGCCTTCTGGGCAGACATGCAGGTAGTGCTGGTTTATTTTCTACTGTAAAGGATTTACAAATCTTTTTAGAGCATTATTTAGCAGATGATTTTGCAAGAGATTTGAGTCAAAATTTTTCTCCTTTGGATGACAAGGAACGTTCTTTGGCATGGAATTTGGAAGGAGATTGGTTAGACCATACGGGCTATACAGGTACCTTTATCATGTGGAATCGCCAGAAGCAAGAAGCGGCTATTTTCCTATCGAATCGTACCTATGAAAAGGATGAGAGGGCTCAATGGATTGTAGACCGCAATCAAGTGATGGACTTGATTCGCAAAGAAGAGTAAGGAGAGACATGTCAAACAGTTTAAAAGGGACTCTATTAACAGTTGTGGCTGGGATTGCTTGGGGCTTGTCAGGAACGAGTGGCCAATACCTGATGGCACATGGAATTTCGTCTCTGGTTTTAACTAACTTACGACTTTTAATCGCCGGTGGGATTCTCATAGTCTTGGCTTATGCTACTGCAAAGGATAGAATGCTGGCCTTTTTAAAGGATAGAAAGAGTTTGCTGTCTCTTCTTATTTTTGCTCTAATTGGTCTCTTCCTCAACCAATTCGCCTATCTAACTGCTATTCAGGAGACCAATGCAGGAACAGCGACTGTGCTTCAGTATGTTTGTCCTGTCGGGATTTTGATTTATAGCTGTATCAAAGATAAGGTGGCACCGACACTGGGAGAGATTATTTCAATCATATTAGCCATTGGAGGGACCTTCCTGATTGCAACTCATGGGCAATTTGACCAGTTATCCATGACACCTGCAGGCCTGTTCTGGGGTCTCTTTTCTGCTCTGACTTACGCACTTTATATCATTTTGCCCATATCCTTGATTAAGAAGTGGGGGAGTAGTTTGGTCATTGGTGTGGGAATGGTCATAGCAGGTTTGGTCGCTCTTCCTTTTACAGGAGTTCTACAGACTGTTATCCCAACTAGTCTTGATTTTCTCCTCGCTTTTGCGGGCATTATTCTTATCGGGACTGTCTTTGCCTATACAGCTTTCCTTAAAGGAACCAGTCTGATAGGACCGGTCAAGTCAAGCTTGTTGGCTTCAATTGAGCCAATCTCGGCGGTATTCTTTGCCTTCCTAATCATGAATGAACAATTTTATCCTATTGATTTTCTTGGTATGGCAATGATATTAATTGCAGTAACTCTGATTTCTTTGAAAGATTTATTGTTAGAGAAATAAACAAAAAATGAAAGTAGATGATAGCCACTCTTAAAGAGGGGTTATTTTTACTAGTAAACGTCTTTAAATCTAAATGAATTAATGAAATTTTATAAAAGTTTAAGCCTTTTTTCTTAAAATATTTATATGAGTATAGAATACCTGGAGAAAATATGAATATTTTTAAAAAAATACATCCATCTAAACCTCAAAAATACTTGAGATGGTTTGACATTGTGATTATTACGATCATAATGTTTGGTCAGTTTATAATTCGTTCAACCGAGCTATTTTTAGCAAATACGTTTCCAACGGGTGCATCAAGTACAGAAGGGACAGTTAGACAGGCTGCAAGCGAAGGTGCTGCTTATTTTAGTAATTTTACCCTGCAAACTATATTACTGGCTGTGACCTTACTCTATCTTTTGATTCGAAATTATGATTTTAAACAGCTTCCTATTCACTGGAATTGGTCCATTATCTTTTGGGTTCCATTTATATTTGCTTTAGTGGGATTGTTTGGAGACTTGGTTACAACTCTCACTGGTAAGTATAATTACTTTAATCCAGACCTTTTTGGCTATATAGATTTCACGCAAATAATAGGGAAGTTCTTAGCTCTCAGCCCGATAGCGATTGCCTATGCCTTGCTAAATGGATTTTATGAAGAGTTTTTCTTTCTAGGTTTGTTAACTTCAGTGAAGGAAAAACACAAGTGGTTGATTTTGATTTATTCTACTAGTATTCGTATTTCCTTCCACACCTATCAAGGATTAGTATGGGCTTTGGTAATCGGTGTAGTTTATGGCTTATTCTATTATTTCTTATACAAATATAAAATTAAAAATCTCCTTCCATTCTTTCTCATGCATGCTTTAGCAGATATGTTTGGTTCTAGCCTGATCTATCTATTGGTTGCTTGGGGGACTTAAAAATTAGAAAAGTCCACTCAGTTGTCTGAGCGGACTTTTTGTGTCAAGACGTTTAGTCTTTATTTTCGTATGGCAAGATTAAGTTCAAGATGATTCCTGTCATGGCTGATAGGGCAGTACCTGAAAGGGTAACTGGACCAAGTTTAAGGATAGCTCCTCCAAGTCCAAGTACCAACATAGCACTTGCGATGATTAGGTTACGCATTTGAGCGAAATCAACACGTTCTTTAATCAAGACTTTCAAACCGTTGCTGGCGATAACCCCATAGAGAAGGATTGACATACCACCAAGTACAGCATTTGGAATGGTTGAAATCAAGGCAGTGAATTTACCAAGGAAGCTAAGGGCAATCGCGATGAAGGCAGCGTTACGGATAACTGAGACAGAAGCGATACGGGTCATACCGATAACCCCGGTATTTTCTCCATAAGTTGTATTGGCTGGTCCACCAAGGAAGGCAGAAACTGAAGTTGCGATACCGTCACCAAGAAGAGTACGGTGAAGACCTGGTTCTTTCAAGAATTGACGGCCACAGATTTGACCCAAAACAGTATGGTCTCCGATATGCTCAGAAATTGTTACGATAGCGATTGGCAAGATGGCGATGGTTTCTGGACCAAAGTAAAGATTGTACTCTTTAAAGGCACCACCTGTGCTAAATGGCAAGTAGAAACCAGGAATCTCGAACCAGTTAGCTTTAAGAACTGGTGTAAAGTCAACCAATCCAAGAGTTAGTGCGAAGAGGTAACCACCGATAATGGCAAAGAGAAATGGAATGATTCGTAGGAAGCCTTTTCCTTTTGTATTGATAAAGGCAGCAATCAAGAAAGTAACAACGGCTACAAGAGCATTTTTCCAATTTCCATCCGCTACAAGACCAGCGTTAGTAACAGCTGAACCTGCAAGTCCAAGACCGATAACGATGATCATAGGTCCGATGATGATTGGTGGCAAGAGTTTATCAATCCATTTTGTACCCGCAAAACGAACACTTGCAGCCACAAGGACATAGACTAAACCAGTCAAGATAACCCCTGTTTGAGCAGCAGATACATCACCACCCATTTCTTTCATAGCCAGTGACATTGCTGTGATAAAGGCAAATGAAGAACCTAGATAAACGGGAACTTTAAAACCGGTTGAAATCATATAGATGAGTGTCCCGACACCTGAAGCAAAAAGGGCAACAGATACAGGCATTCCCAAAATCAAGGGTACCAAGATGGTCGCACCAAACATGGCGAAAACGTGTTGGAAACTAAGGAGAATTCCTTTTCCAGCCGAAGGACGTTGGTCAACGTCTAGTAACAAATCAACAGTTGATTCTTGTTTCATATAAACCTCACTTTTGGGCATCAAAAAAGAGCCCATTATTTTACAGCAATAGGCCCTCAGAGTAAGACTTCTCTAAAATCTAGACTTTAAAGAATTTTAAATATTTCTGCGTCTTCGTCACCTCACGGGATGACATTAAAAACCTTTGCTTGTGATAGTATAGCAGAAATTCCGAACTTTGTAAATATTTTTTACTAAAAAATTTAAAGTGGGCGTTTATTGGGCATGCCAGCCTTACGTGGATATTTATTTGGCGTTTCCTTTTTCTTTTCTACCACTGTGATGTAACGTGGATCTCCATTTGGTAGGGCGTAGCTGAGATTGTCTTCTACTTTACTAAAAAGGAGGTTGAGGGCATTCTTAGCTTCTAATAACTCCTCAGATGCATTGCTGGCCTTGAGTGCCAATAGTTTTCCACCAACTTTAAGGTAGGGAATAGTTAATTCAGATAGGACTTGCATACGGGCAACCGCACGAGCCGTTACAAAATCATATTGAGCACGGAAGTTTTTGTCTTGGGCAAAATCTTCGGCACGTCCATGGTAGAAATGAACATCGTCTAAATCCAGTTCTTGAGCCAAAAGTTGGAGGAAGTTGATGCGCTTATTGAGTGAATCAATGATGGTCACATCTAACTGAGGATAGAGGATTTTCATTGGTAGACTAGGAAATCCTGCCCCAGCCCCGATATCAAGCAGTTTGATAGTTTCATTGGGAATCAAGTCTTGAAGAATGGGTGCAATCGAATCGTAAAAATGTTTGAGATAAACTTCTTCCTTATCTGTAATAGCCGTCAAATTAATCTTCTCATTCCACTCGACCAAGAGTTCAAAATAACGTTCAAATTGTTTTTTTTGCTGGTCCGAAAGTGAAAGATTTTGCTCGGCAAGCAAGTTGTAAAATGTTTCTGGTTTCATAGTTTTTTCCTTCTTTAGTATCATCTTATTTTACCACAATCATTAAAAATTTGATATACTGGTACTAATCTAAAAGCAGAAAGGACTTATATCATGACTTGGATTATTCTTGGAGTTTTAGCTCTTATTGTTATTTTTGTGATTGTTAGCTATAACGGTTTGGTTAAGAATCGTATGCAAACAAAGGAGGCTTGGAGTCAGATTGATGTTCAGTTGAAACGTCGAAATGACCTCTTGCCAAACTTGATTGAGACTGTAAAAGGTTATGCCAAATATGAAGGTTCTACCCTTGAAAAGGTGGCAGAACTACGTAACCAAGTGGCGGCAGCGACTTCACCAGCAGAAGCTATGAAAGCTAGTGATGCCCTTACTCGTCAGGTTTCAGGTATTTTTGCAGTTGCAGAAAGCTATCCAGATTTGAAAGCTAGTGCCAACTTTGTTAAATTGCAAGAGGAGTTGACAAACACAGAAAATAAAATTTCTTACTCTCGTCAACTCTACAACAGTGTTGTCAGCAACTACAATGTAAAATTAGAAACTTTCCCAACCAATATTATCGCTGGAATGTTTGGATTTAAAGCAGCAGATTTCCTTCAAACTCCAGAAGAGGAAAAGGCAGTTCCTAAGGTTGATTTTAGCGGTTTAGGTGACTAAGATGTTGTTTGATCAAATTGCAAGCAATAAACGAAAAACGTGGATTTTATTGCTGGTATTTTTCCTACTCTTATCTCTTGTTGGCTATGCGGTTGGTTACCTCTTTATGCGGTCTGGGCTTGGTGGTTTGGTTATCGCACTGATTATCGGCTTTATCTATGCCTTGTCCATGATTTTTCAATCGACAGAGATTGTCATGTCCATGAATGGAGCGCGTGAGGTTGATGAGCAAATGGCACCAGACCTCTACCATGTAGTGGAAGATATGGCTATGGTGGCTCAGATTCCTATGCCTCGTGTTTTCATCATTGATGATTCAGCCTTAAATGCCTTTGCGACAGGTTCTAACCCTCAAAATGCGGCGGTTGCTGCGACGTCAGGTCTCCTAGCTATCATGAATCGTGAAGAACTAGAAGCTGTTATGGGACATGAAGTCAGTCATATTCGTAACTACGATATCCGCATTTCGACTATTGCTGTTGCCCTTGCCAGTGCTATCACCATGCTTTCTAGTATGGCAGGTCGTATGATGTGGTGGGGTGGAGCAGGTCGCAGACGAAGTGATGATGATCGAGATGGAAATGGTCTTGAAATCATTATGCTCGTGGTTTCCCTACTAGCTATTGTGCTGGCACCTCTCGCTGCAACCTTGGTGCAACTAGCTATTTCTCGTCAGAGGGAATTTCTAGCTGATGCTTCTAGTGTCGAGTTGACCCGCAATCCTCAAGGGATGATTAATGCTCTACGTAAGTTGGATAATAGTAAACCGATGAGTCGTCCTGTCGATGATGCCAGCAGTGCACTTTATATCAATGATCCCAAGAAAGGTGGAGGGTTCCAAAAACTCTTTTATACCCACCCACCTATCTCAGAACGGATTGAACGTTTAAAACAGATGTAAAAAGAATCCAGAGGTCGTCTCTGGATTTTTACTATGTTGCAAATTTATAAATCTTCTAAATTAACTACCTCCAGACCGTGTTCTGTTAAGCGATAGATGATTGAACAGACATCTTTTAAGAAACGACGGTCATGTGAAACAGTGATGAGACCGCCTGGATAGGTGGCAAAGAGTTTTCTGATTTGGGGTTGAGAAGTGGGTGAAAAGTTTCGTGTGGGTTCATCCAAAAGGAGAAAGTTTGGTTTGCACAAGACTAAATCTAAAAGCAGGAGTTTTCCTTGTTGTCCGCCGGATAAGGAGCGAATTTGATGCTGCATTTCTGGATAACTGAAATTGAGACTAGCTAAGTGAGATTGGATTTTTTGTAGTTCCTCTTTTTCTCCAGTTTTGCTGAGGTAGGATATTGGTGATAAATCCAATTGTAGTTTTTTGTGGTAATCTTGTGGCATAAAACCAAGCGAAATTTCTCTTTTGGCGCTAAGCAGTTGTTGAAACTTGGTTAGCAGAGTCGATTTTCCAATACCATTTGGCCCAATAATACCGATTTTTTCTTGGCCACGGACAGTTAGTTGTAGTTTTTGAACCAAAACTCGGTCGCCAATGGCCAAATTTTCCTTTTCCAGTTGGATTAAGACTTTAGAAACTGGTAATGACTGTATATCTGAGAAGAAAAGTCTGATTTCTTCCTCTTCAAGTGGCTTTTGGGTCATGGCCTGAGCTGCTCTTTCGTAGCGTTTTTCTTGTGAGAGAACATTTTTCATCTTTTTGGCCAATAGGCGACCGGCAGTACTGTCTTTGGTAGCTCGAAGCGCAGTTTCTACATTTTGCTTGACTCGCCGATGTTTTTCCATGATTTTATCGTAGGCTCTTTGGTCGTTAGCAGCTTGCTGGCTTTGTTTGATAAAATTAGCCTTTCTCTGGTCGCTATAGCTATCATAGTCTAAATGCTCTACTAGTGTCTCCGCTTCCTTACGGTGCTTGACCAGTCGCAAGTGGACAATAGTATCAGCCGTTTCAGAAAGAAAGTCTTCATCATGGGAAATGAAAATAACGGTTTGCCTAATCGTGCGAATCTGACCTTTTAGCCAATCAACTGTCTCAAGGTCCAGGTCATTTGAAGGTTCATCTAAAAATAGAATCTCAAAGGGTTTGGCTAACTCATGGATGAGCTGAATTTTCAAAGCTTCGCCCCCTGATAGACTGCCAATCTCTTGGTCACTAGCAAAGCGATCACTATCAAAATGCAACTCTTCAGCTAAGCGATAAAGGATACTGTAGTCTAAATCAATAGAATCTAAAAAGAAGTAGTCGTGTAGACTTCTCTTTTTCAGCTCCTCGGGGAGTTTTTGAGGAATGTAAGCTAGTGATTGATAATCAGATTGAATGTCTCCCCTGATAGTGAAATCAGGCAAAGCTTCCCCCATTAAAGTTTTAAGCAAGGTTGATTTTCCATTTCCTTCTTCGCCAATAATAGCTACCTTTTCCCCGTCTTGGATGGTCATGCTTAGGTCAGATACAAGATCTCGTAGATCTTTGTTTTGAGTGATGGTTAGATGATTGATTTTTATCATATTGTTGCCCTTTCTAGAATGTCGATAGTGCATAACAAAAAGCTCTACTTTATCTAGTAGAGCCCAAAGTCACTGTCAGAAACGCTATTATCCATGTCGAAAATCCTGTCAAACTAGGCTTGTCTACCCCTATCCAACCCAAGAGGAGCAGATGGTTAGCTTTCTAGTTTTTTGATTTTCAAAGAGGATAAAGTACCAGAAGATCTAGTACAAAAAGAGCATGCAAAAAGAGACAAAAACAAGATCTACTAAATAAAGGTTCTTTATTTGATAGACTTAGTTGTTCATGTCTCCCTTACCTCCGAGTATTAGTATCTCTATACTATACCTTTCAGGATATTTTGTCAACAGAAAACCGACAATTCTAATCTCTAAAATCCGAAAACAGGTCCATAAAGAGTTAGTACGTGTTTGACATGCTCGTAATGGAATTTGTCATAGTTTCGCCAAGCGGTACGTGCTTGATCGTTTAGTTTTAGGCTACCGAGGCCTATCAGAAGACTGGTACGTTGGTAAAATTTCTCAAGGTCTATTAAGATACTGTTGTTCAACTTTTCCGCTTTTTTGAGCTCTTGCAGAGTAGTATTTAGCAGCTCTTGCAGTCGAATATCATCTGCCGTACCCTGTTTGCAGCTTTGGAAACTTTTATTTAACTCGGATAGGAGTTGGGTTGCATTAGTAATGAGTTCTTTGTCTTGCATATGAGCATCCTCCTTGCTCTGATGTATTATTGCCTATAGTATAGCACTAAAAAACAAAGATGTCATAGTAAATATGTTAAAAAATCGATTTTTAATTACAAAGTTTGGTGGGCTGATTTGTAGCCTTTTCATGGTATAATCAAGAGAGTAAATCTTTATGGAGGAAGTATGAAATTAAATATTCAAGAGATTCGCAAGCAGTCTGAAGGCTTGCATTTTGAACAAAGTTTAGACCTAGCTGCAGACTTGCGTGCACGAAATCAAGAAATTTTAGATGTGAAAGATATTCTTGCAGTTGGGAAAGTACAATACGAAGATCGTATGTATTTCTTAGATTATCAGTTATCTTACACCATTGTTCTTGCTTCAAGTCGCAGTATGGAGCCAGTTGAGTTAGCTGAATCTTATCCAGTCACAGAAGTTTTCATGGAAGGCGCAACCAACCAGCTAGATCAAGAAGTTCTAGATGATGATTTGGTCTTGCCTATCGAAAATGGAGAACTTGACCTGGCTGAGAGCGTATCAGACAATATACTGCTCAACATTCCTATTAAGGTCTTGACAGCTGAAGAAGAGGCTGGTCAAGGGTTTGTTTCAGGAAATGACTGGCAAATCATGACAGAGGAAGAATACCAAGCTCAACAAGCAGTCAAGAAAGAAGAAAACAGTCCTTTTGCTGGCTTACAAGGACTATTTGATGGAGACGAATAATGGTCTTGTCAAAAAAACGCGCACGAAAGGTGCTAGAAGAAATCATTGCTCTGTTTCCAGATGCCAAGCCCAGTCTTGATTTTACCAATCATTTTGAACTCTTGGTTGCGGTCATGTTGTCAGCTCAGACAACGGATGCAGCGGTAAATAAGGCCACACCGGGTCTCTTTGCTGCCTTTCCAACGCCACAAGCCATGTCTGTTGCGACAGAGGGTGAGATTGCTTCACACATTTCTCGCCTGGGATTGTATCGAAATAAGGCTAAATTCCTTAAAAAATGTGCCCAACAGTTACTAGATGATTTTGATGGTCAAGTCCCTCAGACACGTGAGGAATTGGAGAGTTTGGCAGGTGTTGGTCGCAAGACAGCCAATGTTGTCATGAGTGTGGGCTTTGGGATTCCAGCTTTTGCAGTGGATACTCATGTGGAGCGTATTTGCAAACACCACGATATTGTCAAAAAATCAGCGACACCACTTGAGGTGGAAAAACGTGTCATGGATATCTTGCCACCGGAGCAGTGGTTAGCTGCCCATCAGGCCATGATTTATTTTGGAAGAGCTATTTGTCATCCTAAAAATCCAGAGTGTGACCAGTACCCACAGTTATATGATTTTAGCAATTTATAAGATGGGGTTTCAAAAGTTTTTGCTTGATTTTAAGCATGCTTTGTGCTATAGTATTTGATAACTAAATATTCCTTTAAACCTGTCCCGTGAGGCAGGCAAGGAGCGCGATAAAGTAGAAGGGTGAAGTCTATACTGTTAGCAGTTGGGCTTGCTTAGCTATACATTTCAAGTCTCCTTGTTTAAGGAGACTTTTCTTTTTGGAGGTTTGTCATGAAGACAAAAGAAGTTGTAGACGAATTGACCGTCAAACGAGCGATTACGCGTATTACATATGAGATTATCGAACGCAACAAAGATTTGAATAAAATCGTCTTGGCTGGTATTAAAACTCGTGGTGTCTTTATCGCCCACCGAATCCAAGAACGTTTGGAGCAACTAGAAAATCTTTCAGTTCCTGTTGTGGAATTGGATACAAAACCTTTCCGTGATGATGTTAAAAGTGGAGAAGATACTTCTTTGGTTTCTGTCGATGTGACAGACCGCGAAGTCATCTTGGTGGACGATGTGCTCTATACAGGTCGTACCATCCGTGCTGCTATTGATAATATTGTCGGTCATGGTCGTCCTGCGCGCGTGAGTTTAGCAGTTTTAGTCGATCGTGGACATAGAGAATTGCCAATCCGTCCAGATTACGTTGGAAAAAACATCCCAACTAGTCGTTCTGAAGAAATCATCGTAGAGATGGCAGAACTTGATGGCCAAGACAGAGTTCTGATTACTGAAGAAGCTTAGAAAGCTAAAGGAGTAGCCATGTCAAAAAATCAACAAGCATTGAACCATGTGGTGTCCATGGAAGACCTCACTGTCGATCAAGTGATGAAATTGATCAAGCGAGGAATTGAGTTTAAAAATGGAGCTCAGCTTCCTTATGAAGACCATCCGATTGTTTCCAATCTTTTCTTTGAGGATTCTACACGGACGCATAAGTCCTTTGAAGTGGCAGAGATTAAACTGGGGCTGGAACGACTTGACTTTGATGTGAAAACTAGTTCGGTTAATAAGGGTGAGACACTTTATGATACCATTTTGACTTTGTCTGCTTTAGGGGTGGATGTCTGTGTGATTCGCCACCCAGAGGTTGACTACTACAGAGAGTTGATTGCTAGTCCGACGATTACGACTTCCATCATCAATGGTGGAGATGGTTCGGGCCAACACCCTAGCCAGAGCTTGCTTGATTTGATGACCATTTATGAGGAATTTGGTCACTTTGAGAGTCTCAAGGTTGCGATTGCAGGCGACTTGGACCACTCACGCGTTGCCAAATCTAATATGCAGATTTTGAAACGCTTGGGAGCTGAACTTTACTTTGCTGGACCTGAGGAATGGAGAAGTCAAGAGTTTGCAGACTATGGACAGTTTGTAACCATTGATGAAATCATTGATCAGGTGGATGTCATGATGTTTCTCCGTGTGCAACATGAACGCCATGATAGTGGTGCAGTGTTTTCAAAAGAAGACTACCATGCCCAACATGGCTTGACTCAAGAACGTTACGATCGTTTGAAAGAAACAGCAATCCTTATGCATCCAGCTCCAGTCAATCGTGATGTAGAAATCGCAGATCACTTGGTTGAAGCACCAAAATCACGGATTGTCCAACAAATGACCAATGGTGTCTTTGTTCGAATGGCAATCTTAGAATCCGTACTGGCGAGTAGAAACGCCAACTAAAACACAAGACGTTAAAAGACGCCAGTGAGCGTCCACGAGAGGTGAAAATATGACAAAAAGACTTCTAGTATTAGAAGATGGCACAGTTTTTGAAGGCAAGGCCTTCGGAGCAGATATTGATGTAACAGGCGAAATTGTCTTTAATACAGGTATGACTGGCTACCAAGAATCCATTACAGACCAGTCTTATAATGGACAAATCTTGACCTTTACTTATCCTTTGGTGGGAAATTATGGAATTAACCGTGATGATTACGAATCCATTATTCCAACTTGTAAGGGAGTCGTTGTTTTCGAAGAGGCGCGTAGAGCAAGCAACTGGCGCAACCAAATGACGCTAGATGAATTTTTGAAAGCCAAGAAAATTCCTGGTATTTCAGGGATTGATACGCGTGCACTCACCAAGATTATCCGTAAGCATGGTACGATGCGTGCAACCTTGACCCATGTTGGGGACAGCATGGACCATGTGACGGACCAGCTCCAAGCGACAGTCTTGCCGACAGATAATATCAAGCAGGTTTCTACTAAAACTTCCTATCCAGCTCCAGGAGTTGGTTTGAGCGTGGTGCTAGTGGACTTTGGTCTCAAGCATTCAATTCTACGTGAACTCTCTAAGCGTAATTGTAACGTGACGGTTGTTCCTTATTCGACAACGGCAGAAGAAATTCTCCATCTCAATCCTGACGGAGTTATGTTGTCAAACGGTCCAGGAAACCCAGAAGATGTTCCCCAAGCACTGGACATGATTCGCGGTGTACAAGGAAAAATTCCAATTTTTGGTATTTGTATGGGGCACCAACTCTTTGCTATGGCAAACGGGGCTAAGACTTACAAGATGAAGTTTGGTCACCGTGGATTTAACCATGCGGTACGCGAAATTGCTACTGGACGTGTGGATTTTACAAGTCAAAACCATGGCTATGCAGTTAGCCGTGAGGATTTGCCAGAGCACTTGATTATCACCCACGAAGAAATCAATGACAAGTCAGTGGAAGGTGTGCGCCACAGATATCAACCTGCTTTCTCTGTTCAATACCATCCAGATGCAGCCCCTGGTCCACACGACGCTAGCTACCTATTCGACGAGTTTATCGAGATGATGGAAGCTTTTAAACAATCAAACTAAGAACGAGTAAAAGCTCGTCGGAGAAATTATTTAATGTCGCCCTGAGAGGCGACGAATAGAAAGGAGAAGGGTGCTCCGTATTTGCTTAACTGAATACGGGCTACGGACGGTGCTAAAAAGATAGTTATTCCTAGAACTGACAGTTCTTCGTCATAACTCTTATTTTAGCTTTGTCCGCTTGACACCCTTAATATCTTATATATGCCTAAACGTACTGATATTCAAAAAATTATGGTGATTGGTTCTGGTCCGATTATTATTGGTCAGGCTGCTGAGTTTGATTACGCTGGGACCCAGGCTTGCTTGTCTTTGAAAGAGGAAGGTTATGAGGTTGTTTTGGTTAACTCAAACCCTGCAACCATTATGACGGACAAGGAGATTGCTGATAAGGTTTATATTGAACCGATTACACTTGAGTTTGTGACACGTATTCTTCGTAAGGAACGTCCAGATGCCTTACTTCCAACCCTTGGTGGGCAAACTGGTCTTAATATGGCCATGGAATTGTCTAAAAATGGTATCCTCGATGAGCTTGGTGTTGAACTTCTGGGAACTAAATTATCTGCCATTGATCAAGCGGAGGACCGTGACCTCTTTAAACAATTGATGGAAGAATTGGAGCAACCAATTCCAGAATCTGAAATTGTTAACACTGTCGAAGAAGCTGTTGCCTTTGCAGCGACAATTGGTTACCCAGTCATCGTTCGTCCAGCCTTTACCCTAGGTGGTACTGGTGGTGGTATGTGTGCCAATGAGGAAGAATTGCGTGAAATCGCTGAAAATGGATTAAAATTGTCACCTGTTACCCAATGTTTGATTGAGCGTTCTATTGCAGGTTTCAAGGAAATCGAATACGAAGTGATGCGTGACTCAGCAGACAATGCTTTGGTTGTTTGTAACATGGAAAACTTTGACCCAGTCGGGATTCACACAGGGGATTCCATTGTATTTGCCCCTGCGCAAACCATGTCAGACTATGAAAACCAAATGCTACGTGACGCGAGCTTGAGCATCATTCGTGCCCTCAAGATTGAAGGTGGATGTAACGTTCAGCTAGCCCTTGATCCACACAGCTTCAAGTACTATGTCATCGAAGTAAACCCTCGTGTGTCGCGTTCTTCAGCCCTTGCTTCTAAGGCTACAGGTTACCCAATTGCTAAGTTGGCTGCAAAGATTGCAGTAGGTTTGACCTTGGATGAAGTTATCAACCCAGTTACAGGTTCAACCTATGCCATGTTTGAGCCTGCCCTTGACTACGTTGTTGCTAAGATTCCACGTTTCCCATTTGACAAGTTTGAAAAGGGTGAGCGCCGTCTTGGTACTCAGATGAAGGCCACTGGAGAAGTCATGGCAATCGGTCGGAACATCGAGGAATCTCTCCTTAAGGCTTGTCGCTCTCTAGAAATTGGGGTGCATCACAATGAAATGCCTGAACTTGCAGCAGTTTCTGATGATTCCTTGATTGAAAAAGTAGTCAAAGCCCAGGATGACCGTCTCTTCTACGTATCAGAAGCCATTCGTCGCGGCTACACACCAGAAGAAATTGCTGAATTGACTAAGATTGATATCTTCTATCTTGATAAACTCTTACATATCTTTGAAATCGAGCAGGAGTTGGGTGCCCATCCACAAGATTTTGAAGTTTTGAAAACTGCAAAATTGAATGGATTTTCAGACCGTAAGATTGCTGAACTCTGGAATACTACAGCTGACCAAGTTCGCCAACTTCGCTTGGAAAACAAGATTGTTCCAGTTTATAAGATGGTCGATACTTGTGCGGCAGAATTTGACTCTGAAACACCATACTTCTATTCAACCTATGGTTGGGAAAATGAGTCTATCAAGTCTGATAAAGAATCTGTACTTGTCCTAGGTTCTGGTCCAATCCGTATCGGTCAAGGGGTTGAGTTTGACTACGCAACTGTTCACTCGGTTAAGGCTATTCAGGCGGCTGGTTATGAAGCTATCATCATGAACTCAAACCCAGAGACCGTTTCTACAGACTTTTCTGTATCTGATAAGCTCTACTTTGAACCATTGACATTCGAAGATGTTATGAATGTCATCGACTTGGAGCAACCGAAAGGTGTTATCGTTCAGTTTGGTGGTCAAACAGCCATTAACCTTGCGGAGCCATTGGCAAAAGCAGGTGTGACCATCCTTGGTACACAGGTTGCTGATTTGGACCGTGCGGAAGACCGTGACCTCTTCGAGCAAGCTCTTAAAGATTTGGATATTCCACAGCCACCAGGACAAACGGCTACCAATGAAGAAGAAGCAGTTCTTGCAGCTCGCAAGATTGGTTTCCCAGTTCTCGTTCGCCCATCTTATGTACTTGGTGGACGTGCCATGGAAATCGTTGAAAACGAAGAAGACCTTCGTTCTTACATGCGTACTGCTGTTAAGGCTAGTCCTGATCATCCAGTCCTTGTTGACTCTTATATCGTTGGACAAGAGTGTGAAGTTGATGCCATTTCAGATGGTAAAAATGTACTCATTCCTGGTATCATGGAGCACATCGAACGTGCTGGTGTCCACTCAGGTGACTCAATGGCCGTTTACCCACCACAAACCTTGTCGAAAAAGGTGCAAGAAACAATCGCAGACTATACTAAACGCCTAGCAATCGGTCTTAACTGTCTTGGAATGATGAACATCCAGTTTGTTATCAAGGATGAAAAAGTCTATGTTATTGAGGTTAATCCACGTGCTAGCCGTACGGTTCCTTTCCTTTCTAAGGTGACCAATATTCCTATGGCTCAAGTAGCAACCAAGCTCATTCTTGGTCAAAAACTTGAAGAACTTGGCTACCAAGATGGACTTTACCCTGAAAGCACCCGAGTTCATATCAAGGCACCTGTCTTCTCCTTTACCAAACTAGCTAAGGTAGACAGCTTACTTGGCCCTGAAATGAAGTCAACAGGGGAAGTTATGGGTTCTGATACGACTTTGGAAAAAGCTCTCTATAAGGCCTTTGAAGCTTCTTACTTACACTTGCCAACTTTTGGTAACGTTGTATTTACCATCGCTGATGACGCCAAAGAAGAAGCCTTGGACTTGGCTCGTCGTTTCCAAAATATTGGCTATGGAATCCTCGCGACAGAAGGGACAGCAGCCTTCTTTGCCAGTCATGGATTGCAAGCCCAACCTGTTGGTAAGATTGGTGATGACGATAAGGATATTCCAAGCTTTGTTCGCAAAGGAAGAATTCAAGCTATCATTAACACAGTTGGAACAAAACGAACTGCAGACGAAGATGGTGAGCAAATCCGTCGTTCAGCCATTGAACACGGGGTACCCCTCTTTACAGCCCTAGATACAGCTAACGCCATGCTCAAAGTATTGGAAAGTCGTAGTTTTGTTACAGAAGCAATCTAGTTGAGAAAAGTTTTTCACAGTTAAAAAGCCAGCGTCAGAAAACGCTGGTTTTTTTCAATACAGTTCTTGCTTGTTTTAACTATCATGCTTTCCTTAAGAATCGTTTCAAAATGTGATGTAATAAGAATAAATTGGAAATAGGAAATTATTTTCAAAATTCCATTACTAAACTAGGTAAAGACAAGATTAGAAAGTGAATATTCCGATGTCTTCTTACAAAAAGGTCTCTCTTCCATTCTCAATTTTTCCCTTAATTTATCTGACCTCTAAGAAGTCAGTGATGGGAGAATTCACCGATGCCAAGTGGAATACAATCCTAGGCTACGTAGTTTCAATCATCTTGACCATTCTCAATATCAAGCTTCTTTTCGACATTTTTTAACCCCGTTTGAAATCAATTATAGTGTCAGCGTGATGGTTGACAAATAGAAAGTAGTAGTGATTGGTTCATAAAAAGAAGAAAAAAAAGAACAGTTGAAACTGTTCTTTTTTTCATTATTTGAGACCGTATTTTTTGTTGAAACGATCCACACGTCCATCTGCTTGAGTGAACTTTTGACGTCCAGTGTAGAATGGGTGTGAGTCTGATGAAATTTCCACACGAATCAATGGGTAAGTTTCGCCTTCAAACTCAACTGTTTCGTTAGAGCGTTTTGTTGAACCGCTAAGGAATTGGTAACCAGTAGTTGTGTCCATGAAGACAACTGGGCGATATTCTGGATGGATATCTTTTTTCATTTTGCAATATTTCCTTTCTGCCATGGTCTCTTTGCGAGCCATAGATTGTTACCTTACTAGTCTATCAGATTATGAAATGTTTGGCAAGTATTTTATCAGTTTTTAAGCAAGTTTTTTAACTTTTGGTATATGATTTCGTTTTCCTCTAGGCTATAGGAATTAGCACCGCTTGCTAGAGGGTGGCCTCCTCCATCATGTTCTTTGGCAATTTCATTGATAGGATGAATTTTACTGCGTAAGCGAACGCGGTAGTGGCCATCAGCCTGCTCCACAAAAATTCCCCAGAGACTCACACTGTCAATGCGTCCAGGTGCACCGACAATGGCTGCAGTTTCAGCATCGGTAACATTGAATCGTTTCAAGATTTCCTGACTCAGAATCACGCGAGCTGCGCCATTTTCATCCACTTCCAGATGGTCGTAGATGTAGCCCTGAAGTTTAGCAATTTTGTAACTCATAGTGTCCATTTTGCGAGTGAGAGCCGCAAAGTCAAAGTTATGTTCTCTTAGATAAGCAGACAGGCGAAGAGTCCGTGCAGTGGTAGAAGGGTAGAGGAAGCGGCCTGTATCACCAATAATTCCTGCAAAGAGCAATTCAGCAGCGCGATCTGACAAGGCCAGTTGAGTTGTTTCTGCAAATAAGGTAATCATCTCGCTAGCGCTGCTTGAACTAGTATCCACCCAATATAGGTCACCGTATACATCATCATTTGGATGGTGGTCAATCTTAATGAGAAATTCACCTTGACTATAGCGCTTATCATCGATACGAGCAGTATTGGCCGTATCACAGACGATAACAAGTGCCCCTTGGTAGGCACTATCTTCAACAAAATCCATCTCAGCCATCCAAGTAAGAGTTGGTTCATCAAAACCAACTGCTTTGATAGTTTTTTCGGGGAAATGATGTTTGAGAAGAGCTTTCAATCCCACCTGACTTCCCAAGGCATCTGGGTCTGGTTTCATATGACGGTGAATGATAATCGTGTCGTATTCTTTGATTTTTTCTAAAATTTGATGGCAAATGTCCATAAATAACCTCAATTCTTTCTCATTTCATTGTAGCACAAGAATTTTTATTTTTAAAATGAAAAAGATGTGATATAATGGAGAAAGATAAATTGAGGAGGACGATATGGCATTAGCAAAAATTGTATTTGCCAGTATGACCGGTAATACCGAAGAAATTGCAGATATTGTAGCAGACAAATTACGTGACTTGGGCTTGGATGTCGATGTTGATGAATGTACAACTGTTGACGCTTCAGACTTCTTGGAAGCAGACATCGCTATCGTTGCGACCTATACTTATGGTGATGGTGAATTGCCAGATGAGATGATGGACTTCTACGAAGACCTAGCAGATCTTAACTTGAATGGTAAAATCTACGGAGTGGTCGGCTCAGGAGATACCTTCTACGATGAATTCTGTAAGGCTGTCGATGACTTTGACCGTGTTTTTGTAGCGACAGGAGCAGAAAAAGGTTCAGAGTGTGTCAAAGTTGATCTCTCTGCTGAGGAAGAAGACATTGAACGCTTGGAACAATTCGCAGAAGAATTGGCTGCTAAAGTAGGATAAGCATAAACGTGCGCTGATGTAATCAATCAGTGCATTTTTCTTATCGAGAGTTGGGATTTTACTAGCCTATTTGGTGGCTTTTTGATACAATAATTCAAATAAAGGAGTAGACTGTATGGATTTAGATATTATTCGTCAAGAAATTGATCAGATCGACGACCAAATTGTCAAACTGTTAGAAGAAAGAATGCATTTAGTTGAAGGGGTTGTCGCTTATAAGAAGGCTTCAGGGAAACCGATTTTAGATACCAAGAGAGAAGCAATTATTTTTGAAAAGGTTAGGAGTCGTGTAGAGGACAAGCGTTATCAGGAGACTATTGTCGCAATATTTTCGGACATACTCAAACGTTCGCGTGATTATCAGGATCAAAACATCAAATGAAAAAAGAACAATTTTATCCGCTAGGAATTTTTCTAGCTGCCATGTTGGGCGGACTTGTGCGCTACCTGGTTTCCACTTGGTTACCAGCCAGTCCAGATTTTCCTTGGGGAACTCTCTTTGTCAACTATCTAGGAATTTTCTGCTTGGTTTATCTGGTAAAAGGCTATCTGGTCTATAAGGGAACTAGTAAGGGATTGGTTTTAGCACTAGGTACAGGTTTTTGCGGAGGTTTAACAACCTTTTCTAGTCTCATGCTTGATGCTGTGAAACTGCTGGATACAGGGCGTTATCTTAGTTTAGTTATGTATTTGATTTTGAGCATTGGTGGAGGTCTATTCTTGGCTTATTTTCTAGGGAGGAAGAAATGGTAATCGTCTATCTTGCAATCGCTTGTGGCTTCGGAGCACTCGTACGGTATTTCTTTTCCCGCTATAATCAAGCTTCTAAATTGCCAGTCGGAACGCTCATAGCCAATCTTTTAGGTTGTTTTTTGATTGGATTATTCTACAATCATGTAGAATTCAAGGAAGTCTATGCTATTTTAGCGACGGGTTTTTGTGGAGGGTTAACAACTTTTTCGACCTTGAATGATGAACTGCAAAGACTGTTAAGTGATAAGAAGGTATTTTATAGCTATCTAGCCTTAACCTACCTAGGTGGTTTAGTTGCGATTTTTTTAGGAATTCTGCTATAAATTTCTTTACTTTTTTGTGGAAATTTGGTAAACTGTATCTTGTGTGTAATGGACGCACAAAAATACAGTTTATCCGCTGAGGAAGTTTCCTCAAGATTGACAAAGATAGGAGAATAAAATGAATCCATTAATCCAAAGCTTGACTGAAGGTCAACTTCGTACAGATATCCCATCATTCCGTCCTGGTGACACTGTTCGTGTACACGCGAAAGTTGTCGAAGGTAACCGTGAACGTATCCAGATTTTTGAAGGTGTTGTTATCGCACGTAAAGGTGCTGGCATCTCTGAAAACTACACAGTTCGTAAAATCTCTAACGGTGTAGGTGTTGAGCGTATCTTCCCAATCCACACTCCACGTGTTGAAAAAATCGAAGTTGTTCGTTACGGTAAAGTACGTCGTGCGAAATTGTACTACTTGCGTGCACTTCAAGGTAAGGCAGCTCGTATCAAAGAAATCCGTCGTTAATTCGACTCAAAAACTCTGCTCATTCAGCAGAGTTTTTCTCTAGCTCCCTTAGTTCAATGGATATAACAACTCCCTCCTAAGGAGTAGTTGCAGGTTCGATTCCTGCAGGGGGCATAATAAGAAGCGTAAAGAAATACAAACAAAATTCAAAGTGTTTATTTAATGACTCTTTCCACAATTTCATTTTCAAAAATAATTTAGTATTTTTAATTTTTTGAATAACTCTTGCCTAATTTTTGAACAAAAACTAATTCAAATCTTATCAGAATAGAATAAAGTAGATCAGGTGACTGGTCTATTTTATTGTAATTAGTCATTTGACTCTTCATTATTCAGATTTTAAAATAGTCAAATACAATAATATTTTAAGGGTTAAGAATCTTTCGATTTAATCTAGATGAAGAAATTTTGTCAAGATTTATATTGAAATTATTTTTTCAAGTAAATTAGATGATTTATTCGTACCTGATTAACAAAATGCAGGTATTTTATGATATAATTTTATAGATAATATATTTAAACAAGGTCTATTCTAAAGCTAATGATTGCGATTTCAAATTTAAGAATTTTTAGCAAATTTATTACTAGATAAATGGATTTTTACCTAGTTGGAAAAAGATCTTCCGGGGAAATTAAGATGAAATTATGATATAAAAATTTATTGGTAAAACTTGCTGAATTGGAAATGAAGAGAACTCAGTTTTCGTCAGCAAAACTTAGAAAAGGAGAAAACATAACAACGGATGTACTTCTAAAAATATGTGGATATTTGAATTGTGATATTGACAAAATTGTTGAAGTTGTACAGCATGAAGAATAAGGTTAAGAAAAAGTAAATCATAATAAAGAGGTATGAAAATTTATGTTTGATTTTGGAAATGCAAATGATGGACAAAGGAAAGCAATTTCTACTACAGAGGGGCCGGTTCTTATTACTGCCGGACCTGGAACTGGAAAGACTTACACTTTGGTTCAAAGAGCAATTTACTTAATTGAAGAATGTGGAATAAAACCTGAAGAAATATTTATTGCTACTTTTACAGAAAAAGCAGCTAAGGAGTTAATTACGCGTATCACAAATGAATTGGCTAGTAGAGATATCTCTGTTAATGTCAATGAGATGTATGTGGGCACGTTTCATTCTTTGTGTCTACGAATTATAAAAGACAACCTTGAATATACGAGATTAAAAAAAAATTACAGACTTCTAGATACTTTTGATCAGCAATACCTAGTTTTTAGGAGTATCTATAACTTTAGAACAATTGCAGGGATTGAAAATGTTATGCCTAGAGGTGGAGCATGGAAATGGGCACAAGCAATTTGTGAGCTATCAAATAATTTATCGGAAGAACTTGTAGATTTCAATTTAATGTTAGAAGATCCAGATGTTGAAATTTCTACTATTGCAAAAGTAGTAAGTGTTTATCAAAAAATGCTTGATGAGGAAAACTTGGTTGATTTTTCGTCTATCCAGACTGAATGCTATAGAATGCTTACAGAAAATTCAAATATTCTTGAATCGTTAAGAAGTAGTATTAAATACATTATGGTCGATGAATACCAAGATACAAACTATATTCAAGAACAGATAGTATTCCTTCTAGGAAAACATGAGAATATTTGTGTTGTAGGAGACGATGATCAAGGTCTTTATCGTTTTAGGGGTGCAACCATCCGAAATATACTGGAATTTCCTTCAAAGTTCGATGAAGGAAAATGTGAAGTTATTCCCTTGGTAGTGAATTATAGATCAGATAGTGATATCGTTGATTTCTATAATAAGTGGATGGATACTACTTCAGGATCAAAATTTAAATTTGAGTGGGGAAAATATAGATATTCAAAAAGAATTGAGCCACATGAAAAGTCTCCTATAAATAGTACTTGTGTTGCAAAATTAGCTAGTAAAGACGATGAGGATGAATGGCATGAGAATATCCTTAACTTTATAAATTGTCTTAAAGAATCAGGAAAGATACAGGATTATAATCAACTAGCTTTCTTATTTAGTTCAGTAAAGCATGAAAGAGTTATTAGTCTAGCTAGATTTTTGGAAAATAATCATATTAATGTTTATTCACCTAGGTCAGATATGTATTTTAAAAGAGATGAAATCATGCAGACTATAGGATGTCTTATGCTGATGTTTCCTAATTACGTAAATGGATTGGAAAAAGGAGAATATAAATACTTAGATATTAAACATTATTCTTACTTTAGTGACTGTATCAAAGCAGCTAATGAATTTGTGACTAAGCCTGAAAATATTGAATTGAAAAGATTTATTAGAGATCATGGTAAAGAGCATTTCTCTTTAGCTTCATCGTCTTCTGGAACGACAGATTATACGTATTCAGGATTAATTTACAGATTATTTATGTTTAAACCGTTTAGTGATATATTGGATACGGATCTAGAATTAGGAATTGTTGATATTAGACCAGCGAGAAACCTGGCCAAGCTAACTCAAATAGTCGGCAAGTTCGAGTATCTGCATAATATTGACGTCATCACTGGAAAATATATCTTAAAGAATACAGAACAATTATTCAATATGTATTTGAAACTTCTATATGATGGCGGAATCGCAGAGTATGAAGACGATGAAGAATATGCACCGAGTGGATGTGTATCATTCCTTACAATTCATCAATCAAAAGGTATGGAGTTCCCAGTAGTATTTGTTGATTCGCTTAGCAATGTTCCTAGAAAAAGCTATAAAGATATTTTAAGCCATATAGAGGAAAAGTATTATCATCGTGAGGCTTTCGAACCACATGATGTAGTGAAGATGTTTGATTTCTGGAGACTTTACTACACAGCATTTTCTAGGGCACAGAATTTATTGATTCTAACATGTAATGAAAACAAGAATACACCAAGCAAATACTTTAAAGAGGTGTACGATGAACTTCAACCTATTGCGTCAATTGATCTAAATGAATTTGATTTTAAAAAGGTGAAGAACGTGAATTTAAAAAACACATTTTCATTCACTTCTCATATTTCAGTATATGAAACTTGTGCACTTCAATACAAATTTTATAAAGAGTTAGAATTTATGCCGATTCGTCAGGGTGACATGCTTTTTGGTACTTTAGTTCATCAAACAATTGAAGATGTTCATAGAGCAGCACTAAAAGATGAAACTGCAAAGATTACTACAGATAATATTACTAATTGGTTTGCAAGTAACTATTTATCACTGATTAAGAGAGAACATGGATACTTAGCTGAAGGACAACGTAATGCAGCCTTAAATCAAGTTCTTCGATATGTAGAACGTCAAAATGGTAACTGGAGTTCAATTCAACAAGTAGAGGTTGACGTTAGTTTAGTGCAGCCAGATTATATCATAGAGGGTAAAATAGATCTGGTAAAAGGAGAGAATGGGACTGTAGAGCTCGTAGATTTTAAGTCTGAGAAGAAACCAGATATGGAAAAAATGAGAGATCGACTTGAACATTATCGAAGACAGCTTCATATTTATGCTTATCTTATTGAGCAGAGAACAGGTCAGAAGGTCAGCAAAATGCATTTATACTACACTGGTGAGGAAGATGGTAATCCGATGATTAGCTTTCCTTACACCAAAAGTGCTATCGATGGTACTGTGGCTGCATTTGATGATACTGTGCATAAGATATTAAGAAAAGACTTTAAAAATTGTTCGAATGATGCAAAAATTTGTTCGAACTGCGATTTCAGGCACTATTGTCATAAATAATCTTACTGAATAATGATTTTGGAGGAAATAAAAATGGAAGAACCAATCACTTTTGATTTTGAACAGAGACCGACTATAAAGGGGTTTCCAGAACTTAGGTGGACAGGTAAAAGACCGTATCGTTCGACACAGTATTACCCAGCTCAACTTCGTGAAAGGTACGGAGAAGAGAAGGATAATTGGATTAATAAAATTTTCTGGGGTGATAATCTCCAAGTAATGAGTCATATGCTTAAGGAATACCGTGGGAAAATTAATCTTATTTATATTGATCCCCCATTTGATTCTAAAGCAGATTATAAAAAGAAAATAGAAATAAAAGGAGTGGGAAAGACAGAAGCAGATTCATCTTCTTTCGAAGAAAAACAGTATGGAGATATTTGGACCAATGATGAGTACCTTCAATTTATGTATGAAAGATTAATTCTATTGAGGGAATTATTATCAGATTCTGGAACGATATTTTTGCACTGCGATTGGCATAAATCTCATCATTTGAGAATGCTAATGGATGAAGTGTTCAGCCCTAATAATTTTATTGATGAAATTGTGTGGGGGTATGAAGATATAGGTAGTAGAGCTGTTAAGTACTTTAAGAGAAAACATGACACAATACTAATGTATTCTAAAACTGCATCAGAAGATAGGACTTTCAACATACTTAGAAAGCGTTTGTCGGAAAGTACCATTAAGCGTTATCAGTCATATTTTGATGATGATGGGAAAATATCTTATCAAAAACTAAAAGATACAAATCCTGGAGTCTTTGCGAAATTGAAAGGCATACCAGAAGATTTGTCAGAGACTTGGTTGGATATTAATAATGGTGCACCTTTATCTGATTGGTGGGTAGATATTTCTGCATTAAAGAATGGGTTCGCTGAAGCCACTGGATATCCAACACAAAAGCCTGAAGCTTTACTTGAAAGAATAATCATGGCATCTTCCAATCCAGGAGACTTAGTTTTTGATTGCTTTATGGGTAGTGGTACTACTCAGGCTGTTGCCATGAGATTAGGTCGAAGATTCATTGGTTCAGATATAAATCTTGGTGCTGTACAAACGGCCACAAAAAGACTAATTAATTTAGCAAAAGAAATACAATTAGATGATATTTATGATAATTTGGAAGTTTATAATGTTAATAATTATGATTTCTTCAGAAATCAAATTGAAGCAAAAAACTTGATTGTGGAAGCCTTGGAAATTCAACCGTTCAAACAAGGAAATATATGGGATGGAGAGTTGGACGGTCGAATGGTTAAGATTATGCCAGTAAATAGAATTGCTACTAAAGCAGATCTCGAAGAACTAAAAGCAAATCTTCCATATAAGACTTATGAAAAAATAAAAGAGGAAAATCCTCGTCAGGCAGTGGAACAGATTACCATAGTGTGCATGGGACATGAACCTGGTCTAAAAGCTTCTCTTGAACAGTCCTTGGCAGATTATAAGGTTGATGTGCAAATAGTAGATATATTACGAGATAAATCAGATCTTCAACTAAAGAGAGAGGCAGAGGCTGAGATTGTACGAGAAGGTAATCAGCTTATTGTTCGTTCATTTTACCCGATGAATCTAATGCAAAAACTCTCTTTACAAAAAGAGTATGTGGATGATTGGAAACAATTAGTTGAATCAATTATTATTGACTGGAATTATGACGGTGCTGTTATGCAACCAACGGTAACAGATGTTTCAGATAAAAACTCTTTTGTTTCTGGGGTTTATGAAATACCAGAAAGTGCAGGGAATATCAAGGTTAAAATAACAGATTTACTATCAGAATCATTAGAGAAGGAGGTGTAGCATATGGCTAAACAGTCTTCAATGATGTTCGTAGAAGATTTTGCATTCTATGAGCAACTATGGTGGTACTACACTTCAAATAGGGGGAAAATTCGTTCTAGATATAATGATCTTACAAAGAAATTTCTTGCATATAACGATAAGAATGAAAATACAAATGCATTCTTGCGTAAACCACAATTTGAAGCTTTAGAAATGTATGTATTTATTAAGGAGTTTATGAATAATGCACACATGTACGAGATGTTTGACGATTGGAGAAATCGTAAGGATAAGTTTGCAGATGCGTCTTACTACAGTATTCATAAAGGTGGACAGGGTTCAATTATCGATCTTGGAGATGAACAGAATGAGCTCATCTTCAAACAGATGAAGAAGTACAAAGAATCTTATCCAAACTATATTTACGCACTTACTATGGGGCTTGGTAAGACCATTCTTATGGGGACATGTATTTTTTATGAATTCTTGTTAGCAAACAAGTATCCTAAGGATAAAAGATTCTGTCACAATGCACTTGTGTTTGCACCAGATAAGACAGTACTTGAATCTTTACGTGAGATCATAACTCTTGATAAGACGAAAGTTGTACCACCAGAATATGCTCGTGTACTCGATGCAAATATCAAGTTCCACTATTTGGATGAGAGTGGTACTACTCTCCACACAATAGATGATTCAGCCTTTAATATTATAATTTCTAATAATCAAAAAATTATTGTTAAGAAAAAGCGCAAAGAAGATAAACCAACAGATGTATTGTTCTCTGGTAGTTCATTACTTGCTGATATTTATGGAGATGACGATGATGGTGATGTGTGGGATGATACAAGTTTAATGGATAATCAAAGATTTAAAAAACTGTGTCGTTTGCCACAGCTTGGAGTTTATGTTGACGAGGCACATCATTTATTTGGAGCAAACTTGGAAAAAGAATTAAGAGCGGGTGGCACAAATAAGACAACATTGAGAAATACTATTAACATGCTTGCAGAAGCAACATCTATTGTTGCGTGCTATAACTACACAGGTACTCCATACGTAAAAAAACAAGTATTGCCAGAAGTTGTTTATGCCTATGGTCTTAACGAATCGATTAGAAATGGTTTTTTAAAAGATGCAGATCCTATTGGTTTTGATAACGTAAAGAACGAAGAGTTCTTGAATAAGTCAATCACAACGTTCTGGGAAAGATATGGTGGCAAGACCTACGAGGGGCTTCCTCCTAAGATGGCAATTTTTGCGACTAGTGTTGCAGAAGCTACGGACGTAGTAAGGCCTATAGTGGAGAAGGTGTTAAGTGAACTTGATGTGCCATTAGATACAATCTTAGTTAATACAGGTGATTCGACTGTGACTAAGAACGAAGACATCAGAAATTTTAACAATCTTGATGTTCTCGGAACAGAAGGAAGTAAAAAACAATTTATTATCCTTGTTGAAAAAGGACGTGAAGGATGGAATTGTCGCTCTTTATTGAGTATCGCTCTATTCCGCAGTCCTAAATCTAAGATTTTTGTATTGCAAGCAACTATGAGATGTTTGAGAAAACTTACAGATGAGCAACTTAAGGCTACAGTTTTCTTGTCAAAGGAAAATTTAGATACGCTAGATGCTGAACTTCGTAATAACTATAATATGGAGATTAGTGACCTGGGTAAAAGACCTAAAAAGAAAAAGAGCAATTATAAAGTTCGAGTTTTACCGCCACCAAGAAGCATAAAAATGAAACGTATCTGGCATGAGTACTCATTGATTGAAAAGGATTATTCTGAACCAATAAACTTCGAAATACAACAGATTGATGAAACAAAGTATGAATCTAGAATGTATGAAAAAGGCAGTATTAGGTTAGATATGTCTGCAAAAGAAACCATCATTGATGATATTAAAGAACAGACTAAGTTCAGTAGATTTTCTTTGGTTGGAGAAATCTCACGTTATATGAATTTATCTTGTTTGATGATTGAGCCTATTTTGAAAGAATCTGTTGATGGGTTTGATGAAATTGTTGATGCAGTTAACAGACATAATGAGATTTTAGATGATATCATAATACCTAAAGTATTCCATGCTTTGTATGAAGTTAAATCAGAGCAGAAGAATGAAGATATAGATGTAGTTCTACTTAAAGAACCAAAGGATGCAGGTTATTATGAATTTTCAGCGGAAGCAAGTCTAGTCATTGAAAAAGAACATAATAGCTTTACTGATGCGGAGATAGCTAAAAGCTTCCATGCGGATACATATTGCTTCGATTCTAAGCCGGAGAAAGAATGCTTCTTGCAGTATATCTCTAATGTGAATGTGGAAGAGATTTATTTTACTGGAATGTTTACGGCAAACCAAGGTGACTTATTCGTGCAATATTATGATCCAGAATCTAAGAGGATAAGACAGTACTATCCTGATTTCTTGGCTAAGATGGCTGATGGTTCTTATCAGATCATAGAAGTAAAAGGTGACAATATGATTGATGATGAGGTTGTAAAAGCCAAGGCGGAAGCAGCTGAAGAAATGTCAGTCGCTAGTGGTATGAGATATATCATGTATGCTGGTAATGATATTATGAAGCGAAATGTTCTAGATAGTACAACTGATTCTGCTCAGAACAGTTTATTTGAAAGTACAAATTGAACTTTTAATTTTGTCATGTCTTTTATTATTGTTGTAAAGAAGAGTGTCGCTTTCCCATTAATGTACAATTGATGATTACTAATAACTGAAAAAAATTAAGCAAAACTTTTGACCAAAAATTGACCAAGTAAGACAGAAATACCTTTAAAATAAGGCTTTGAGATCTGTTTTTCGATTCCTGCAGGGGGCATGTAATTAGACATCAAAAACCGCTCAGCTGAGCGGTTTTCGTCTATTTTTTTCTTTTACAGTACCCATGTACGGATAGCATGGGCAACGCCAGATTCGTCATTTGTTTTAGTGATGTATTTGGCGATTTTTTTGAGTTCTGGATTTCCATTTTCCATAACAACGGGATTCCCAACGACTGCTAGCATAGCACGATCATTTTCTTCGTCACCGATCGCCATGGTTTCATCTTTGGTCAATTCTAGTTTTTCAGCTAAGTGAGTAATGGCTGAGCCCTTGTCTACATTCTTTTTAAGGAGTTCAAGGTAGAAAGGAGCAGATTTGTTAATAGAGTAGCGCTCGTAAAATTCTGCTGGTATCTTTTCAATGGCAGCATCGAGAATTTCTGGTTCATCGATAAACATACACTTGACGATTTCTTTATCAGCCATTTCTTCAGGAGTGCGGTAGAAGATAGGCATGCTGACGAGGGTTGATTCGTGCACTGTGTATTTTCCGATATTGCGATTGGCAGTGTAGATTCCATCCTTGGTAATAGCGTGCATGTGGACACCGAGCTTACGACTGAGAAATTCCATATCCAGATAATCCTCATAAGTCAAGGATTCGCTGATAATCTCATGTCCTGTAGCAGTTTCTTGGACAAGGGCACCATTGAAGGTCACGACATAGTCACCCTCGTCTCTCAACTGCAAGTCATCCAGAAGTTTGGCAACACCTGCGATAGGGCGGCCAGTAGCAATCACGACTTTGACACCAGCTTCTTTGGCATCTTGGATGGCAGAAAAGACTTCAGGAGTAATCTCCTTTTGGCTATTGACTAGGGTTCCGTCGATATCGACGGCGATTAGTTTAATACTCATAAAATTCCTCTTCTAGTTTTTATTTGGGGTAAAATGATCGTTCTCAATCAAGTGTAAAAATTGCTGGGTAATGCTTGCGAAGATACTGTTTTGGTCCAACATTTCTTTTGGAAAATAAAAGCGATTATCTCCGTGGCGACTGCCAGCAAGGGATTGGACGATAGGAGACAGGCTAGAGAGTTCTGCCAGTTCTCCATTTTTTTGTAAAATCTCAATCTGTGTTCGCGGATTTTCAGATTCGGGACGATAGATATCATAAGGGAGGTCGAAGTTCTTATGAATAGCAGTGTAGTAGTCTGGATCAAAACCAATTTCTTCAACCAATTTTCTCATGCTAGCGAGTTGCTCTTGGTCTTTTTCTGAAAAAGTAATGGACTTAAAGACCTTACGGTTGACAAAGCGTTGCGACAGGTCTGCAAGAATCTTATCAGGACTGGTCATCCAGAGCTGGAAGTAGGTATTCATCACACCATCATCTAGAGCCAGATAATCAGACAAGGTAACATTTTTTTCAAAGAAAGGTAGGAGATGTGGAGAAGTTCGTGCAAAGAAGTCCTTGTCTGCAGGATAGAGTTCCTTGGCGCGCTTGAGGAGATTCTGTAGGAGAACTTCCATGGCTCGTGTTGCTGGGTGGAAATAAACCTGCATATACATCTGGTAGCGACTGAGGACATAGTCTTCGATGGCATGCATGCCATTGCGCTGAAAGGCGATACCATTTTCGACAGGACGAATGACTCGGAGGATTCGAGTCAGGTCAAATTCTCCATAAGATGCTCCTGTAAAATAAGAGTCGCGTAAGAGATAGTCCATACGGTCTGCATCAATCTGGCTGGAAATGAGCTGCACAACCTGCTTGTTAGGATAGGTATGATCAATAACACTGGCTACCTTTTCTGGAAAATCTGGCGCCACTTGTAGTAGGACTTGGTGAATCTCTGTCTCAGGACTTTGAATAATCTCCTGAGTGATGGCTTCATGGTCTGTATCAAAGAGATGTTCAAAAGTATGGGAGTAGGCGCCATGCCCAAGGTCATGTAGGAGAGCAGCTGTCATAGTCAAGAGAGACTCGGCAGGATTCCATTCTTCGGGATATTTTTCTTCAAAAATCTCTGTGATGCGTCGTGCAATTTCATAGACTCCTAGACAGTGAGAGAAGCGACTATGCTCTCCACCGTGGAAGGTATAACTGGAAGTTCCTAGTTGTTTAATACGGCGCAAGCGTTGAAATTCTTTTGTATTGATCAAGTCGTAGATGATTTGATTATTAACATGGATGTAGTTGTGAACTGGGTCACGGAATACTTTTTCGTTCATATGACCATTATAGCAAAATCCTGCTCTTTTTGGTAAAATAGTAGGACAAGAGACAAGAAAGAGGACTTGATGTGAAGATTCGGATGCGAAATACGATTCAGTTTGATGAACAGTTGGAAGTGATTGACCAACTCTATGATGTAGAAGTGCATGAAAAGGGAGATTATAGCTACCTGCTTTTCTATAATGAGGAAAAGGAAAAAGTAGTTATTAAATTTCATGGTCAAGAACTGGTGATGAGCCGATTTTCCAATCCCAAGACCATTATGCGCTTTCTAAAGGATAGTGATAGTTTGGCCTATATTCCTACACCCATGGGCATGCAGGAGTTTATTATCCAAACCAGTCGTTATGAAGTTGATGGGCAAAAGATTCATTTAGACTATCAACTACAAAATCAAGAGGGACATCCCTTTGCCAGCTATCAATTGGAAATTACTTGGGGCTAGGTATGACTGGGGACGAGGTTATAGCAACGAAGCTGGTAAAGTTTATGAAATCAAGCTTTTCTTGCACATTTTTAGTAGCTGAAACCTTTATTTTTTCAGATTAAGGTTATAATACTCATTTCATTGCCTATTATTTATTAAAGCTAAATATAATACCCGTCTCCCCTTATACTCGTTTCAAATGAGTAGAGTGGATTTGAGACCTAGCGATTGTGATTATTGTATATTCAAAATCTAAAAATTGATAAAAGGGACAGTGAATGTCCCTTTTCATTTCTATAGAATTCAGAGTTTTAGATAGGATAGATTGGTAAATAATGAAGAAAATATTTTGGGAAAATAGCCCCCAAAAAGGGGATTTGTCTTCCAAATAGTACTAACATTATCCATGTTGGTTTTTCTTCTTGTTTTCGTGAGTCTTTATAAAGTAATCTATCTCCTTTTGAGACCTAAGGATAACAACTTTATCTGGATAGGTTTCTTGAACCCACTTGTAGCGTTCTTTAGCAGTTTTGCTCCGTCCATCCCAGAGAATCCATCTGACAAACTCCCAATTAAATTGTTCTTGACAACCGGCTGCCATACTTTCTCTAACCTTGCCTCTGTATGTGAGATACCGTTTAAAGGCTCGAAAGAGACAGGTCAATGGCGAAAAATTGAGAAAGATGATCTGGTCAGCTCCTTTCATTCTTTCTTCGTAATAGCACCAAGAATAATTACCATCTATGACCCAAGTTTCCTGCTTGGTGAGAAAATTTTTCATCTCATCCAACATCCATTCACGGTCACTGTCTTGCCAACCGGGTTGAAATTGGAGTGTGTCCATGTGAAGTTTTGGGATGGAGTAGCAGTGAGACAACTTTTCAGCTAGAGTTGACTTACCAGCACCAGAATATCCGATAATTGCGATTTTCATTTTCTACCTTTTCCTATTTGAGGACAAAAAAACAGCCTCTATGGACTGTTCTTATTTAGCAAGTTTAGCTGAAAGACGAGCTTTATCGCGGCTTGCTTTGTTTTTGTGAATCAAACCTTTAGTTTCTGCTTTATCGATAGCTGAGCTAGCAGCACGGAAAAGTTCTTCAGATGGGTTTGCTTCGAAAGCTTTGATAGCAGTACGCATAGCTGATTTTTGAGCTGAGTTCTTTTCGTTTTGTTTAACGTTCAATTCAGCGCGTTTGATAGCTGATTTAATGTTTGCCAATGTTCTTACCTCCATATTTACTAACTATACCATTATATCTGAAAACTTACGTTTTGACAAGGGAAAATTATTTTTTTAAGTAAATTTCATCGATTTCATGGTTCTTTGTTTTATGAAGAATCACTTCCGCACGATTTCTGGTTGGTTCAATATAATTTTGTAGATTTGTGAGATTGATACTAGTCCAGACCTGATGGGCAAAGGATTCCACTTCTCCAATCGGCATTTGTGTAAAACGATAATAGTAGCTATCAGGGTCGTTTTGGGCTAGGCTCAGCATCTTCAAGAAACGGTCCAGATACCAACTCTCGATGTCATCGACTGCAGCATCAACATAGATGGAAAAGTCAAAAAAGTCAGTAATGTAGAGACGCTCGTTTTGTGGATTTTGAAAAACGTTAATCCCTTCGACAATGACAAAGTCAGCTGCTTTGACGCTTTGCTTTTCCTCGGGTACGATGTCGTAGACTTCATGAGAATAGACAGGAATATCTACATCTTGTCCATTTTTGATGTGGTCCAGGAAGTTGAGAAGAGCTTCCATATCATAGCTTTCAGGAAATCCCTTGCGATTTAAAATCCCCTGTTCAATCAAGGTCTGGTTGGGATAGAGAAAGCCGTCAGTTGTTACCAACTCAACCCTAGCATCTGTAAGTGTACGGGACAGTAGGATTTGAAGCAGGCGACTGGTTGTGGATTTTCCAACGGCAACACTCCCAGAAACTCCAATAATAAAAGGTTGGGATTTGCTTTCACGTTGAAGAAAAATCCCTTTTGAGAAGGCCAAATCATCCTTGGTACGCTTGTAAATCTGGATGAGATGGGCTAGGGGTAGATAGACATCGGTAACATCCTGCAAGCTAATCTGGTCATTAAAACTCTTGATGGATTCTAATTCCTCTTCTGTCAAAGGAGGTGTTGTCTTCCGATGTAACGATTGCCAAGTCTGGCGGCTGATTTTTTCAAAATGTAAAAATTCGTTGGTCATTTGTTTTCCCCTAGATATTTTGTTTATCATACCATAAAAAGCTAAAAAAATAAAGCGGTTTCTTGAATGTGTTAAGTCAATAGTATATAATATAAGTAGATAGAGGATGAACAATTTATTGATGAAGTAGGAGCTACTTTCTCCTGATTTATAAGCTAATAAAGGGGGCTTTGGGATTCACAACTTATAGGAGGTGTGACATGAAAATATTAAAAAGTTATATATTGGAACTCTGTTTTATTTTAAGTTTTGCCTTACCTTTTTTAAAAGGAGCGAATGCGGATAATGGTAGACGTTTTGTGGAAACCTATTACGGTTTTACTTTTTTGATGGAACATGCCATTGTAACAGCTGTCTTTATCTGTTCGCTCTTAATTGCTTGCCTACTAAAAAAACGGTGGACGAAATGGCTTGCTACTGGTAGTTATTTCTTTTTAGTTCTATGGATTGCTACAGAGGGTTATTTCTTCCGCATGTCATTAGAAGATTTGATACGACTTTGGACAAGTTTGGAATTCCTGACAAAAACGTATCAGTTGGGCTTTTATCTAAATATTTTGTTGGGAATTCTCTTGATAATTAAGTATCTGAAGGTTAAGCAATCGTAATAAAAATACGCCCGATTATAGATGATAAACTTTTTTTATCCTGACTATGATATTTCTAGTTCTAAATGGTTTATCATTCATCTATAAGTGTTAAAAGAGATTGAAGAAAAGGTTTTACCTACTAGCTTTTTTCAGTCTTTTTCGTTTTATTATCAATTTGTAAACGATTTACAATTTAAGACAAATTATGGTAAAATAGTTTCATGAGTAAAATGTATTATGCAGAAAATCCTGACGCTGCTCACGACATTCATGAGTTGAGAGTGGAATTGTTGGGAGAAAAAATGACCTTTTTGACGGATGCGGGTGTTTTTAGCAAGAAAATGATTGACTTTGGAAGTCAACTCTTGCTCAAGTGTCTTGAGGTCAATCAAGGAGAAACTGTCCTTGATGTAGGCTGTGGTTACGGACCTTTGGGCTTGTCTTTATCTAAGGCTTATGGAGTTCAGGCGACCATGGTCGATATCAATAATCGTGCCTTGGATTTGGCGCGACAAAATGCTGAACGAAATAAAGTAGAAGCGACGATTTTCCAGTCCAACATCTATGAACAAGTTGAAGGCACATTTGACCATGTCATTTCCAATCCTCCTATCCGTGCGGGCAAGCAAGTGGTTCATGAAATCATTGAGAAAAGTAAAGATTTCTTGGAAACTGATGGAGATTTAACAATCGTTATCCAGAAGAAACAAGGGGCCCCAAGTGCTAAGTCCAAGATGGAAGAGGTGTTTGGCAATTGTGAAATCGTCAAAAAAGATAAGGGATACTATATCCTTAGAAGTGTGAAAGAATGAGAGCAGTTGATTTAATCCAAAAGAAACGAGACGGTCAAGAACTGACTTCGGGTGAAATTGAATGGCTGGTAGAAGGCTATGTGTCAGGAACTGTTCCTGATTATCAGATGTCTGCCTTTGCTATGGCTGTTTATTTCAAAGGAATGACGACTCGAGAAATCTCTGACCTAACTATGAAGATGGTCAAGACAGGTCAAGAGTTTGATTTATCTGCTATTGATGGGGTTAAGGTTGACAAGCATTCTACGGGTGGTGTTGGTGATAAGGTGACCTTGATTTTGGCTCCTCTTGTTGCTAGCTTCGGTGTGCCTGTGGCAAAAATGAGTGGTCGTGGTCTCGGCCATACTGGTGGGACAATTGATAAATTGGAGTCCATTAAGGGTTATCAAGTGGAACGCAGTCAAGAGGATTTTATTCGTCAGGTTCAGGATATTGGTGTATCTATCATTGGGCAATCAGACCAGCTTGTCAAAGCTGACAAGCTTCTCTATGCCCTTCGTGATGTGACCGCAACTGTCGACACGATTCCTTTGATTGCGAGTTCAGTGATGAGCAAGAAAATCGCGGCAGGAGCGGATGCTATCTTGCTAGATGTGACTGTCGGTGAGGGTGCCTTCATGAAGACGGTTGATGAGGCGCGTGAATTGGCTCAAACCATGGTGGAACTTGGTAAGGCAGTTGGTCGAAAGACGGTAGCAGTGATTACGGATATGAGTCAGCCCTTGGGACGAGCGATTGGAAATCGTCTGGAGATCCTTGAAGCATTGGAGATTTTACAAGGGCAAGGTCGTCAGGATATTACCCACTTCATCTGTGAATTGGCTCAAATAATGCTTGGTTTAGCAAATGTAAACAAGACAGTTGAAGAAGTTCGCCAACATCTTGAAAATGGCCAAGCGCTGGCTAAGTTTGAGGAAATGGTCCAAGCCCAAGGTGGAGACTTGGAAGACCTCTATCGTCCTGTAAATGTAGCCCATGTGGTGGAAATCCCTGCTCATGAAACGGGTGTCATTTCAGCTCTTCCAGCTATGGAATTTGGACTTTATGCTATGAGACTGGGGGCGGGCCGTGCAGTCAAGTCTGATGCCTTGGACTATGAAACAGGAATTGTTTTTGAAAAGAAAGTTGGAGATTCCGTTCAAAAGGGAGAAATTGTTGCAAAAGTATACACAAATGGAAAAATTTCTCCTCAGCTAGTTACAGATTTTCAAAAATATGTTAAAATAAATGACAGGGTGCAAAGTTTACGAGAAATTATAGAAATCATCTCATAAACCGCAGGAGAATCCGAATATGAAATTAAATAAATATATCGATCATACGCTTTTAAAACAGGATGCAACAAAAAATCAGATTGATTGTTTGTTGTCTGAGGCTAGAGAGTATGATTTTGCCAGTGTTTGCGTTAATCCGACCTGGGTAGAACATGCCAAAAAAGGGCTTGAAGACACAGATGTCAAGGTCTGTACAGTAGTAGGTTTCCCTTTGGGGGCAACAACTTCAGCTGTAAAAGCTTTTGAAACCAAAGAAGCTATTCAAAATGGTGCAAATGAGATTGATATGGTGATCAATGTTGGGGCTCTTAAATCAGGTGATTTGGCCCTGGTAGAGTCAGATATTCGTGCAGTAGTGGAAGCAAGTGGTGACAAGTTGGTAAAAGTCATCATTGAAGCTTGCTTATTGACAGACCAAGAAAAAGTTGTGGCTTGTCAATTAGCCCAGAAAGCGGGAGCTGATTTTGTTAAAACATCTACTGGCTTTTCAACTGGTGGCGCTACGATAGCAGATGTTACATTAATGCGTGAAACAGTTGGACCTGATATGGGAGTCAAGGCTGCTGGCGGAGCCCGTTCTTATGCAGATGCTCTTGCCTTTGTGGAAGCAGGTGCGACCCGTATCGGAACGTCAGCTGGGGTAGCAATTCTAAAAGGAGAATTGGCAGATGGCAACTACTGAGTTGATTGAACTAGCAATTGAAACCAGCAAGAAAGCCTATGTACCCTATTCTCACTTTCCAGTCAGTGCTGTTCTAGTGGCAAAAGATGGTAGTATTTATACAGGTGTCAATATCGAGAATGCTAGTTATTCTTTGACCAACTGTGGAGAACGTACAGCGATTTTTAAAGCAGTTTCTGAAGGCCAAAGAGAATTTTCAGAATTGATTGTCTATGGAGAGACTGAAAAACCAATCTCACCATGTGGTGCTTGTCGCCAAGTGATGGCTGAATTTTTTGAACAAGATCTAAAAGTGACCTTAGTCGCAAAAGATAAATCGACGGTCGAGATGACGGTCGGGGAATTACTTCCATATTCTTTTACAGACTTAAACTAGTCTGAGTCGCTCTATGAGTGGCACGGTCCTTGTGGCCAACCAATCCATACTTGCAACATCGTTGCACATCTTATTTAGGAGGTTCAGTAATGAACAAGAAACAATGGCTAGGCCTTGGTCTAGTTGCAGTGGCAGCAGTTGGACTTGCTGCATGTGGTAACCGCTCTTCTCGTAAGGCAGCTTCATCTTCTGATGTGAAGACAAAAGCAGCTATCGTCACTGATACTGGTGGTGTTGATGATAAATCATTCAACCAATCAGCTTGGGAAGGTTTGCAAGACTGGGGTAAAGAACACAATCTTTCAAAAGATAAAGGTTTCACTTACTTCCAATCAACAAGTGAAGCTGACTATGCTAACAACTTGCAACAAGCGGCTGGAAGTTACAACCTAATCTTCGGTGTTGGTTTTGCCCTTCACAATGCGGTTGAAGAAGCAGCAAAAGACCACTCTGATTTGAACTATGTCTTGATTGATGATGTGATTAAAGATCAAAAGAATGTTGCTAGTGTAACATTTGCCGATAACGAAGCTGCTTACCTTGCGGGTGTTGCAGCGGCTAAAACAACTAAAACAAAACAAGTTGGTTTTGTAGGTGGTATTGAGTCTGAAGTTATCTCACGTTTTGCAGCTGGATTTAAAGCTGGTGTTGAATCAGTAGACCCATCTATCAAAGTACAAGTTGACTACGCTGGTTCATTTGGTGATGCTGCTAAAGGTAAAACAATTGCAGCGGCACAATACGCAGCTGGTGCAGATGTTGTTTATCAAGCAGCAGGTGGAACAGGTGCTGGTGTCTTTGCAGAAGCAAAATCACTCAACGAAAGCCGTTCTGAAAGTGAAAAAGTTTGGGTTATCGGTGTTGACCGTGACCAAGTAGCAGAAGGTAAATACACTTCTAAAGATGGCAAAGAATCAAACTTTGTTCTTGTATCTACTTTGAAACAAGTTGGTACAACTGTAAAAGATATTGCTAACAAGGCAGAAAAAGGTGAATTCCCTGGCGGTCAAGTAATCGTTTACTCATTGAAAGATAAAGGGGTTGACTTGGCAGTGACAAACCTTTCAGAAGAAGGTAAAAAAGCTGTTGAAGATGCTAAAGCTAAAATCCTTGATGGAAGCGTAAAAGTTCCTGAAAAATAATGGATGGAAGTCATTTCTTAGGAAGCGGCCCTCGGCCGCTTTTTTAAGAGTTGAGACAAAGTCATTTTGTCTCAGTAAAGCTTGCTACTAGGTAAACTAGCAAGTTTTATTGAAATAAAATAAGACTCTGAAAGGAAGAGCACATGGCACACGAAAATGTCATTGAGATGCGTGATATTACCAAGGTGTTTGGTGAATTTGTTGCCAACGACAAAATCAACTTGCACCTACGAAAAGGTGAAATTCATGCACTTTTAGGAGAAAATGGGGCTGGAAAGTCCACGCTCATGAACATGTTAGCAGGGCTTCTTGAACCAACCAGCGGTGAAATTGTGGTCAACGGTCAAGTTGTCAACCTCGATTCACCGTCTAAAGCGGCTAGCTTGGGAATTGGAATGGTTCACCAGCATTTTATGTTGGTAGAAGCCTTCACAGTGGCTGAAAACATCATTTTAGGTAGTGAATTAACTAAAAATGGTGTATTAGATATCGCTGGAGCTAGCAAAGAAATCAAGGCTCTTTCTGAGCGTTATGGCTTAGCGGTTGACCCTTCTGCCAAGGTAGCAGATATCTCAGTTGGAGCCCAACAACGTGTAGAAATTTTAAAAACACTTTATCGGGGGGCTGATATCCTTATCTTTGACGAACCAACGGCTGTCTTGACTCCATCAGAAATTGATGAGTTGATGGCTATTATGAAAAATCTTGTCAAAGAAGGAAAATCAATTATCTTGATTACCCACAAGTTGGATGAGATTCGAGCAGTTTCTGACCGCGTCACAGTTATCCGTCGTGGGAAATCAATTGAAACCGTTGAAATTGCAGGGGCTACCAATGCTGATTTAGCAGAAATGATGGTGGGTCGTTCTGTTTCCTTTAAAACAGAGAAACAAGCCTCTCAACCAAAAGAAGTGGTCTTGTCTATTAAAGACTTGGTGGTCAATGAAAACCGCGGTGTCCCAGCTGTGAAAAATCTATCCTTGGATGTTCGTGCTGGAGAGATTGTTGGTATTGCGGGGATTGATGGAAATGGTCAGTCTGAATTGATTCAAGCAATTACAGGTCTTCGCAAGGTTGAATCTGGTAGCATTGAGCTAAAAGGAAATTCAATTGTAGGCTTACACCCACGTCAGATTACTGAGTTGAGTGTTGGGCACGTTCCAGAAGACCGTCACCGTGATGGTTTGATTTTGGAAATGATGATTTCTGAAAATATTGCCCTTCAAACCTACTATAAAGAACCACATAGTAAAAATGGAATTTTGAACTATTCAAATATTACTTCTTATGCTAAAAAGCTAATGGAAGAGTTTGATGTTCGTGCTGCCAGTGAATTTGTTCCTGCAGCAGCACTCTCAGGAGGAAATCAACAAAAAGCAATTATTGCTCGTGAAATTGATCGTGATCCTGATCTCCTTATCGTCAGCCAGCCAACTCGTGGGTTGGATGTCGGTGCCATTGAGTATATCCACAAACGCTTGATTGAAGAGCGTGATAATGGTAAGGCTGTCCTTGTTGTCAGCTTTGAGTTGGATGAGATTTTAAATGTCTCAGACCGTATTGCTGTTATCCACGATGGTAAGATTCAAGGTATTGTATCACCAGAAACAACCAATAAACAGGAACTTGGTGTCTTGATGGCTGGTGGAAACTTGGGAAAGGAGAAGAGTGATGTCTAAAAAATTACAACAAATTTCGGTTCCCTTGATTTCTGTCTTCCTAGGAATTTTGCTCGGAGCCATTGTCATGTGGATCTTCGGTTATGACGCTATTTGGGGCTATGAAGAATTGTTCTATACAGCCTTTGGTAGTCTGCGTGGGATTGGAGAAATCTTCCGTGCTATGGGACCTCTAATATTGATTGGTCTTGGTTTTGCCGTTGCCAGTCGTGCAGGTTTCTTTAACGTCGGACTTCCTGGTCAGGCTTTAGCAGGTTGGATTCTCAGTGGTTGGTTTGCCTTATCTCATCCAGATATGCCGCGTCCCTTGATGATTTTAGCGACTATCGTGATTGCCTTGATTGCTGGTGGGATTGTCGGTGCGATTCCAGGTATTCTTAGAGCCTATCTAGGAACGTCAGAGGTTATCGTAACCATCATGATGAACTACATCGTCTTGTATGTAGGGAATGCCTTTATTCACGCCTTCCCTAAAGACTTTATGCAAAGTACAGATTCAACCATTCGTGTTGGGGCTAATGCAACCTATCAGACACCTTGGTTGGCTGAGTTGACTGGTAACTCGCGGATGAATATTGGTATTTTCTTTGCAATCATTGCAGTTGCAGTTATTTGGTTCATGCTCAAGAAAACAACTCTTGGTTTTGAAATTCGTGCAGTTGGTCTCAATCCTCATGCATCAGAATATGCTGGTATCTCTGCCAAGCGGACTATTATCCTATCTATGATTATTTCAGGTGCCTTGGCAGGTCTTGGTGGAGCTGTTGAAGGACTTGGAACCTTCCAGAACGTCTATGTTCAAGGGGCATCTTTAGCTGTTGGATTTAACGGTATGGCAGTTAGTCTACTTGCAGCAAACTCACCAATTGGTATTCTCTTTGCAGCCTTCCTATTTGGTGTTCTCCAAGTTGGAGCCCCTGGTATGAATGCGGCGCAGGTACCGTCTGAGCTTGTCAGCATTGTAACAGCGTCTATTATCTTCTTTGTCAGTGTTCATTACCTTATCGAACGCTTTGTCAAACCGAAAAAACAAGTTAAAGGAGGTAAGTAAAGATGTCTATTACAACCTTGCTCACCCTCTTGGTGTCTTCTATGCTGATTTACTCAGCACCCCTCATCTTTACAAGTATCGGTGGTGTTTTCTCTGAACGTGGTGGTGTGGTAAACGTCGGCCTTGAAGGAATTATGGTTATGGGTGCCTTTTCTGGAGTTGTCTTTAACCTTGAATTTGCAGAACAATTTGGAGCAGCAACTCCATGGCTATCCTTGCTTGTAGCAGGATTGGTTGGTGGTGTCTTCTCTATCATCCACGCAGCAGCGACGGTTCATTTCCGTGCAGACCATGTTGTCAGCGGTACGGTATTGAACTTGATGGCGCCAGCCTTGGCAGTTTTCTTAGTGAAAGTCCTTTATAACAAAGGACAAACCGACAACCTAAGTCAGACTTTTGGACGCTTTGATTTTCCAGTCTTGGCTAATATCCCAGTCATTGGTGATATCTTCTTCAAGTCAACTAGTCTACTTGGTTATTTGGCGATTGCCTTCTCATTCCTTGCTTGGTTTATCCTCTTTAAGACTCGCTTTGGTCTTCGTCTCCGCTCTGTCGGTGAACACCCTCAAGCAGCGGACACTTTGGGAATCAATGTCTACAAGATGAGATATTTAGGGGTTATTATTTCAGGTTTCCTAGGTGGAATTGGCGGAGCAATTTATGCTCAATCCATCTCAGTTAACTTCTCAGTGACAACTATTGTTGGACCTGGATTTATCGCCCTTGCTGCGATGATTTTCGGGAAATGGAATCCAATCGGAGCCATGCTATCTAGTCTCTTCTTTGGACTTTCACAAAGTTTGGCTGTTATCGGATCTCAATTGCCATTTCTACAAGGAGTGCCTGCGGTTTACCTTCAAATCGCACCTTATGTTTTGACAATTCTTGTCTTGGCAGCCTTCTTTGGAAAAGCAGTTGCACCAAAAGCAGATGGTATCAACTATATCAAATCAAAATAAGCATACAAAAAACGTCAGTACAGAATGAACTGGCGTTTTATTTTTTAGGATGTTGGTGAGTTAAGTTCAATCCCCAAGGGACTAAATTTTCAGTTTTGTTTTTGATGCGTGTGATATTATCCTTATGACGAATGATAATCAAACTAGCAAGTGCTAGGATAATAGCGATGAAGAGAGGGTCATAGTGATTCAGGATAAAACCAAAAAGCGGAAAGAGTAGAACCCCGATGACAGCCGCGATAGATGCTGTGACACTAGACAGTGAAATCATACTACCAAGATAGAGGGTTCCAAAGAAAATAACTGCAAGGTAGAGGCAGAATATAGGCGCAAATCCGAAAATCACACCAGCACTGGTTGCGACAGCCTTACCACCCTTAAATCCTGCAAAGATAGGGAAGGTATGACCAATAACAGCCAAAAGTCCAAAGATGAGAGGCGAAACGCCTTGCAGATGAAAAATAATCGGAAGAAGCGTTGCTAGAGTTCCTTTGAAAAAGTCAATCACAAAGGTCGCCATACCTGCTTTCTTGCCTAAAATGCGAAAGGTATTGGTCGTTCCAGTATTGCCAGAACCATGCTCGCGAAGATTGATTTGAAAGAATACTTGTCCAATCCAGAGACCAGACGGAATCGAACCCAGCAAATAGGCTAGGATTAATAAAACTATTGTAATCATACTCCTATTATATCATGAAATGGAGAAGAAAGGCAGAGAATCTCTTCTGAAATTGTCACAGCGGAGAAAGAAAAATTTTGCAAAATCCTTAGAAAACCTGTAGAATAGTAAAGATGAACGAATAGGAGGTTCCTTGTGTCAAAAAAGGAAATCAATATTAACAATTATAATGATGATGCCATTCAGGTGCTAGAAGGGTTGGATGCGGTCCGAAAACGTCCAGGGATGTATATCGGATCGACCGATGGCGCTGGGCTCCACCACCTAGTCTGGGAAATCGTCGATAATGCTGTCGATGAAGCCTTGTCTGGATTTGGTGACCGTATTGATGTGACCATTAATAAAGACGGCAGTTTAACGGTTCAAGACCACGGACGTGGGATGCCGACTGGAATGCACGCGATGGGAATCCCAACAGTTGAGGTTATCTTTACCATTCTTCACGCCGGAGGGAAATTCGGTCAGGGTGGCTACAAGACATCTGGTGGTCTCCACGGGGTGGGTTCTTCCGTTGTTAACGCTCTTTCAAGTTGGCTGGAAGTTGAAATTACCCGTGATGGGGCAATCTATAAGCAACGTTTTGAAAATGGTGGAAAACCTGTCACGACTCTGAAGAAAATCGGTACAGCACCCAAGTCTAAGACAGGTACCAAAGTGACCTTCATGCCAGATGCGACGATCTTTTCTACGACAGATTTCAAGTACAATACCATCTCAGAGCGTCTTAATGAATCAGCCTTTCTCTTGAAAAATGTGACCTTGTCTTTGACTGATAAACGAACAGACGAAGCGATTGAATTCCACTATGAGAATGGGGTACAAGACTTTGTTTCTTACCTGAACGAAGACAAGGAGACCTTGACACCAGTTCTATACTTTGAAGGTGAAGACAATGGTTTTCAAGTGGAAGTAGCTCTCCAGTACAATGACGGATTTTCAGATAACATTCTGTCCTTTGTCAATAACGTTCGCACCAAGGACGGTGGAACACATGAGACTGGACTTAAGTCTGCTATCACTAAGGTCATGAATGACTATGCGCGTAAGACAGGTCTTCTCAAGGAAAAAGATAAAAACCTTGAAGGCTCAGACTATCGTGAGGGGTTAGCGGCCGTTCTTTCTATCTTGGTTCCGGAAGAACACCTCCAGTTTGAAGGCCAGACCAAGGACAAACTGGGAAGTCCACTAGCTCGCCCGATTGTTGATAGCATTGTCGCAGAAAAATTAACTTTCTTCCTCATGGAAAATGGTGAACTGGCTTCTAACCTCATCCGCAAGGCTATCAAGGCGCGTGATGCTCGTGAAGCGGCTCGCAAGGCGCGTGATGAGAGCCGTAATGGTAAGAAAAATAAAAAAGACAAGGGCTTGCTTTCTGGAAAATTGACCCCAGCCCAGTCTAAGAATCCTGCTAAGAATGAACTCTATCTGGTTGAGGGGGACTCTGCCGGTGGTTCTGCCAAACAAGGCCGTGACCGCAAGTTTCAGGCTATCTTACCTCTTCGTGGTAAGGTTATCAATACAGCCAAGGCCAAGATGGCAGATATCCTCAAAAATGAAGAAATCAATACTATGATTTATACTATTGGAGCGGGTGTTGGAGCAGACTTCTCCATTGAAGATGCCAACTATGACAAGATCATTATCATGACCGATGCGGACACCGACGGTGCCCACATTCAGACTTTACTCTTGACATTTTTCTATCGTTACATGCGTCCCCTAGTTGAGGCAGGCCATGTCTATATCGCCCTTCCGCCTCTTTACAAGATGTCTAAAGGGAAAGGCAAGAAAGAAGAAGTGGCCTATGCATGGACGGACGGCGAGTTAGAAGAACTCCGCAAGCAGTTCGGCAAAGGCGCTACCCTCCAACGCTACAAGGGACTTGGTGAGATGAATGCAGACCAACTCTGGGAAACAACCATGAACCCAGAAACGCGTACCCTCATCCGTGTTACGATTGAAGACTTAGCACGCGCAGAACGTCGTGTCAATGTCCTCATGGGTGATAAGGTCGAACCACGTCGTAAGTGGATCGAAGACAATGTCAAGTTTACGCTGGAAGAGAGTGGGGAGATGTTGTTTTGAGATGTTAATTACAAGATTACATAGAATAATAAAGAATTATTTTATAAATAATGAAGCAAGTAGTCTAAAATTTTTAAAAATCTTAGATAGTACAGATTATCTTGCTAAAAATACTAGAGTTAAGATGATTAAGTATTTGCTTTATATGTTTATTATAGGGACGTTGATGAATATTTTTATTGAGATTGATAAAAAGGTTCCGTCTGAATATATAAATAACTTTATATCTTTGCTTTTACTTCTTGTAATAACAGTTTTAGTAATGCTTGGTTATAATTTTTTGATCCTGTTTATCTTTTATCTGTTCAAAGATTTTTATCATAGTTATTTAAAAAAGAGATTGAATATGAGACGAGTGTTTGCCACTTTATCATTTGTTAAAAATTTTCGGATGAAACTTTTAGTATTAATGATTGTGGCTGCATTTATTATAGGCTCTCTGACTATCTATATGGTTCAAAATAATAATAATTTAAAAATAATAGAGAGTTTTATAAATTTCCCATTTAAGGAGTATGACTTGAACTGCGAATTGAATTCTGAAGTTTGGGCGTTTTGGTTGATAATCTTTTTGGTGTCGATTGCTTCTTGCCTTTCATTTTATATCGTTTTAAAATCTCAGAATATTTTTGAATTAGAAGGTATGGAATTGGAAAATCGTCTCATACTTGGAGTTCTTGCGATAGTAACATTCATTGTTGGAGTTGATATTGATAAAGTTAGACCGATAGGTATTGCTCTTCTAGTATTGATTATTCAAACAGCATTTTTTGAATTTCGTCAGTCACAATTTCTTTCAAAAATGTATGATAAAGCCCAACAAATTTTCCAAGAGCAGCTTCTTAAAAACGAAGATGGTATTGATTACAATAGGCTAGTAGAATGTTATTATTATGGTGGTGAGAAATATAAAGAGAAGTTGCTGAGTACGGAGAAATTTTTAGTTATTATTGTTAAAAATGAGTTGAAATCACTAAAAGATTTGAAAAACTATGATGACTATAAACTTTATAAAGCGATTAGAGCAAGAAATATATAAAGTCAATTTTTACAATTAAACAACTCGGTTATTGATGAACTATATTTTAAGTTTAGTCATAGTATTCACAAGGATTATAATATGAATGTTGAAATGTTTGAGGAATTGATTAAAGCCATTGATTCAACTGATTGGATTTCCAATTGGATTCAAATAGGTATAGGTGGTTTTTCAATTCTAATACCTATAATTTACGCAACTTGGATTTCAAAAAAAGATACTAAAGAAATTGATGAACGACAACGAAAGCTAGAAATTATTCAATCTTCAATCGCGAAAAATATAGTAGAATTGACAAGTCAACAAAAGCAACTATCTGAAACTCAAAAAAAGGTTGAAGAGAGTTTAAGAGAACTTAAAGAAATGGCTCGACAATCAAGGAAGTCAAATCTATTAAAATTACAAAGTGATTTCCAAATATTCTATAGAGCACTAGATGATTTTGAATGGGAATATAACAAACTTTTGAATTCTATTAATGATTTTAATTCTAAAAAGAATTTATCTTCTAATATTAAAGATGAAATAGGTGAAATATTCGCAGCAATTGAGGATTTAATTGAATCAGAAATTAATCATCTGAATACTGAAGAAGTTCCGCCGTTAGCTTTAGCTTATTTTAACAAACTATTAAGAGTAGTAAACTCTTTATCAAAATATTTTTCGACAAACTTTGACGATGTTCAATGTACTAATTTTATAATTGATGATTTGTTAAGAATAAAGATAGCTAGAGAAGAATTACTTGTTTTTGTATATAATTGAAAATATTTAGATAATTTAGTTTTATAGAGCTTGTATAGTTTTTCTAACTTTTTAAATCTTAAGAAACTGTTCGATATAATAAATCTGTTACCTTATAGAAAAAGAGGTGGAAATACATGAGAACAGAAACAGAAATGCTTGATGTGATTTTACAGACTGCCAAAACTTTACAAGTCGAGGCTGTCGCTATGTCTGGTTCACGGACTGATACAAAAGCTCCAAAAGATGAGTTTCAAGACTATGATGTGGTCTACATTGTGGAGAGTTTGGATGGTCTGTTAGCTGACCTGACTTGGTTGGATCAGTTTGGCAAGCGCATCATTGAGCAGTATAACGTACTTGACCATCGTCGCCTCTATCTCCTGCTCTTTGAAGATGGCAATCGGATTGATTTGACTCTCTGCCCCAAAGAATACATTCAAGAGTGGGTGGATAGCGAAGCTGATTATACAGTTTTGAAAGATGAGAAAGGCTTGTTTGAGTCCTATACTGCAAGTCCTCAACGTTACTGGAAGAACTCAGCTATTGAGATAGAGTTTGAAAAAACCTGCAATGAATTTTGGTGGGTGTCAGCCTACGTAGTCAAAGGAATCTGCCGCAAGCAACTACTCTATGCCACTGACCATCTTTATGGCATCTGTCACCAAGAACTCCTAAAGATTTTGGCTTGGCAGGTTGCAAGTGATAGGGGGAAAGTCGATATCGGCAAAAACTACAAGTATCTCTTTAACTATTTACCTGCTGAGAAAGAGAAACAATTCTCAAATCTGCTTGATTTTTCAAGTTTAGATAAAATCACCCAGTCTTTATTTGCTACCATGGAACTTTTTCATCAAGAAGCTCAATTCTTTGCTCAAAAGATGGGCTTTGACTATGATATGGAAGTAGCTGAGAAGATGATTGAGTATGCTAAGGAGAGACTTCTTAATCGCTAACTAACTAAAGACCTTAATTTAAAAGATTAAACTACAGAAAGAGTCGTTTGGTTATTTGTAGTAACTGAACACGGGACTAATTTTATTCAGAAAAAAGTCAAATCGTCTTGACTTCATCGAGCCCTACATCGATTTTCTATTTTTCTACAGACATTTTTGGCAAGCCAAATCGTCCCTTTATATCTTAAATGAACACTTTTTCTGTAAAAACTTACTCTATATTCTTTGAAAGGAGTTGAACACGCCCTAAATGATGCGTGAAAAAGATAAATTCTATGATGATCTTTCTTATTTCAAGAATTTTCTATTTTCACTTGATATTTTACGGGCTCTGTATCCTATATGTCTAACATTCAAAATATGTCCCTGGAGGACATCATGGGAGAGCGTTTTGGTCGCTACTCCAAATACATTATTCAAGACCGAGCCTTGCCAGATATTCGTGATGGATTGAAGCCGGTTCAGCGTCGCATTCTTTATTCTATGAATAAGGATGGCAACACCTTTGACAAAAGTTACCGTAAGTCGGCCAAGTCTGTCGGGAATATCATGGGGAATTTCCACCCCCATGGTGACAGTTCTATCTATGATGCTATGGTTCGTATGTCACAGGACTGGAAAAATCGTGAGATTCTAGTTGAAATGCACGGTAATAACGGTTCTATGGACGGAGATCCACCTGCGGCTATGCGTTATACTGAGGCGCGTTTGTCTGAAATTGCTGGCTACCTTCTTCAAGATATCGATAAAAAGACCGTTCCTTTTGCTTGGAACTTTGACGATACAGAGAAAGAGCCGACAGTCTTGCCGGCAGCCTTTCCAAATCTCTTGGTAAATGGATCGACTGGGATTTCGGCTGGATATGCCACAGATATTCCACCCCATAATTTAGCTGAGGTCATTGATGCCACTGTTTATATGATTGACCATCCAACAGCTAAGGTGGACAAGCTCATGGAATTTTTGCCTGGACCAGATTTTCCGACTGGAGGAATCATTCAGGGTCGTGATGAAATCAAGAAGGCCTATGAAACTGGGAAAGGGCGCGTGGTTGTTCGTTCCAAGACTGAGATTGAAAAGCTAAAAGGTGGTAAGGAACAAATCGTTATTACTGAGATTCCTTATGAAATCAACAAGGCCAATCTGGTCAAGAAAATCGATGATGTACGTGTCAATAACAAGGTGGCTGGTATTGCTGAGGTTCGGGATGAGTCTGACCGTGATGGTCTTCGAATTGCTATTGAGCTCAAAAAAGATGCCAATACGGAGCTTGTTCTCAACTATCTCTTTAAATATACTGACCTGCAAATCAACTACAACTTTAACATGGTGGCGATTGACAATTTCACCCCTCGTCAGGTCGGTATTGTCCCAATCTTGTCTAGCTACATCGCCCACCGTCGCGAAGTGATTTTGGCGCGTTCACGCTTTGATAAGGAAAAGGCTGAGAAACGTCTCCATATCGTCGAAGGTTTGATTCGCGTGATTTCGATTTTGGATGAAGTCATTGCGCTTATCCGTGCTTCTGAGAATAAGGCGGACGCTAAGGAAAATCTTAAGGTAAGCTATGATTTTACGGAAGAACAGGCTGAGGCTATCGTAACCTTGCAACTGTACCGTTTGACCAATACAGACGTAGTTGTCTTGCAGGAAGAAGAAGCAGAACTTCGTGAAAAGATTGCCATGCTTGCGGCTATTATCGGTGATGAACGTACCATGTACAATCTCATGAAGAAAGAGCTTCGTGAGGTCAAGAAGAAATTTGCGACTCCACGTTTGAGTACTTTAGAAGATACAGCAAAAGTAATTGAGATTGATACAGCTAGTCTTATAGCCGAGGAAGATACCTACGTCAGCGTGACCAAGGCAGGTTACATCAAGCGTACCAGCCCACGTTCCTTTGCAGCCTCCACCTTGGAAGAAATTGGCAAACGTGATGATGACCGTTTAATCTTTGTTCAATCTGCCAAGACAACCCAGCATCTTTTGATGTTCACGACTCTTGGAAATGTCATTTATCGACCAATTCATGAATTGGCAGATGTTCGCTGGAAGGATATCGGAGAGCATCTGAGCCAAACCATCACAAACTTTGAAACTAACGAAGAAATCCTCTATGTGGAAGTCGTGGATCAGTTTGATGAAGGCACAACCTACTTTGCTGCGACTCGTCTCGGTCAAATCAAGCGTGTAGAGCGAAAAGAGTTCACTCCATGGCGGACCTATAAATCTAAGTCTGTCAAGTATGCTAAGCTCAAAGACGAGACAGACCAGATTGTAGCAGTGGCTCCGATTAAACTGGATGATGTTCTCTTGATTAGCCAAAATGGTTATGCCCTTCGTTTCAATATCGAAGAGGTACCAGTTGTCGGTGCTAAGGCTGCAGGTGTCAAAGCTATGAACCTGAAAGGAGATGATGTCCTCCAATCCGCCTTTATCTGTAACACCTCATCCTTCTACCTCTTGACCCAACGTGGAAGTTTGAAACGTGTTTCTATTGACGAAATTCCGGCAACCAGCCGTGCCAAACGCGGCTTACAAGTCTTGCGTGAGTTGAAAAACAAACCGCATCGTGTCTTCTTGGCAGGTGCAGTTGCAGAACAAGGCTTCGTTGGTGATCTCTTCAGTACAGAAGTGGAAGAGAACGACCAAACTCTGCTTGTTCAATCAAACAAAGGAACAATCTATGAAAGCCGATTACAAGACTTGAACCTGTCAGAACGTACTAGCAATGGAAGCTTTATTTCAGACACCATTTCAGATGAAGAAGTTTTTGACGCTTATCTTAAAGAAGTATTTACTGAAGCTAAATAAGTGAAATGAAGAATCAGTTCTAAGAGCTGGTTCTTTTTATTGAAGAAATTTTCTGAAAATTACAAAATATACTTGCTATTTTAGAAAAATAGTGTAGAATAAAAGAAATAGGTTTTTAGAATAAGGAGTGGAATATGACAGTAACGATTGATTGGGAAAATCTCGGTTTTTCCTATATGAAATTACCTTATCGCTATATTGCTCATTTTAAAAATGGACAATGGAATCAAGGAGAACTTACAGAAGATGCAACCTTGCATATTTCAGAGTCTTCTCCAAGTCTTCACTATGGACAACAAGCATTCGAAGGTTTGAAAGCTTACCGTACTAAGGATGGTAGTATTCAACTTTTCCGTCCTGACGAAAATGCTAAACGACTGCAACGTACTTGTGATCGTCTTTTGATGCCACAAGTTCCGACAGAAATGTTTGTAGAAGCTTGTAAGGCAGTTGTTCGTGCGAATGAAGAATACGTACCACCATACGGAACAGGTGGAACCCTTTATCTTCGTCCTCTTTTGATTGGAGTAGGAGATATTATTGGGGTTAAACCAGCAGAAGAGTATATTTTCACCATCTTTGCCATGCCAGTTGGTAATTACTTTAAAGGCGGTTTGGTTCCAACCAACTTCTTGATTCAGGATGAATACGACCGTGCCGCTCCAAATGGTACAGGTGCGGCCAAGGTTGGTGGGAACTATGCTGCCAGTCTCTTACCAGGGAAATTGGCCAAGTCACGTCATTTCTCAGATGTTATCTATCTAGACCCATCAACTCATACAAAGATTGAAGAAGTCGGTTCAGCTAACTTCTTTGGAATTACAGCTGATAATGAATTTGTAACACCATTGAGTCCATCTATCTTGCCATCTATTACCAAGTATTCTTTGCTTTATTTGGCAGAACATCGCTTGGGCTTAACTCCTGTTGAGGGGGATGTCCCGATTGATAACCTTGACCGTTTTGTAGAGGCAGGTGCCTGTGGTACAGCAGCGGTGATTTCTCCAATTGGTGGAATTCAGCACGGTGATGATTTCCATGTATTCTATAGTGAAACAGAAGTAGGTCCTGTGACTCGTAAACTCTATGATGAATTGACAGGAATTCAGTTTGGCGATATTGAAGCGCCAGAAGGTTGGATTGTAAAAGTAGATTAAAATTAACTAAAGGAGATTTTTTATGAAATCGAAAAAGTGGCTCTTAACAGCAGGAGTGGTCCTGAGCACAACAGCTCTATTAGTGGCTTGTGGAAAAGCTGATAAAGAAGCAGATGCACCGACAACATTTTCATATGTCTATGCAGTAGATCCTGCGTCTTTGGACTATAGTGTAGCGACTCGTACATCTACAACAGATGTCATCGGGAATGTGGTGGATGGTTTGATGGAAAATGACCAATACGGAAATGTTATTCCTTCCTTAGCTGAAGATTGGTCTGTCTCAAAAGATGGTTTGACTTATACCTATAAACTTCGTAAAGGGGTTAAATGGTACACTTCTGAAGGTGAAGAATATGCAGAAGTAACAGCCCATGACTTTGTGACAGGACTAAAACACGTAGCTGACGGTAAGTCAGACGGTGTCTCTCTCATCCAAAATTCAATCAAGGGCTTGGATGCCTACATGACTGGTGAGACCAATGATTTCTCTACAGTTGGTGTTAAGGCCTTGGACGATTATACAGTTGAATATACCCTAAACAAACCAGAAAGCTTCTGGAACTCTAAAGTCACCACAGCAACGATGTTGCCTGTAAATGAAGAGTTTTTGAAGGCATCAGGTAAAGATTATGGAGCAGTTACTCCAGCAGGGATTCTTTACAATGGTCCTTATATCTTGAAGACCTTGACTTCTAAATCGTTGATCGAATACGAGAAAAACCCAAATTACTGGGATAAAGAAAAGGTAAAAATCGAGAAGATTAAATTGACTTACTACGATGGTTCTGATCAGGAATCGTTGATTCGTAGCTTCTCTTCTGGTGCCTATACGACAGCCCGTCTCTTCCCAAGTAGCTCAAACTTTGCTTCTACTTTGGAACAATACGGAGATAAAATAACTTATAGCCCACAGGACTCAAGTAGTTATTACTTCACCTTTAACGTAAATCGTCAGTCATACAATAAAACTGCGAAAACAAGTGAAGAACAAAAGACTTCTACAAAAGAAGCTATGCTTAATAAGGACTTCCGTCAGGCTATCAACTTTGCCTTTAACCGCCATTCTTATGCTGCTCAGCTAAATGGTGAAGACGGTGCGGATAAGATTATTCGTAACAGCCTTGTTCCTGACAACTTTGTACAAGCAGGTGGGAAAAACTTTGGTCAAATCGCTCAAGCAGAGTTGGTGAACTATGGTGACCAATGGAAAGGTGTTGAGCTAGTTGACGGTAAGGATTCTATCTACAACCCTGACAAGGCTAAAGCTGCATTCGAAAAAGCTAAGAAAGACTTGGAATCTAAAGGGGTAACATTCCCAATTCACTTGGATGTCCCAGTTGAACAAACAGATACCATCGCTGTTCAACAAAGCAACTCTTTCAAACAGTCTATAGAATCAACTCTTGGTGCTGAAAATGTTGTCATCGACGTTCTTCAAATGACAGATAATGAAAAGGAAACAATCACTTCACAAGCGCGTGTTCCTTCTCAAAAAGACTATGATTTGAACAGTACAGGATGGGCTCCAAGTTATCAAGACCCAGCATCTTACTTGAATATCATGGATCCTAAATCAGGTTCTGCCATGAAGCACCTTGGTATTACTAAAGGGAAAGATAAGGATGTTGTAGCTAAACTTGGTTTAGATGAATATAAGAAATTATTGGATGATGCCGATTCAGAAACTACGAATCTTGAAGAGCGATATGAAAAATATGCCAAGGCTCAAGCTTGGTTGACAGATAGTTCATTATTGATGCCTACAGCCTCATCTGGTGGTTCTCCAGTTGTAAGTAATGTCGTGCCATTCTCAAAACCATACTCACAAGTTGGTATTAAAGGTGACCCATATATCTTTAAAGGAATGAAATTGCAAAAAGATATTGTTACAACAAAAGAATATGAAGAAGCACTGAAAAAATGGCAAAAAGAAAAATTGGAATCAAATGGTAAGTACCAAAAAGAACTAGAAAAACACATTAAATAAAGCAGAAAACTCTATATCAGACATGGAATGATATAGAGTTTTTTCTTGCTAGTTTTAGGATTTTCTTGTAAAATAGAAAAAGTGAAGAGAGGTATGAAATGAGCAAGAAAGATAAAAAAATCGAAATCCAAGTAGCAGATGCCAAAGTTAATGTGGGAAAAGACAGTTTTGAAGGTTATACATTGACTATTGGTAAAAAAGTTATCGGAGAAATTGCCGAATTAGATGGACAATTTGCTATCATAAAGAATGGGAATGTCAATAGTTTTTATAAAAAATTGGAAAAAGCTGTGGAAATTTTGATTGAAAATTATAATTTAGCAAAATAAGTCTTGTTTTTTTGAAATTTTCATGATATAATAGTCCATGTTGATTGTAGGAGAGATAGCGAAGAGGCTAAACGCGGCGGACTGTAAATCCGCTCCTTCGGGTTCGGGGGTTCGAATCCCTCTCTCTCCATTTCATCAATGGGGTATAGCCAAGCGGTAAGGCAAGGGACTTTGACTCCCTCATGCGTTGGTTCGAATCCAGCTACCCCAGTTCTTAGGTAATGATCAAGATAAAAAGCAAAATATCTTAGGGTATTTTATTTTAATAATTGAAAGACGTGAACGATATGAACATGTCCTTGCGGGTGCTTAGGAAAAAAATTATAAGTATGTCAAGTTTAAGAAAAACTTGATTGTTGGAGGATTTTTTAGATGAACGAATTTGAAGATTTGCTAAATAGCGTTAGCCAAGTTGAGCCTGGTGATGTTGTTAGTGCTGAAGTATTGACAGTTGATGCGACTCAAGCTAACGTTGCAATCTCTGGGACTGGTGTTGAAGGTGTCTTGACTCTTCGCGAATTGACAAACGATCGCGATGCAGATATCAATGACTTTGTGAAAGTAGGAGAAGTATTGGATGTTCTTGTACTTCGTCAAGTAGTTGGTAAAGATACTGATACAGTTACATACCTTGTATCTAAAAAACGTCTTGAAGCTCGCAAAGCATGGGACAAACTTGTTGGTCGCGAAGAAGAAGTTGTTACTGTTAAAGGAACTCGTGCCGTTAAAGGTGGACTTTCAGTAGAATTTGAAGGTGTTCGTGGATTTATCCCAGCTTCAATGTTGGATACTCGTTTCGTACGTAACACTGAGCGTTTTGTAGGTCAAGAATTTGATGCTAAAATCAAAGAAGTTGACGCTAAAGAAAACCGCTTCATCCTTTCACGTCGTGAAGTTGTTGAAGCAGCTACAGCAGCAGCTCGCGCTGAAGTATTCGGTAAATTGGCTGTTGGTGATGTAGTAACTGGTAAAGTTGCACGTATCACAAGCTTCGGTGCTTTCATCGACCTTGGTGGTGTTGACGGATTGGTTCACTTGACTGAATTGTCACATGAACGTAACGTATCACCAAAATCAGTTGTAACTGTTGGTGAAGAAATTGAAGTGAAAATCCTTGATCTTAACGAAGAAGAAGGACGCGTATCACTTTCACTTAAAGCAACAACACCTGGACCATGGGATGGCGTTGAGCAAAAATTGGCTAAAGGTGATGTAGTAGAAGGAACAGTTAAACGTTTGACTGACTTCGGTGCATTTGTTGAAGTATTGCCAGGTATCGATGGACTTGTTCACGTATCACAAATTTCACACAAACGTATTGAAAATCCAAAAGAAGCTCTTAAAGTTGGTCAAGAAGTTAAAGTTAAAGTTCTTGAAGTTAACGCAGATGCAGAGCGCGTATCACTTTCTATCAAAGCTCTTGAAGAGCGTCCAGCTCAAGAAGAAGGACAAAAAGAAGAAAAACGTGCTGCTCGTCCACGTCGTCCAAAACGTCAAGAAAAACGTGATTTCGAACTTCCAGAAACACAAACAGGATTCTCAATGGCTGACTTGTTCGGTGATATCGAACTTTAATCAAATTGAAAATTCACAAAATCCTTTGTTTTCTAAACAAGGGATTTTTCTTTTGTCTGTAAGCCTTTTTTGATATAATAGTTCTATGTTAGAATCAGAAAAACAATCACGTTATCAAATGTTAAATGAGGAGTTCTCTTTTTTATTGGAAGGTGAAACCAATGTTTTGGCTAATCTTTCCAACGCCAGCGCTCTTCTAAAATCACGCTTCCCTAATACCGTATTTGCAGGCTTTTATCTGTTCGATGGAAAGGAATTGGTTTTAGGTCCTTTCCAAGGAGGTGTTTCCTGCATCCGTATTGCGCTAGGCAAGGGTGTTTGTGGTGAGGCAGCCCATTTTCAGGAAACTGTTCTGGTTGGTGATGTAACAACTTATCCCAACTATATTTCTTGTGATAGTAGTGCTAAAAGTGAAATTGTTGTGCCAATGATGAAGAATGGTCAATTACTTGGAGTTTTAGATCTGGATTCTTCAGAGATTGATGATTATGATGCTATGGATCGAGATTATTTGGAACAATTTGTCGCTATTTTGCTTGAAAAGACAGAATGGGACTTTACAATGTTTGGGGAGAAAGCCTAATGTATCAAGCACTTTATCGAAAATATAGAAGTCAAAACTTCTCCCAGTTGGTTGGACAGGAAGTTGTGGCTAAGACTCTTAAACAAGCAGTGGAGCAAGAGAAAATAAGTCATGCCTATCTTTTTTCTGGTCCTCGTGGAACGGGAAAAACCAGTGTAGCCAAGATTTTTGCCAAAGCTATGAACTGTCCAAATCAAGTGGGTGGTGAACCTTGTAATAACTGCTATATTTGTCAAGCAGTGACGGACGGTAGTTTAGAAGATGTCATTGAAATGGATGCAGCCTCTAATAATGGGGTGGATGAAATCCGTGAAATTCGTGATAAATCTACCTACGCCCCTAGTCTTGCTCGTTATAAGGTTTATATCATAGATGAGGTTCACATGCTGTCTACAGGGGCTTTTAATGCCCTCTTAAAGACGCTGGAAGAGCCAACACAGAATGTGGTCTTTATTTTGGCTACTACTGAATTGCACAAGATTCCTGCCACTATTTTATCCCGTGTGCAACGTTTTGAATTTAAATCAATTAAAACACAGGATATTAAGGAACATATCCACTATATCTTAGAAAAAGAAAATATCAGTTCTGAACCAGAGGCTGTGGAAATCATTGCCAGACGGGCTGAAGGTGGGATGCGGGACGCCTTGTCTATTTTGGATCAAGCCCTGAGTTTGACCCAGGGAAATGAGCTGACGACTGCCATTTCTGAAGAAATTACTGGTACCATTAGTCTATCAGCCTTGGATGATTATGTGGCTGCCTTGTCTCAACAGGATGTTCCAAAGGCCCTAGCATGCTTAAATCTTCTATTTGACAATGGTAAGAGCATGACTCGTTTTGTGACCGACCTTTTACACTATTTAAGAGACTTGTTAATTGTTCAAACAGGTGGAGATAACACTCATCATAGTCCAGTCTTTGTAGAAAATTTGGCACTTCCTCAAGAAAATCTGTTTGAAATGATTCGCTTAGCGACAGTCAGTTTAGCAGATATTAAGTCTAGTTTGCAGCCTAAGATTTATGCTGAGATGATGACTATCCGTTTAGCAGAGATTAAGCCTGAACCAGCTCTTTCTGGGGCAGTTGAACATGAAATTTCTGCATTGAGACAGGAAGTTGCCCGTCTCAAACAAGAACTCGCAAATGTAGGAACTGTAGCTAAGTCAACCAGTCCAGTACCTACCCGTCCAGCAGCGAGCAAGACCGTCTATCGTGTGGATCGCAATAAAGTTCAATCTATCCTACAAGAGGCCGTTGAAAATCCTGATTTAGCACGTCAAAATCTGATTCGCTTGCAGAATGCTTGGGGAGAGGTGATTGAAAGTCTTGGAGGTCCTGATAAGGCTCTGCTAGTTGGTTCTCAACCGGTTGCAGCCAATGAACACCATGCTATTCTTGCTTTTGAGTCTAACTTCAATGCTGGTCAAACCATGAAACGAGACAATCTCAACACTATGTTTGGTAATATCCTCAGTCAGGCAGCAGGTTTTTCACCTGAGATTTTAGCTATTTCCATGGAGGAATGGAAAGAAGTTCGCGCAGCCTTTTCAGCCAAAGCCAAATCTTCTCAAACTGAAAAAGAAGCAGAAGAAAGCCTGATTCCAGAAGGATTTGAATTTTTGGCTGATAAAGTGAAGGTAGAGGAAGACTAAAGAAAGATTTCATGATACAATAAGTTTATGAATAGACAACAATTTATTATTATCGCGCTGTTTACAGCTGCTGAGACCTATTTTTTCAATGAAGCCTGGATGACTGGTCGCTATATTATGGCAGCCTTTTGGGCCATTTTGCTTTTTAGAAATTTCCGAGTCAGTTACTTGATGGGCAAGATTGTAGATGTCATTGACCAGCACTTGAAAGGAAAAGACTAGTTCTCAGCTTCTAGACAAAATCAAAGCCTTTTAGGCTTTTTTTTGTTATACTATAAAAGTATATTTATTGACCTTTTACCGTATTTTCTAGGGAAATCAAGTATGTTTCCCGTAAGAACTGTAAAGGTCTTGAAAAAGAAAGGAACTATCATGTCAGTATTAGAGATCAAAGATCTTCACGTTGAGATTGAAGGAAAAGAAATTTTAAAAGGGGTTAACTTGACCCTGAAAACAGGAGAAATCGCCGCTATCATGGGGCCAAATGGTACTGGTAAATCGACTCTTTCTGCCGCTATCATGGGAAATCCAAACTATGAAGTTACCAAAGGTGAAGTCTTGTTTGATGGCGTAAACATTCTTGAGTTAGAAGTGGACGAGCGTGCGCGTATGGGACTTTTCCTTGCTATGCAATACCCATCAGAAATTCCTGGTATTACCAATGCTGAGTTTCTTCGTGCAGCCATGAATGCTGGTAAAGAAGACGATGAGAAGATTTCAGTTCGCGAGTTTATCACTAAGCTAGATGAAAAAATGGAATTGCTCAACATGAAAGAAGAAATGGCTGAGCGTTACCTCAACGAAGGTTTCTCTGGTGGTGAGAAAAAACGTAATGAAATTCTTCAACTCTTGATGTTGGAACCAACTTTTGCTCTTTTGGATGAGATTGATTCTGGTCTTGATATTGACGCTCTTAAAGTTGTTTCTAAAGGTGTGAATGCCATGCGTGGTGAAGGATTTGGTGCTATGATTATCACTCACTACCAACGTCTTTTGAACTACATCACACCAGATGTGGTACACGTCATGATGGAAGGTCGTGTTGTCCTTTCTGGTGGTCCCGAATTGGCTGCGCGTTTGGAACGTGAAGGATACGCAAAACTAGCTGAAGAACTTGGCTACGACTACAAGGAAGAATTGTAATTCCCTCGTATCTTTTAGGAGAAGTAAATGACTAAAGAAAATATTAAACTTTTTTCAGAAATGCACGCTGAACCAAGCTGGTTGGCTGACCTCCGTCAAAAAGCTTTTGATAAGATTGAGACTTTGGAATTACCAGTTATTGAGCGTGTCAAATTCCACCGTTGGAATCTGGGTGATGGAACGATTACAGAAAATGAGCCATCAGCAAATGTTCCAGATTTCACAGCTCTAGATAATCACTTGAAATTGGTTCAAGTAGGAACTCAAACCGTTTTTGAGCAAACTCCAGTTGAGTTGGCTGAACAGGGTGTTGTCTTTACAGACTTCCACTCAGCTTTAGAAGAAATTCCAGAGCTGATCGAAGAATTTTTCATGTCATCTGTTAAGTATGACGATGACAAGTTGGCAGCCTACCACACAGCTTATTTCAACAGTGGCGCTGTTCTCTACATTCCTGATAACGTGGAAATTGCTGAACCAATCGAAGGAATTTTCTATCAAGACAGCGATAGCGATGTGCCGTTTAACAAGCATATTATGATTATCGCTGGTAAAAATTCTAAGATTAGTTATCTGGAACGTTTAGAGTCACGCGGTGAAGGAAGTGTCAAAGCAACTGCCAATATCACAGTAGAAGTCATTGCTCGTTCTGGTGCTCAAGTGAAGTTTGCTGCGATCGACCGTTTAGGAGAAAACGTCACTGCCTACATTAGCCGTCGAGGTAAATTAGGAAACGATGCAAGCATTGACTGGGCGATTGGTGTTATGAACGAAGGGAACGTCGTTGCGGACTTTGATAGCGACTTGATTGGAAATGGTAGTCATGCAGATCTCAAGGTTGTAGCTCTTTCAAGTGGTCGTCAGGTACAAGGGATTGATACTCGAGTGACTAACTATGGTTGCAACTCAATCGGAAATATCCTACAACATGGGGTTATTCTTGAAAAAGCAACCTTAACCTTCAATGGTATCGGCCACATCATCAAGGGTGCCAAGGGAGCAGATGCCCAACAAGAGAGCCGTGTTCTTATGCTTTCAGACCAAGCGCGTTCGGATGCCAATCCAATTCTTTTGATTGATGAAAATGATGTAACTGCAGGACACGCGGCTTCTATCGGTCAGGTAGATCCAGAAGACATGTATTACCTCATGAGCCGTGGCTTGGATAAGGCAACTGCAGAACGTTTGGTTGTCCGTGGTTTCCTTGGCTCTGTTATCGTTGAGATTCCAGTCAAGGAAGTTCGTGATGAAATGATTGCAACCATCGAAGAAAAATTGTCAAAACGCTAAGGGGTAGCCTATGTTAGATGTAGAAGCGATTCGCAAGGATTTTCCAATTTTAGACCAGATTGTTAATGATGAACCATTGATTTATTTGGACAATGCTGCGACGACACAAAAACCACTAGCAGTTCTGGAGACGATTAACCGCTACTATGAACAGGATAATGCCAATGTTCATCGTGGCGTTCATACCTTGGCTGAAAGGGCGACAGCTTCTTATGAGGCGGCTCGTGAAACCATTCGTAAGTTTATCAATGCAGGGTCTACAAAGGAAGTTCTCTTTACAAGAGGAACGACAACTAGTCTTAACTGGGTAGCGCGTTATGCTGAGGAAGTCTTGACTGAGGGAGACCAGGTCTTGATTTCCGTCATGGAACACCATTCTAATATCATTCCTTGGCAGGAAGCCTGCCGCAAGACTGGGGCAGAGCTTGTCTATGTCTATCTTAAGAATGGAGCTCTGGATATGGAGGATTTGCGAGCTAAATTGACTGATAAAGTTAAGTTTGTCTCCCTTGCTCACGCCTCAAATGTTCTTGGTGTGGTCAATCCAATCAAAGAAATCACTCAATTGACCCATCAAGTTGGAGCTATCATGGTGGTGGATGGTGCTCAATCTACGCCTCATATGAAGATTGATGTTCAGGACTTGGATGTGGACTTCTTTGCCTTTTCAGGTCACAAGATGGCTGGTCCAACTGGTATTGGTGTCCTTTATGGTAAAGAAAAGTACCTAGAGCAAATGTCACCAGTAGAATTTGGAGGCGAAATGATTGATTTCGTCTATGAGCAATCTGCCAGTTGGAAAGAATTGCCTTGGAAATTTGAGGCTGGAACACCAAATATGGCAGGTGCAATTGGACTTGCTGCGGCAGTAGATTATCTTGAAAAGATTGGTATGGATGCCATTGAAGCCCATGAACAGGAACTGATTGAATACGTCTATCCAAAACTTCAGGCGATTGAAGGATTGACTATTTACGGTTCACAGGACTTGGCCCAACGTTCAGGTGTGATTGCCTTTAATCTAGGCGATCTCCATCCTCACGACCTTGCGACAGCTTTGGATTATGAAGGAGTAGCTGTTCGTGCAGGTCACCACTGTGCGCAACCCTTGCTTCAGTATTTGGATGTCCCAGCAACAGCTCGCGCAAGTTTTTATATCTACAATACCAAGGCAGATTGCGACAAGCTAGTAGATGCCTTACAAAAGACAAAGGAGTTTTTCAATGGCACTTTCTAAACTAGATAGCCTTTATATGGCAGTGGTAGCGGACCATTCGAAAAATCCACATCACCAAGGAAAGTTGGAAGACGCTGAACAAATCAGTCTCAACAATCCGACTTGTGGGGATGTTATCAATCTCTCTGTCAAGTTTGATGCAGAGGATCGTTTGGAGGATATCGCTTTTATAAACTCAGGTTGCACCATCTCTACAGCATCTGCTAGTATGATGACGGACGCAGTTTTAGGAAAAACTAAACAAGAAATTTTAGAACTTGCGACTATTTTTTCTGAAATGGTTCAAGGGCAAAAAGATGAACGCCAAGACCAACTAGGCGATGCAGCTTTCTTGTCAGGTGTTGCCAAATTTCCTCAACGAATCAAGTGTGCAACCCTAGCTTGGAACGCCCTGAAGAAAACAATTGAAAATCAAAAAAATCAGTAAGGCAAGATTCTTTTGTCTTATGAATCAGTAGAAATGAAGAATGAAAGAAAGGATATTATGGCTGAAGAAAGAGTAGAACCAAAACCAATTGATCTTGGTGAATATAAATTTGGTTTCCATGATGATGTAGAGCCTGTCCTATCGACAGGAAAAGGATTGAACGAAGATGTCATTCGTGAACTATCAGCTGCTAAGGGAGAACCTGAGTGGATGTTAGAATTCCGTTTGAAGTCTTATGAAACCTTCAAAAAAATGCCCATGCAAACTTGGGGAGCAGACTTGTCAGAGATTGATTTTGATGACTTGATCTACTACCAAAAACCATCTGATAAACCAGCTCGTTCGTGGGATGAGGTTCCTGAAAAGATTAAAGAAACCTTTGAACGTATCGGGATTCCTGAAGCTGAGCGTGCATATCTAGCTGGTGCCTCTGCCCAGTATGAATCAGAAGTGGTTTACCACAACATGAAGGAAGAGTTCCAAAAATTGGGGATTATCTTTACAGATACGGATTCTGCCCTCAAGGAATACCCAGACTTGTTTAAACAATACTTTGCGAAGTTGGTACCACCGACTGATAACAAGTTGGCGGCCCTCAACTCGGCAGTATGGTCAGGTGGAACCTTTATCTACGTACCAAAAGGTGTTAAGGTAGATATTCCACTTCAAACTTACTTCCGTATCAACAACGAAAATACTGGTCAGTTTGAACGTACCTTGATTATCGTTGATGAGGGAGCAAGTGTTCATTATGTAGAAGGATGTACAGCGCCAACTTATTCAAGTAACAGCTTGCATGCTGCCATCGTAGAAATCTTTGCCTTAGATGGTGCTTATATGCGTTATACAACCATCCAGAACTGGTCTGATAACGTCTATAACTTGGTAACGAAACGTGCTAAGGCTCAAAAGGATGCCACTGTTGAGTGGATTGATGGTAACTTGGGTGCCAAAACAACCATGAAATACCCATCTGTTTACCTTGATGGAGAAGGGGCGCGTGGTACTATGCTTTCTATTGCCTTTGCTAATGCAGGGCAACATCAGGATACTGGAGCTAAGATGATCCACAACGCTCCACATACAAGCTCGTCTATCGTGTCTAAATCCATCGCTAAAGGTGGAGGAAAGGTTGACTATCGTGGACAAGTAACCTTTAATAAAAACTCTAAGAAATCTGTATCTCACATCGAGTGTGATACCATTATTATGGATGACTTGTCAGCATCAGATACCATTCCGTTTAACGAAATTCACAACTCACAAGTCGCTTTGGAACACGAAGCTAAGGTATCTAAGATTTCTGAAGAACAACTCTATTACCTCATGAGCCGTGGATTGTCAGAATCTGAGGCAACTGAGATGATTGTAATGGGATTTGTAGAACCCTTTACAAAAGAACTTCCAATGGAATATGCAGTTGAGCTGAACCGTTTGATTAGCTATGAAATGGAAGGATCAGTTGGCTAAGAATATGTAGAATCTGAGCAGGATTTATTCTGTTCGGATTTTTTTGAAAAATTATCTTATAAATATTCACAAAATCTCTTTTATATGATAAAATAAAACAATCATATTTAATGGAGATGAAGTATGAATATTTTTAGAACAAAAGATGTTAGCTTGGGACGTACTGAAATGCACCGTCATTTAAAAGTATGGGATTTGATTTTATTAGGAATCGGTGCCATGGTAGGAACTGGGATTTTTACCATTACAGGAACCGCAGCAGCAACGCTTGCTGGTCCGTCACTGGTTGTATCTATAGTGATTTCTGCCCTGTGTGTTTCTTTATCCGCCCTCTTTTTCGCAGAGTTTGCCTCTCGTGTTCCTGCAACTGGTGGTGCTTATAGTTATTTGTATGCAATTTTGGGTGAATTACCAGCTTGGATTGCTGGTTGGTTGACCATCATGGAGTTCATGACAGCAGTTTCTGGTGTGGCCTCTGGCTGGGCAGCTTATTTTAAAGGCTTGCTCAGTAACTATAGTATTTCAATGCCTCAAGCCTTGAATGGGACCTTTAACCCTGAGCAGGGTACCTATATAGACCTTTTACCTATTTTGGTACTGACACTGGTAACCGGTTTAGTTTTATTAAATTCCAAGGCAGCATTGCGTTTTAATTCGCTTCTAGTCATCTTGAAATTCTCTGCTCTCGCTTTGTTTATTCTAGTTGGTATCTGGTATATTAAACCAGAAAATTGGTCCAACTTTGCTCCCTTTGGTTTTGGTCAAATTTATGGTGGAAGTACTGGAATAATGGCAGGAGCATCTTTGATGTTCTTTGGTTTCCTAGGATTTGAATCTATTTCGATGGCTGTTGATGAAATTCAAAATCCACAAAAGAATGTCCCACGAGGTATTGTTTTGTCTTTGACAATCGTAACGATTCTCTATGCTCTGGTTACATTAGTATTGACAGGGATTGTTCACTACAGCCAACTCAATGTGGATGATGCTGTAGCATTTTCATTGCGAAGTATAGGAATTGGTTGGGCAGCTAATTATGTGTCATTAGTGGCCATTTTGACCCTAATAACAGTATGTATTTCTATGACTTATGCCTTATCGCGTATGATTTACAGTTTAGCACGTGATGGTCTTTTACCTCGAAGTTTTAAGCAATTAAGCAAAACAAGTCGTGTTCCTAAAAATGCGACCATCTTAACTGGAGTTGCTTCTGCAATTGCAGCAGGAGTGTTTCCACTGGCTAGTATTGCAGCCTTTCTAAATATTTGTACGCTTGCTTATCTTATCCTATTGGCTTATGGAATTATAAAACTTAGAAAGGATAAGGGAATGCCTAAAGAAGGAGAATTCAAAACTCCCCTAGTTCCCTTGTTGCCGATTCTCTCGATTCTAATCTGTCTTTCCTTTATGCTTCAATATAGTGTAGAAACATGGATTGCGTTTGGAATTGCTCTTGTAGTTGGACTTGTGATTTACTTTACTTATGGCTATCGTCATTCTACACTTTCTGAATAAAGAAAAAGCTGGAACTTCCCAGCTTTTTGCTTACTCTTTTATATATGTGAAGCCTTCTCCTAGGATTTCATGGGCTTCTGTAATAGTTATAAAGGCTTGAGGATCAATTCGATGAATCATTTCCTTCATTTTCACAATTTCATTTCTTCCGACAATACAGTAGATAATCTTCAAATCTTCTTGACTATAATAACCTTGACCTGAGATGAAAGTAACGCCTCTACCTAGGTCATCATTAATCGCCTTAGCAAGTTGGTCAGGACGTTTGGTAATAATCATAAATCCTTTACCTGCGTAGCCACCTTCGCCAATCAAATCAATGACACGCGAAACGATAAAATCAAATAAGAGCGTGTAGGAAACCAATCTCAAGTCCTTGAAGATTAGGAGAATGAGCATGAGAATACAAAAATCTAAGATAAAGAGCAGTTTTCCCATTGATATATGAGTGTACTTGTTGAGAATACGAGCTACAATATCAGTACCACCAGTTGTACCTCCAGCATTAAAGATAATTCCAAGACCAATTCCCAATAGAATCCCAGCTATAAGGGCAGTGATTAGTAAATCACCTTGAAGATCAATATGAAGGGGAATACGTTCAAAAAAGGCCAACCAGGCGGACAAGGCTAAGGTTCCTAGTAAACTAGAATAGAGGGACTTTGCTCCAAAAATCTTCCAAGCTAGGATGAAAAGGGGAATATTAATCAGCAGGTTCATGAGAGAAACAGGGATTTTAAAAAGATAAAAGGTGATGAGGGTAATACCTGTCGCCCCTCCCTCAAAGAGATGATGAGGAACTACAAAATAAGTTAGACCAAAAGCATAGATAGCAGCACCTAGTAAAATGGTTAAAATGGGATAAATTTTTTTAATCATAGGGACCTCTTTTCTTATAAGTAGATTATATCAAATTTTTAAGGAAAATTTGAATGACTCCATTAGGATTTTTAATCTTTTTTTGATATAATTAAAAGTAAGAAAACCAATCTGAATCCTAAAATAGAAAGATTGATACTATGACAAAAATTAAGATTGTAACCGATTCATCTGTTACTATTGAACCAGAACTCGTAAATCAATTAGGTATCACTATTGTTCCATTATCTGTAATGATCGATAATGTTGTTTATTCTGATGCGGATTTGAAAGAAGAAGGTAAATTTCTTCAGTTGATGCAAGCAAGTAAGAATCTTCCAAAAACAAGCCAGCCCCCTGTAGGTGTCTTTGCTGAAGTTTTTGAAGACCTATGCAAAGATGGTAGCCAGATTCTTGCTATTCATATGTCTCATGCTCTTTCTGGTACTGTAGAAGCGGCACGTCAAGGTGCTAGCTTATCTACTGCCGATGTGACAGTTATTGATAGTTCATTCACTGATCAAGCCTTGAAATTCCAAGTTGTTGAGGCTGCGAAGTTAGCACAAGAAGGCAAAGAGTTGGAGGAAATCTTATCTCATGTAGAAGAGGTTAAAAACCACACAGAACTCTATATTGGCGTTTCAACTTTGGAAAATTTAGTAAAAGGTGGACGAATTGGCCGTGTAACTGGATTGTTGAGCTCACTTCTCAATATACGTGTTGTCATGCAGATGAAAGACCATGAATTGCAGCCAATCGTTAAAGGTCGTGGAGCTAAAACTTTTAAAAAATGGTTGGATGAGCTGACAAGTTCGCTAACTGAACGTTCTGTAGCAGAGATTGGAATTTCATATTCTGGTAGTGCTGATTGGGCAAAAGAGATGAAAGAAAGCTTACAAGCTTATGTTGAAAAGCCTATTTCAGTTTTGGAAACGGGCTCTATTATTCAAACTCACACGGGTGAGAATGCTTGGGCTGTTTTAGTACGTTACCACTCCTAAAAAAATAAATAAAATGGGAAGAAATAGCGTTTTTAACTTGACCTAAAAGGGATTTTAGGATATGATTATATTTGTTAATTAGAAATTAAATTGGAGGAATCATTAACATGGCAAACAAACAAGATTTGATCGCTAAAGTAGCAGAAGCTACAGAATTGACTAAGAAAGACTCAGCAGCAGCAGTTGAAGCTGTATTCGCAGCAGTAACTGAGTACCTTGCAGCTGGTGAAAAAGTTCAATTGATCGGTTTTGGTAACTTTGAAGTTCGTGAGCGTGCTGCACGTAAAGGTCGCAACCCACAAACTGGTAAAGAAATCAAAATTGCAGCTTCTAAAGTTCCAGCATTCAAAGCTGGTAAAGCTCTTAAAGACGCTGTTAAATAATCAATCTATAAAAAGCCTATTGTATCAAGCTTTCTAGCTTGAGCAGTAGGCTTTTATTTTTGTTTTGGGGCATTTTTGGGGCAAAACTATAAATTATCTAGTAGGTCGAGGATATTATCATCCATCTTCTTTGTAACGTGTGTGTAGATTTTGTCTATTGTTCTAGAATCATAACGTCCTACTCTTGCCATAATTGCTTTTAGAGTTACGCTATTCTGCTTACGAGAGTATGCCTAAAGATGTGGTAGGTGAGGTGCCTATCAATGGATTCTTCAAGTTGTGTATTTGTTTTCAGATTTAAATCTTCAATAGTTTTTACGATTTTTGGCAGTTCCGCTCGTCATGCAGAATTATATTCGATATACTCAAGGTTCACTGTGTAATCAAGAGGCAGGTTTAAGATTAATTTAGATCACTCTGATTGTGACTTTGAAAGATCAAGTTTGATTAGAAAGCGTTGAATGTATTTTATATCGATATAAATCTAAAATGCCTATTTAAAATCATTCATGCTACTATTAAGAGAGCTGATATAGCTCCCTTAGATTTTTTTTGGTAAAAAGTCCACCACTCTTCTAAAAAAGTGAAATTTACTTTAATATATAGCTTAGATACTGCAACAAATGGTCATTATGCTACTATTGTATATGGATATAATGCTGAAAAGTTGAAGAAATTTAAATGTCGACTGAATAAGACAGATATAGGATAAGAAGAGAGAGCCAGATATCCTTTTATCTTTATATTATCGTGATTCCTTAATTTTAATGGATACAGTAGAAAACGAAATTGTAGAAGTAAAAAAATTGAAAAGCAGTTGGAATTTATTGCTAATCTCTGAGATGATGTAACTATTAATGATTTACTGAAATAAACAGATTTCGCAAAAATTATGTCTAGCTTTACAGAATTTCATGCTCACTGAGTAGGTGATGTAGAGCCAAAGAGGAAGTGATGGCACTTGATCAAACCTTCAAACGTTTTTATAGTTTTATCAGGAAAGTTAAAGAGGGGCTTCTGGTGTGAGTATTCGTGAGTTCATGAAAGGCGATAATTGAGGCCTGGTAATGATGGGAAAGAGTGATAAAGAAGAACTAATCGATCTAGCTGGTTTTGAACTTTAACTTGTCAATGTAGCTATAAGAAAGTATAGTAATGTTAAAAATATGGGGGCTATATGGATAAGCAATTTGTTATACCAGTGAGAGTTGATGAGAGAATTTTAAATAAACTCGATTTTGTATCAATAAAGCTACAATAAGGACAATCAGAAACGATTGGTAAAGGACTAGAGAGGCTCTATAGTGATCTGGGGAGAAAGATGACTGGAAAAGGATTGATTTGGGCACATATTTGATTAGGTGTGGCTATTTCTGCCTTAGCACTCTATACCTAAACGATTATTTATATTTTTAATCATGATATGGAAGAAATTTTTGCAACTTTTATTATGTTGGTAATTTATTCACTATTCTTTCTGTTATTTTTGATATCAGTTGAGAGATTATCTTTATTGGTTTGCGTAGAATTAGCTTATCGTAATTTGCAACGATATAAAAAATTAAAAAGTTCCTTCTTTTTGATAGTACTTTTACAAATAAAAGTCTTAGTAATATAATAGAGCTATAGAAGGGGAGGTGGAAGAAATGTTTCGAAAAGAAAAAGCACGCAAGCGATTTTGGTTTTGGTTTATCATCTTTATCCTTTATCTTGCTTTTGGATTGTATTGTATTTGTACGAATTTTGGAGATACCTTAGGTATGATTTTACTATCACCTTTTATCTTTGCTTCCCTGCCACTCTACGCCTATCTAATTCTTGGTTTGTTTATCTGGTTTTTTATGAGACTGGCAATGGATGATTTTATGTCTCTTTAGTTAAAGGAAAGCTAATATAGAGAAAGGACACATTTCGTCCTTTCTTTTTTTGATAGATATAGTTTTTCTTTTTTAAAGAGAATTTTTTTACAAAAATTCTTGGTTATTTTGTTTATTTATGCTATAATAGGAACAATTATTTTTAGGAGGTGCAGTATGTCTTATTTGTTTGAGATATTACCGAGTTTATTGAGCGGTGCAAGCATGACTTTGCAGGTTTTTGCACTGGTCTTGATTTTTTCTATTCCCTTGGGCGTTTTGATTGCCTTTGCCTTGCAAGTCCATTGGAAGCCCCTCCATCATCTGATTAACATTTATATCTGGATTATGCGGGGGACACCCTTGCTCTTGCAATTGATCTTTATCTATTATGTGCTCCCAAGTATTGGGATTCGTTTGGATCGCCTTCCTGCGGCCATTATTGCCTTTGTTCTCAATTATGCAGCTTACTTTGCTGAAATCTTCCGTGGTGGGATTGATACCATTCCTAAAGGTCAATATGAGGCTGCTAAGGTCTTGAAGTTCAGTACTTTTGCCACAGTACGCTATATTATCTTGCCTCAGGTGACCAAGATTGTTCTTCCTAGCGTATTTAACGAAGTCATGAGTTTGGTCAAGGATACCTCTCTGGTCTATGCTCTAGGAATTTCAGATCTTATCTTGGCTAGTCGAACAGCTGCAAACCGTGATGCTAGCCTGGTTCCTATGTTCTTGGCAGGAGCCATTTACTTGATTTTGATTGGGATTGTGACCATTCTTGCCAAAAAAGTTGAGAAGAAATACAGTTACTATAGATAGGAGGCTGCCATGTTAGAATTACGAAATATCAATAAAGGGTTTGGTGAAAAGCAAATTTTGTCTAATTTCAGTCTAAAAATTCCTGAAAAGCAAATCCTAGCTATCGTTGGGCCTTCGGGTGGAGGTAAGACGACTCTCTTACGCATGCTTGCGGGTCTTGAAACCATTGATTCAGGGCAAATATTTTATAATGGAGAACCTTTAGAATTGGATGAACTGGAGAAGCGCAATCTACTGGGATTTGTATTCCAAGATTTTCAACTGTTCCCTCATTTATCAGTTCTAGACAATTTGACCTTATCGCCCGTAAAAACCATGGGAATGAAGCAGGATGAGGCTGAGCAGAAGGCGCGAGGTCTTTTGGAACAATTAGGACTGGCAGGACATGCAGATGCTTATCCCTTCTCACTATCAGGTGGGCAAAAGCAAAGGGTGGCCTTGGCGCGTGCTATGATGATTGACCCAGAAATCATAGGTTACGATGAACCAACTTCTGCCCTAGATCCTGAATTACGCTTGGAAGTGGAAAAACTGATCTTGCAAAATAGGGAACTTGGCATGACCCAGATTGTGGTTACCCACGATTTACAATTCGCTGAAAATATTGCAGATCAGATTCTCAAGGTTGAGCCCAAGTAGGAGGTGCCGATGACTAATAAGAAAATTGTCTTGGTGTTGGTTTCGTTCCTGACTCTCTTCTTAACAGCCTGTACTCAGAAGGCTAGTGATCCAAAGCAGGATAACTGGGATAAGTATCAAGAGCAGGGGAGTATAACCATTGGTTTTGACAATACCTTTGTACCCATGGGATTTGAAGAAAAGAATGGCCAATATACAGGCTTTGATATTGATTTGGCGCAAGCAGTTTCTGAAAAATTAGGTGTCAAGGTGCAATTCCAGCCAATCGACTGGGATATGAAGGAGACGGAACTGCAAAATGGAACCATAGATGCCATTTGGAATGGCTATTCTGCGACTGATGAACGCCGAGAAAAAGTTGCCTTTAGTATTCCTTATATGGAAAATCAGCAAGTACTAGTTACGAAGAAAAGCAAGCAAATTCGTTCAGTAGAGGATATGAAGGATAAGACCTTGGGAGCTCAAGCAGGTTCCTCTGGTTATTTAGACTTTGAAGCTCAGCCAGACTTACTGAAAAATCGTGTTAAAGACCAGAAGGCTAATCAATACCAGAGTTTCAATGAAGCCTTAATTGATTTGAAAAATGTTCGGATTGATGCTTTGTTGATTGACCGAGTGTATGCTAATTATTACCTCCAGTCTGAGGGGATATTAAATGATTACAATGTCTTTTCAGCTGGATTTGAAAGTGAATCTTTTGCTGTTGGAGTTAGACCAGCTGATAAAAGATTATTAACAGCATTAAACCAATCCTTTATTGAACTATATCAAGAAGGAAAGTTCCAGGAAATCAGCCAGAAATGGTTTGGAGAAGATGTAGCAACAAAAGAAGTGAAAAGTAGAGATTGAGTTTTTCCTCAGTCTCTTTTTGCATCAAAAAATCCTCTGGCAAGTACCAGAGGATAAGAGTTTATTTCATTGTTGGGAAGAGCAATACATCACGGATAGTGGTTGTATCAGTTAGGAGCATGCAGAGACGGTCGATACCGATTCCCAAACCACCTGTTGGTGGCATACCATATTCAAGAGCTTCAATGTAATCGTAGTCGATACCTGTTGCCTCATCGTCACCAAGTTCTTTAGCTTTAGCTTGGGCTTCAAAACGGCTAAGTTGGTCGATTGGATCATTCAATTCAGTAAAGGCATTTCCGTACTCTTTGGTCATGATGAAGAGTTCGAAACGGTCAGTAAAGCGTTCGTCTTCAGGATTCTTCTTAGCTAGTGGAGATACAGCTACTGGATGTCCATAGACAAAGGTCGGTTGGATCAAGGTTTCTTCAACAAACTCTTCAAAGAAGGCATTGATGATGTGGCCAACTTCAGTGTAGTGTTTCTCAACAGGAACTTTCTTCTCAGCAGCAATAGCTTTGGCTTCTTCCAAAGTCATGTTTTGCCAGAAATCGACACCAGTAATTTCTTTGATAGCATCCACCATGTGAACACGTTTAAATGGTTCATTGATTTTGATTTCAGTACCTTGGTAGTTAACTGGGCCATCGCCCTTAACTGATTTAGCAGCATGTTGGATAATACCTTCAGTCAAGTCCATGATGTCTTGGAAATCTGCATAAGCTTGGTAAACTTCGATAGAAGTAAATTCAGGGTTATGAGTGGCATCCATTCCCTCGTTACGGAAGATACGGCCGATTTCATAGACGCGTTCCATACCACCGACGATAAGGCGTTTCAAGTGAAGCTCAGTCGCGATACGAAGCACCATGTCAATGTTTTGGGCATTGTGGTGGGTGATAAATGGACGGGCTGCCGCACCACCAGCTTCGTTGTGAAGAACAGGTGTTTCCACTTCAAGGAAACCTTTTTGGTCAAGGTAACGACGGATTTCAGAGATGATTTTTGAACGAGTGACAAAGCGCTCAAAGCTTTCACGGTTAGAAATCAAGTCAAGGTAACGTTTACGGTAAATTGTTTCAACGTCTGTCAAACCGTGGAATTTCTCTGGAAGAGGACGAAGAGCCTTAGACAAGTGTGTAATGTGGGTTGCCTTGATAGAGAGTTCTCCCATATCTGTACGCATGACTTCGCCTTCTACACCAAGGAAGTCACCAAGGTCTGCTTTTTTGAAGATTTCGTAGTTTTCTTCACCGACAGCATCCTTACGAACGTAGATCTGTATTTGACCTTCGCGGTCTTGAAGGTGGGCAAAACCAACTTTACCTTTACCACGTTTAGTTACCAAGCGTCCTGCGATAGTAGCTGTTTCATTTTTATCGTGTAATTGTTCTTTATCGAGGTCAGCATATTTATCTTTTAATTCTTGTGAATTTGCAGTACGTTCAAAACGTTTTCCGAAGGGATCGATTCCTTGTTCACGGAGCGCAGCCATTTTTTCACGGCGAACGATCTGCTGGTCATTTAGTTCTTCCATATGTTCTGTTGACATGGGATCCTCCTAGTTTTACTCAAAATTGAATACGATGAGTCATTTTTTGCGATACTCCCATTTTATCATAAATAAGCAAGAAATTCACGGATAATCTTTCAAAACTAAAAAGAACTTGACGCTGAAATCAAGTTCTGTTATTGATAGGAAGTATCATTCCAAGTATCGAGAGTAAATGTTTCAAAATCATGGGTTTCTAGAATGGTCAGGCTAGCATTTGCTAGACCGCCATCTTTACGAAGAAGAGGTTCTTTATAACCTAGAAGAGTACGAAGACTAGCAGTTAGGTTGGCGCCGTGACCAACAATTAGAATACGCTCAGCAGGACTATCATTTAATGATTTGATAAATTGGATGGTCCGTTGCGTGGTATTATAGAGGGATTCAGCTCCAAACATTTGAGTGTCAAATTGAGCCAGATTAGAACGGAAAGCTTTGATTTGTTGTGGATAAATAGATTCCAAGGTTGCAATTTTTAAACCTTCCAACTTCCCCAGTTGCCATTCACGGAGATTAGGAACACTTTTTAAAGGACAGGGAGTCTGGAGTTGACTTTGGATAATCTCAGCAGATTTGACCGCTCGAGGTAAATCACTTGAATAAATCTGATCAAAAGGAATTTCCTTGAGATAGTGGCCAAGTTGTTTTAGGGTGTCAATGGATTCAGGAAGAAGGGGAGAATCTCCACTGGCACCTTGAAAGCGCCCTTCTTGGTTCCAGACTGTACGACCGTGGCGGACAAAGTAGAGTTTCATTACTTGCTGTCCTCCAAGATATCTGCAAAGTCAGCCTTTACAAAACTAGCCAAGTCTTGTGGCGCGACGATAATGCTGTGACCAACTTCTCCAGCAGAGACAATCATTTGATCCAAGTCTAGAGCAATCTTATCGATAAAAATGGGGTAATTGTGTTTCTGACGAATTCCGACAGGATTATTGGCTCCATGAATATAACCTGTTGTTTTTTCCAAGTCTTTTTGTGGAATCATGCTCACTTTTTTATTGCCAGAAATTTTGGCTAGTTTCTTTTCCGACAAGTGTTGAGTGATAGGGACAATTCCGATAATTGGTCCGGTTTTATCTCCCAAAAGCGCCAAGGTTTTGAAAATCTGATCTCGTTCATAACCTTGAGGAAAATCTCCTTCCAGGGCATTGATTTGAATCCCTTGATGTGGGATACCTGCTTTAGACAGGATTTGTTCCACCAATGTTTTTTTGATTTTAACTTTTTTTGCCATTATTTATATTTATCCTCCAATTGGCTCATCCAAATACCAAGCCAGATTCCCAGTGCAAAGAAGAAGGCGATGATGACATAGCCGACAAGTGAAAGACCAGTGTATTGGATACTTTCAGCGTTTCCTGCATTTGGAATCAAAATCAAAAGGGTACTTGATAAGACGATACCGATGATGAAATGATAGACGCGTGAGTGGTAGTTGTTTAAGGCATAATCCATCAATTTTGAAAAAATGATGAGAGTTGCACCTGCCCCGATTCCAATCGGGAAGAAGGTTCCCAAGAGGTCAAAGGTTTTAAAACCAGTCAACATAGGAGCATAGAGACCCAAAATCAAAAGTAGATTTGATGGACTGAGGCCAGGAACTAATACGCCAAGAGCCAGTAGTGCACCAGCTAGGACGAAATTAAGAAAGCTGGCACTTAAGGTTCCAACAACAAAATTTAAGGCATAGAGTCCTAATCCAGAAATGATAAAGGTTGTCCAGAACCAAGCTAAATCAATCTTGTCTCGGTCAGATTCTCGAGTTGATTCCTTGAGGAGGCTAGGAACTGTACCAATGATGGCACCCGCAAAGCTCCATAAGACAAAGACCTGATAATTGTCAAGCAGGTATTCAATCGGGTAGGAAAATAAGCCGATTCCCAGAAGCATACCGATGGCAACGGGAATAAAGTACAAAACATTTTCTTTAAAGTCTTTAAAGGGATGGGCCAGAAAGCCAATCATTCGTTCATAGATTCCTAAGATTGCTGCTAGAACCCCTCCGGAAATTCCCGGTAGAATAAATCCAAGAGCAATGACAATCCCTTTAATAACACGTGCTAACCATGAGAGCATATTGTTCCTCCAACTATTTCTATTTCAAAAAATCCTTACTATATTGTATCACAATCAAACACAAAAAGAAAAAGCAAATGATAAACAAATGCTTTTAAGGTTTTAAAAAGAGTTTTCTAAAGGTTTCTTCTTTATTTTTTAAGGAAGAGATGACGTTGATATCCAAATCGTGGTCAAAGCCAGCAATTTTCCCTTTAGAAGTGTATTGGTGAATATCGTAATCTAAGTCAGTCTTAGGAGTTGCCTCGTAAAATCCTGAGTCAGAACCATAGGAAGGAATCCAAACAGACGTAAACTTGTCAGTATCAATACTGTGTTCTTCCATGAAGTAGACTCCGACGTAGATTCCGATATTTTTAGCACCTAGTGATTCTAGTTTTGCACGAAAGGCTTCAACACCTTCGTTCATATTGGACATGGTTTTTTCTTCCACATCTAGCCAATAGTAGCTAGGGCTGTATGGCGATGCGGAATTATAAAAACTTTCAGCAGCTTTTTCCATTTCTTGGATACTTTTACCTGCCACATAAGCGTAGACACCTACTGGGACATTTCGTTTTTGAAACTCGGTAATATGGTTTTTAAAGGCTTTATCTACCCCATTAACAAAAGAAGCATCATTTTCTTTGGACGTTTGAGCACCACTATGAACACGAACGATGGCTCCAGAAATGTTTTGGGAAAGAGTATCGTAATTAATTTCTTCAGGTCGTTGCCAACCAGAAACATCAATTACTGGTTTATCTATATTATGTAGTGCTTGTGTTTCTACTTGCGCGATATTTGACTTTGTTTTTACAGGATGGTCCTCAAAACGAGGGCGATTTAGGATTAAAATGAAAATCATAATTCCAAAAAAACCAAATAAAATAAGCGGATTAATTTTCTTTCTCATACCTTATAATTTTACCTTAAAAATGAAAAAAAATCAAAAAAAATACTCAAAAAATGGGTTAAGAAAAGACTTTAGAGCATTTTTTCATTCAAGAGCGCGGAATGATTTGAAATATGGTATAATAAAAGGGAATTTCTAGAGAAAAGAGAAGATTATGTCAAATTATGCCATTATTTTAGCAGCGGGTAAAGGGACTCGCATGAAATCTGATTTGCCAAAAGTGTTGCACAAGGTTGCGGGTATTTCTATGCTGGAACATGTTTTCCGTAGTGTGGGAGCTATCCAACCTGAAAAGACAGTCACAGTGGTCGGACACAAGGCGGAATTGGTTGAGGAAGTCTTGGCTGGACAGACAGAATTTGTAACTCAATCTGAACAGTTAGGTACCGGTCATGCAGTTATGATGACAGAGCCTATCTTAGAAGGTTTGTCAGGTCACACCTTGGTTATTGCAGGAGATACTCCTTTAATCACTGGTGAAAGCTTGAAAAACTTGATTGATTTCCACATCAATCATAAAAATGTGGCCACTATCTTGACTGCTGAAACGGATAATCCTTTTGGATATGGACGAATTGTACGTAATGACAATGCTGAGGTTCTTCGTATTGTTGAGCAAAAGGATGCTACAGATTTTGAAAAACAAATCAAGGAAATCAACACTGGAACATATGTTTTTGATAACGAGCGTTTGTTTGAGGCTTTGAAAAATATCAATACCAACAATGCTCAAGGTGAATACTATATTACAGACGTCATTGGCATTTTCCGTGAAGCTGGTGAAAAAGTTGGTGCTTATACTTTGAAAGATTTTGATGAGAGTCTTGGGGTAAATGACCGTGTGGCACTTGCGACAGCTGAGTCGGTTATGCGTCGTCGCATCAATCATCAGCACATGGTCAATGGGGTTAGCTTTGTTAATCCAGAATCAACTTATATCGATATTGATGTTGAGATTGCTCCGGAAGTTCAAATCGAAGCCAATGTTACCTTAAAAGGGCACACGAAAATTGGTGCTGAGACTGTTTTGACAAATGGAACTTATGTAGTGGATAGCACTATCGGAGCAGGAGCTGTCATTACTAACTCTATGATTGAAGAGAGTAGTGTTGCAGACGGAGTGACAGTCGGTCCTTATGCCCACATTCGTCCAGGTTCAAGTCTAGCTGCCCAAGTCCATATTGGAAACTTTGTTGAGGTTAAAGGTTCTTCAATCGGTGAGAATACCAAGGCTGGTCATTTGACTTATATCGGAAACTGTGAAGTGGGTAGCCACGTTAATTTCGGTGCAGGGACTATTACAGTTAACTACGATGGTAAAAACAAATATAAGACAGTCATTGGTAACAATGTCTTTGTTGGTTCAAATTCAACCATTATTGCGCCAGTTGAGTTAGGTGACAATTCTCTTGTTGGTGCTGGTTCAACTATCACCAAAGATGTACCAGCGGATGCGATTGCTATTGGTCGTGGTCGTCAGGTCAACAAAGATGAATATGCAACTCGCCTTCCTCATCATCCTAATAATCAGTAGGAGCCTATCATGGAATTTGAAGAAAAAACACTTAGCCGAAAAGAAATCTATCAAGGACCAATTTTTAAACTGGTCCAAGATCAGGTTGAGTTACCAGAAGGCAAGGGAACTGCCCAACGTGATTTGATTTTCCACAATGGAGCTGTCTGTGTTTTAGCTGTAACGGATGAACAAAAACTCATCTTGGTCAAGCAGTACCGTAAGGCTATCGAGGCTGTCTCTTACGAAATTCCAGCTGGAAAACTGGAAGTAGGAGAAAACACAGACCCTGTCGCAGCAGCCCTTCGTGAATTAGAGGAAGAAACGGCTTATATAGGGAAGTTAGAACTCTTGTATGACTTTTATTCAGCCATTGGCTTTTGTAATGAAAAGTTAAAACTATATCTAGCAAGCGATTTGACGAAAGTGGAAAATCCGCGTCCGCAGGATGACGATGAGACCTTGGAAGTCCTTGAAGTGAGTCTAGAAGAAGCTAAGGAATTAATCCAATCCGGTCATATTTGTGATGCCAAGACAATTATGGCTGTTCAGTATTGGGAATTGCACAAAAAATAGAGGAGGTCAGTATGGGTAAACCTTTATTAACGGATGAAATGATTGAAAGAGCTAATAGAGGCGAAAAAATTTCGGGTCCCCCTTTGCTTGATGACGAGGAAACCAAGATTTTACCAACCTCTTCTTCCCGTTTTGGTTATGCCAATCCTAAGGATCATGGTTTTAGCCAGGAAACCTTGAAGATTCAGGTCGAACCGTCTATTCATAAAAGCCGTCGCATTGAAAATACCAAGAGAAATGTCTTCAATTCTAAACTGAATAAAATCTTATTTGCAGTCATCTTTCTCTTGATTTTGCTTGTCTTAGCAATGAAACTTTTGTAATGGAAAAGGAATTGAAATGAAAATAGGAATTATTGCTGCTATGCCAGAAGAACTGGCTTATCTGGTCCAGCATTTAGAAAATGCCCAAGAGCAAGTTGTTTTGGGGAATACCTATCATACAGGAAGCATTGCCTCTCATGAAGTTGTTCTCGTAGAGAGTGGAATTGGTAAAGTGATGTCTGCTATGAGTGTGGCGATTTTAGCTGATCATTTCCAGGTGGACGCTTTGATTAATACAGGATCTGCTGGGGCAGTGGCAGAAGGTATTGCTGTTGGGGATGTTGTGATTGCTGACAAATTAGCCTATCATGACGTGGATGTCACAGCTTTTGGCTATGCTTATGGACAAATGGCGCAACAACCGCTTTATTTCGAATCAAACAGAAACTTTATTGCCAACATCCAAGAGAGTTTATCTCAATTGGACCAAAACTGGCATCTTGGTTTGATTGCTACAGGAGATAGTTTTGTGGCAGGAAATGACAAGATAGAAGCGATTAAGTCCCATTTCCCAGAAGTATTAGCCGTTGAGATGGAGGGGGCAGCTATTGCTCAAGCAGCGCATGCTCTTGATCTTCCAGTACTAGTCATCCGAGCTATGAGTGACAATGCCAACCATGAAGCGAACATCTCTTTTGATGAGTTTATTATCGAAGCTGGACGTCGCTCTGCCCAAGTCTTATTAGCCTTTTTGAAGGCCTTAAATTAAGCGAAAATTTGACAGTTTTTCTAGCTTATGATAAGATTTAAGTAAAGAAAAGCTAGAAAACGTTTCAGAGGATATTATGAGTATTGAAATGACCGTCAGTGAGATTGCAGAGGTCTTAGGATTATCTCGCCAAGCAATCAATAACCGTGTCAAAGAATTACCAGAAGAAGACACAGATAAAAATGACAAAGGGGTAACAGTCGTTACCAGAAGTGGCTTGATTAAGCTAGAAGAAATCTATAAAAAAACGATTTTTGAAGATGAGCCTGTCAGTGAAGATGTCAAGCAACGTGAACTGATGGAGATTCTGGTTGATGAGAAGAATGCTGAAATTCTTCGTCTCTATGAACAATTAAAAGCCAAGGATCGTCAGTTATCAGAAAAAGACGAGCAGATGCGTATCAAAGACCGTCAGATTGCTGAGAAAGACAAACAACTCGATCAGCAGCAACAATTGACTCTTCAAGCCATGAAGGATCAAGAAAATCTTAAGCTAGAGCTGGACCAAGCAAAAGAAGAAGTCCAATCAACTAAGAAAGGCTTTTTTGCTCGTTTATTTGGAGGATAATCAAGGAGCTGTTTAGGTTAAATGCTAACCTGATGGCTTCTTTTATTTCTAATCTAAATAGTATAGTTGCTCAAGTAAAATAACAGTAGAGGAGAGGTATAGAATGGAACGATTAGAAGATTACATTGCTTTTGACTTAGAATTTAATCAGCACGAAGGACAAACACACTTAATTCAAGTATCGGCAGTGCGTTTTAGAGATGGTCAGGAAATCGATGCCTATGATTCCTATGTTCATACCAGTGTTCCCTTAAAAAGTTTTATCAATGGTTTGACTGGGATTACAGCTGAGACTCTAAAAGATGCTCCCCCAGTGGAGAAAGTTATAAAAGATTTCCAAGAGTTTGTGGGTTCTTTACCCATGGTTGGCTACAATGCTGCTAAAAGTGATTTGCCTATTCTAGCGGATCATGGTTTAGATTATAGCCAGCAGTATAAGGTGGATTTGTATGATGAAGCTTTTGAACGTCGGAGTTCGGATTTACATGGTATTGCCAATCTCAAATTGCAAACTGTTGCCTCATTTCTTGGATTTCAAGGTCAGTCTCATAATAGTCTAGAGGATGCACGGATGACGGCGCGTGTTTACGAGTCCTTTCTAGAGTCGGATCAAGCTAGAGAATTGTTAGAGACAGAAAGTAGCCTATCAAACAATCCTTTTGGAGGCTTGGACTTGTCTCAATTATTTGACTAGGAGTGCCTATGAAACCTGAAAAACCTAAAAATCTAGGTTTTAAGCAGATATACTTTAATCTAGATAAAATTCTCTTTCTCTTTTTCTTGACTTTCATGATGATTGAGTTTGTCTGGTTACCATCAAATTCTTGGATTGCTGGACTTTTGCTCCGTCAGACAGGCTATCTCTTTCTTTCTTACAATAATATTTTTGCAATTATAACGGGTTCACCCTTTATTAGTCTTGCTTTATTTGTTCTGGTAATTGTTAATTTATTGGTCGCCTATTACCAGATAGGACTTCTCTTTATTGGTGCTCGGCATTTATTATGTCATGAAAAGAGAACCTTGCTAGAGTACAGTCGCAAGGTCTTTCACCAAAGTTTCTTGTTTATGAAGCAAGTCACGCTTGCAAAGATAGCCTTTATCTTCTTTTATGTCATGATGCTCTTTCCATTGATTCGAAAGATTTTAAAGATTTATTACCTCAATAAAATTGTCATTCCGGACTTTATCGTTGATTATGTGGAAGACAAGTATTGGCTAGTAGGTATAGTGGTTACTATTCTGGCTTTACTGCTATTTTACATTTCAGTGCGTTTCATGTTTGCCCTACCTCAGCTTTTATTTGAAAAGAAAACAGTCAAAGAAGCTGTCAGATACAGTCTAGAGAAGACAAGAAAGCACTCCTGGTTTTATACTTGGAACTTGCTTTGGATTGTCGTCAAAACCTACCTATTTTTCATTCTTCTGTTGATTCCAATCCTAGCAAGTCAAGTGCTGATGGATGGTCTGACCCATAAGGAATCTCTTGTACTGGGAATTATCAACTTTGTCTTGATTAAGAATTTCCACTACATAGCCTTGACTTATTTTCTCATTAAGTTTGTTTCCTTCCTAACAGGAGAAGAACTAGAGATCACACCAAGGAGAAAGAAAGATCACTGGATGAGATGGGGAGTGATGGGCTGTGCTTGTATCTTTTTCGCTCTTGAGGGTTATGTTTATTTGGAAGCTCCAGTTGCCAATAAACCTTTAATTATCTCTCACAGGGGAGTATCCAATAAGAATGGTGTGCAGAATACAGTTCAATCTTTAGAAAAGACAGCCCAACTAAGTCCAGACTTTGTTGAGACAGATGTTCAGGAAACCAAAGATGGCCAGTTTGTCATGATGCATGATGCCAATATCAAGAATCTGACAGGTGTTAATGCCAATCCACAGGATCTAACTTTGAAAGAATTAACCAAACTCGATATTTCAGAGAATGGTTATCATAGCAAGGTGTCCAGTTTTGATGACTACCTCAATAAAGCCAATGAATTGCACCAAAAACTCCTTATTGAGATTAAGACCAGTCGAAAAGATAGCCCAGATATGATGAAACGCTTTATGGAAAAATATGGAACGGTTCTTAAGCAGAATGGTCACCAAATGCAATCCTTGGACTACCATGTGATTGATCAGGTTTTAGCCTACGATTCTCAAATTCCAATCTATTTTATCCTACCTTATAATAGTATTTTTCCAAGAACCAAGGCTACAGGTTATACTATGGAGTATTCAACTTTAGATGAAAATTTTGTCAACAAGCTTTGGAATACGGATCAGAAATTGTACGTTTGGACCATCAATAGTTCAGAGTCCTTTGATAAATCAGTTCATTTGGGAGCAGATGGAATGATAACAGATGACTTGGAAATGATTCAAGATCAGGTTACTATTGCCCAAGAAGACCCAGAGTATACTGATTTGCTTTTCAAACAGGCTATGGAATTCTTTAATTTTTAGTAAGCAAAAAGAGCCTGAGACAAAATAGTTCTCAACCACAAAAAAGCAACGGCAAATACGTTGCTTTTTTGGAGATAAGGGACTATTGTCCTAGGCTCAGTCTTGAGATAAGGTCCATAGAAACTCGTATTCTGAGGATCTTATCTTAAATCAGAGGTTGGCAAGAGCCAACCTTATTTGATATAGAGTTCTTGATTTTTTAGGACAATTTCTCGTACACTTGTAAACTTTTTGAGTTTTTTGATTTCTTCTGGATGAGTGACGAGAGTGATAACATAACCTTCCTTGCCCATACGACCAGTACGGCCAGCACGGTGAGTGTAGGTTTCACTATCTCTAGGAACATCAAAGTTTACGACGCATTCTAGACTATCGATATCAATTCCACGAGCCAAAAGGTCTGTTGCGAGAAGTAGGGTTAGTTGCTTGTCTTTAAACTTTTCTAAGATAACTTTTCTAAATTTAACATTGACATCACTAGCGAGGGAAACAGCCAAGATATCCCGATACTGTAATTTTTCCTCTGCGCTTCCAAGGTCTGATAGGCTGTTAAAGAAGACCAGACCGCGGAAATCCTCCACATGAGCCAGTTTTCGTAGCATATCCACTCTGTGACGTTGGTCTACCTGCATGTAGAAGTGCTGGATATTGTTCAGCTTTTGGTCAGATAGATCAATGGTTCGCGTGTTAGATGCAATCTTTTCTTGGTTAAACTTGGTCGTCGCACTCATATAGACAAGTTGGTGGTCACGAGGTGCGTAGTGAGTAATTTTCTCGACAAAGTGTATCTGAGAATCATCGAGCAATTGGTCAAATTCATCTAGAATGATGGTTTCCACATTCATCATCTTGATTTTTTTTAATTTAATGAGTTCAAAGATACGGCCAGGAGTTCCAATCAGAATTTCTGGTCCTTTTTTTAGACGTTCAATCTGGCGTTTCTGACTCGAACCTGATAAGAAGAGTTGGGCAGTCAAGCCGATAGCTTCTGACCACGTTTTACATACGTCAAAAATCTGTCCAGCAAGCTCCGTATTTGGTGCTAGAATCAAGAGTTGCTGCGCTTTTTTCTTTTGTAGTCTGAGAAGACTTGGTAGAAGGTAAGCTAGGGTCTTACCAGTTCCTGTTGGGCTCACTCCTAGGAGGTTTTCTCCAGCAAGAAGGGGCTCAAATAGTTGAGTTTGAATGGGGGTGAATTCTTGGAAACCGAGTTGGTCACTCAGTTCTTGCCATTCAGTCGGTAGTTTGGTTTTCATTTTTCTGCCTCAAATCTAATGCCAGCAGTCTGGCGCATAGTATATAGTAGCTTATGAACTGAACTTGCATCTGCCAGCCAAGTTTGGTAGAGATTCAGATCTGGTTGCTGGATCATGTGTGCAAATGCAGCGACTTCCTCAGTCATCGTATGAGGAGCCTGTTGGATAGGGAGCTGGACTTGATTTCCTTGGTGGTCTGTAAAAATAGCTGAGCGGATATGCTCGATGGTGTTGAGGGTCAAGGTTCCATCTGTCGTATAAATTTCGCAAGGAAGATTGGAAGTGATATTTTTCCCAGCTTTTATATGAATTTGAAAGTCAGGGTATAAGAGGATTCCGTCTCCATTCAGGTCCATGCTATTGTCAAGTTGTTGAGCCTGATAGGTCGCGTCTTGAGCATTTCCAAAGAGACGAACGGTAGCGTAGAGGGGATAAATCCCCAAATCCATAAGAGCTCCACCAGCAAAACGGTCTGAGAAGACATTTGGTGTCTCCCCAGTCAACAAGTTAGGCATTTTGGAAGAATACTTGGCATAGTTGAAATCTGCCCCTAAAATTTGCTTGTCTGCTAAAAAGTTTTTGATAGTAGTAAAAGCTTCTTCGTGGTAATTACGAGCTGCTTCGAAGATAAAACAGTGATTTTTCTCAGCTGTTTGAACCAAATCCAGCCATTCTTGTGGTTGAGTGACAGCTGGCTTTTCAAGAATGACGTGTTTTCCAGCAGATAATGCAACTTTTGCCTGAGCAAAATGCAAGGAGTTTGGACTAGCAATATAGACAACATCAAAGGAGCTCTTGAAGAAGTCCTCTAATTGATCAAAGAGTTGGATATCTTGATAGCGAGAAGCAAAGGTTGCCGCAGTTTCTAGTTTTCTAGAATAGACTGCGACCAGCTGGTATTCTCCACTGATATGGGCTGCTTCTATGAAGTGGTGACTGATAGCCCCTGTTCCGATGACACCTAATTTAAGCATAGTTACTCCTTTTCCGATTTCAAATCCTTCTTTCATTATAACATAGATAGACGGGACTATCCAACAGAGGGTAAAAAATTTCAAATAAGCTACTAGGCCTTTTTCAAAGAAAGTGGTACAATAATGAGATGAGTAAATGAAATGGGAGGGAAAATGAGGTTATTACCTATAAGAAAAATATCACGTCAGTCTAAGAGGCTAGCGCTTTTTTTGACTTTTTGTGCAGGTTATGTAGATGCCTATACGTTTATTGTGCGAGGGAACACTCTTGTAGCTGGACAAACTGGGAATGTAGTCTTTCTATCCGTGGGGCTCATTCAACACAATGTTTCAGATGCTAGTGCCAAAGTAATGACCTTGCTAGCTTTTATGATGGGGGTCTTTTTACTAACGATTTATAAGGAAAAATTGAGAATTGTGAAAAAGCCCATTCTGTCATTGATTCCTTTGGCAATCTTATCAATCATTATTGGTTTTGTGCCACAAACTGTAGATAATATCTATCTAGTACCGCCCTTGGCTTTCTGTATGGGACTGGTGACAACTGCTTTTGGTGAAGTGTCGGGTATTGCCTATAATAACGCTTTTATGACAGGGAATATCAAACGGACTATGCTGGCTTTTGGAGATTATTTCCGAACCAAGCACACTCCTTTTTTACGTGAAGGGTTCATATTTGTTAGCTTACTTAGTAGTTTTGTCCTTGGCGTTGTCTTTTCAGCTTATTTGACGATTTTCTATCATGAAAAGACCATTCTTGGTGTTCCTATTATGATGAGCATTTTTTACATTAGCATGCTTTTTGCCAAGTGGCGGAAAAAAGTAAAAGAAAAAGCTTCATTTTAGGTGTTATTGCTTGTAAGAAAATAGGAGATATGCTATACTTGAAGAGTTGACTATGCACGATCCTGTGCAACCGCACGAACATCGTTGCTTGATTATTCAAGTTTAAGTGGTTTGTCCCACGATGCTAGGCGAGTCTTCACAAAAAATCGGGGAAACCCATAAAAATCATAGGAGGTGCATAATGAGCACATACGCAATTATCAAAACTGGCGGAAAACAAGTTAAAGTTGAAGTTGGTCAAGCAGTTTACGTTGAAAAATTGAACGTTGAAGCTGGTCAAGAAGTTACTTTTAACGAAGTTGTTCTTGTTGGTGGTGAAAACACTGTTGTCGGAACTCCACTTGTTGCTGGAGCTACTGTAGTTGGAACTGTTGAAAAACAAGGAAAACAAAAGAAAGTTGTTACTTACAAGTACAAACCTAAAAAAGGTAGCCACCGTAAACAAGGTCACCGTCAACCATATACAAAAGTTGTCATCAACGCAATTAACGCTTAATTTTAAGGAGAACACATGATACAAGCAGTCTTTGAGAGAGCCGAAGATGGCGAGCTGAGGAGTGCGGAAATTACTGGACACGCCGAGAGTGGCGAATACGGCTTTGATGTCGTGTGTGCATCGGTTTCTACGCTTGCCATTAACTTTATCAATTCTATTGAGAAATTTGCAGGCTATGAACCAATCCTAGAATTAAACGAAGATGAAGGTGGCTATCTGATGGTTGAAATACCAAAAGATCTTCCTTCACACCAGAGAGAAATGACCCAGTTATTCTTTGAATCATTTTTCTTAGGTATGGCAAACTTATCGGAGAACTCTTCTGAGTTCGTCCAAACCAGAGTTATCACAGAAAACTAACACGGAGGAAAACATTATGTTAAAAATGACTCTTAACAACTTGCAACTTTTCGCCCACAAAAAAGGTGGAGGTTCTACATCAAACGGACGTGATTCACAAGCGAAACGTCTTGGAGCTAAAGCAGCTGACGGACAAACTGTAACAGGTGGATCAATCCTTTACCGTCAACGTGGTACACACATCTATCCAGGTGTAAACGTTGGACGTGGTGGAGACGATACTTTGTTCGCTAAAGTTGAAGGCGTAGTACGCTTTGAACGTAAAGGACGCGATAAAAAACAAGTTTCTGTTTACCCAATCGCTAAATAAAAAGGTCCAGTGAACCTTTTTATCCCGAGCCTTGAAATGTAAAGGCGAGGAAGCTAGAAGTAGCATTAAATAAGGCTTTCCGAGTTTTCGGAGAGCCTATTTTTTGTTTTGATACCCATGATTTGTTCGTTCTTAGAGTAGATGCATTTTATGATTGAGATTATTTTTCTTCGATGGAAAACTTCTAAAATATGGTATAATGAAAAGATAAAGAAGTTGGGGGTAGAAGATGAACATTCAACAATTACGCTATGTTGTTGCCATTGCCAATAGTGGTACTTTCCGTGAAGCTGCTGAAAAGATGTATGTTAGTCAGCCGAGTCTGTCCATTTCTGTTCGTGATTTGGAAAAAGAGTTGGGTTTTAAGATTTTCCGTCGGACCAGCTCAGGGACTTTCTTGACTCGTCGTGGTATGGAATTCTATGAAAAAGCGCAAGAATTGGTTAAAGGATTTGATATTTTTCAAAATCAGTATGCTAATCCTGAAGAAGAAAAAGATGAATTTTCCATTGCCAGTCAGCACTATGACTTCTTGCCACCAACCATTACGGCCTTTTCAGAGCGCTATCCTGACTATAAGAACTTTCGTATTTTTGAATCAACTACTGTTCAAATCTTAGACGAAGTAGCGCAAGGGCACAGTGAGATTGGGATTATCTACCTCAACAATCAAAATAAAAAAGGGATCATGCAACGGATTGAAAAGCTAGGTCTGGAGGTCATTGAATTGATTCCCTTTCATACCCATATTTATCTTCGTGAAGGGCATCCTTTAGCCCAGAAAGAGGAATTGGTCATGGAGGATTTAGCTGATTTACCAACGGTTCGTTTTACTCAAGAGAAAGACGAGTACCTTTATTATTCAGAGAATTTTGTCGATACCAGTGCTAGTTCACAGATGTTTAATGTGACAGACCGTGCTACCTTGAATGGTATTTTAGAGCGGACGGACGCCTATGCGACAGGTTCTGGATTTTTAGATAGTGATAGTGTTAATGGCATCACAGTTATTCGTCTCAAGGATAATCTAGATAATCGCATGGTCTACGTTAAACGTGAGGAAGTGGAGCTCAGTCAAGCTGGGACTCTCTTTGTAGAAGTCATGCAAGAATATTTTAATCAGAAGAGGAAATCATGAAAAAAAGAGGAATAGTGGCAGTCATTGTACTGCTTTTGATTGGGCTTGATCAGTTGGTAAAATCCTATATCGTCCAGCAAATTCCATTGGGTGAAGTACGATCTTGGATTCCCAATTTCGTTAGCTTGACCTACCTGCAAAATCGAGGGGCAGCCTTTTCTATCTTACAAGATCAGCAGTTGTTATTCGCTGTCATTACTCTGGTTGTCGTGGTTGGTGCCATTTGGTATTTACATAAACATATGGAGGACTCACTCTGGATGGTCTTGGGTTTGACCTTGATTATTGCAGGTGGTCTTGGAAACTTTATTGACAGGATCAGTCAGGGCTTTGTTGTGGATATGTTTCATGTGGACTTTATCAATTTTGCAATTTTCAATGTGGCAGATAGCTATCTGACTGTTGGAGTGATTATTTTATTGATTGCGATGTTAAAAGAGGAAATAAATGGAAATTAAAATTGAAACTGGTGGCCTGCGTTTGGATAAGGCTTTGTCGGATTTGACAGAATTATCACGCAGTCTCGCGAATGAACAAATCAAATCAGGTCAGGTCTTGGTCAATGGCCAAGTCAAGAAAGCTAAATACACTGTCCAAGAGGGCGATATCGTCACTTACCATGTGCCAGAACCAGAGGTTTTAGAGTATGTGCCTGAGAATCTTCCGCTAGATATCATCTACCAAGATGAGGATGTGGCCGTCGTTAACAAGCCTCAAGGAATGGTTGTGCATCCGAGTGCTGGTCATACTAGTGGAACTCTGGTAAATGCCCTTATGTACCATATTAAGGATTTATCGGGTATCAATGGGGTTCTGCGTCCAGGAATTGTTCATCGTATTGATAAGGATACGTCAGGCCTTCTCATGATTGCTAAAAACGATGAGGCGCATCTAGCACTTGCTCAAGAACTCAAGGATAAAAAGTCTCTTCGCAAATATTGGGCGATTGTTCATGGAAATCTGCCTAATGATCGTGGTGTCATTGAAGCTCCGATTGGCCGTAGTGAAAAAGACCGTAAGAAACAGGCTGTGACTGCTAAAGGGAAGCCTGCAGTGACACGTTTCCACGTTTTGGAACGCTTTGGTGATTATAGTTTAGTGGAGCTGCAGTTGGAAACAGGCCGCACCCATCAAATCCGTGTTCACATGGCTTATATTGGTCATCCAGTCGCTGGTGATGAAGTCTATGGTCCTCGCAAGACTTTGAAAGGACATGGACAATTTCTTCATGCCAAGACTCTAGGATTTACGCATCCACGAACAGGTGAGATCTTGGAATTTACAGCAGATATCCCAGAGATTTTTAAGGAAACCTTGGAGAGATTGAGAAAGAATTAGATTTGATAAAAGGTTGAGATGGCTTGTCTCGACCTTTTTCCTATCAACTCTTTTCTATTTCCTGCCATTCATGTTATAATGGATAAATATGAAGAATCGGAGTGAGACTATGAAATTCAAACGGATTGTCTTTAAGGTGGGGACTTCTTCTCTGACGAATGAGGATGGAAGTTTATCACGTAGTAAGGTAAAAGCTATTACCCAGCAGTTGGCTATGCTGCACGAGGCTGGTCATGAATTGATTTTGGTGTCGTCAGGTGCCATTGCGGCTGGTTTTGGGGCTTTAGGATTTAAAAAGCGTCCGACTAAGATTGCTGATAAACAGGCTTCAGCAGCGGTAGGACAAGGGCTTTTGTTGGAAGAATACACGACCAATCTTCTCTTGCGCCAAATCGTTTCTGCACAAATTTTGCTGACTCAGGATGATTTTGTGGATAAGCGCCGTTATAAAAATGCCCATCAGGCTTTGTCAGTTTTACTTAGCCGTGGGGCGATTCCTATTATCAATGAGAATGACAGTGTCGTTATTGATGAGCTCAAGGTTGGGGACAATGACACTCTGAGTGCGCAGGTAGCGGCCATGGTCCAAGCTGACCTTTTGGTCCTCTTGACAGACGTAGACGGTCTTTATACTGGAAATCCTAATTCAGATTCAAGAGCCAAACGCTTGGAGAAAATTGAGACCATCAATCGTGAGATTATTGATATGGCTGGTGGAGCTGGCTCTTCAAACGGAACTGGGGGCATGCTAACAAAAATCAAAGCTGCAACTATCGCGACGGAATCAGGAGTTCCTGTTTATATCTGCTCATCCTTAAAGTCAGATGCCATGATTGAGGCAGCTGAGGAGACCAAGGATGGTTCCTACTTTGTTGCGCAAGAGAAGGGACTTCGTACCCAGAAACAATGGCTGGCTTTTTATGCTCAGAGTCAAGGTTCTATTTGGGTTGATAAAGGGGCTGCAGAAGCTCTCTCTCAACATGGCAAGAGTCTTCTTTTATCTGGTATTGTTGACGCAGAAGGAGCTTTTTCTTATGGTGATATCGTGACAGTATTTGACAAGGAAAGTGGAAAATCACTTGGAAAAGGACGCGTGCAATTTGGGGCATCTGCTTTGGAGGATATGTTGCGTTCTCAAAAAGCCAAGGGTGTCTTGATTCACCGTGACGACTGGATTTCCATTACTCCTGAAATCCAACTACTCTTTACAGAATTTTAGAGGTAAACTATGGTAAGTACACAAGAACAATTTGAACAGGTACAGGCTGTAAAAAAATCGATCAACACAGCTAGTGAAGCAGTGAAAAATCAAGCCTTGCTAGCCATGGCTGATCACTTATTAGTAGCTACTGAGGAAATTTTAGCGGCCAATGCCCTCGATATGGAAGCGGCTAAGGGTAAAATCTCAGATGTGATGCTGGATCGTCTTTATTTGGATGCAGGTCGTATAGAAGCGATGGCAACTGGGATTCGTGAAGTGGTTGCTTTACCAGATCCAATCGGTGAAGTTTTAGAGACCAATCATCTTGAAAATGGCTTAGTGATCACCAAAAAACGTGTGGCTATGGGCGTTATCGGTATTATCTATGAAAGTCGTCCAAATGTGACGTCTGACGCGGCTGCTCTGGCTCTCAAGAGTGGGAATGCGGTTGTTCTTCGTAGTGGTAAGGATGCCTACCAAACAGCTCATGCTATTGTCACAGCCTTGAAGAAGGGCTTGGAGACGACTACCATTCATCCAGATGTGATTCAACTGGTGGAAGATACTAGCCGAGAAAGTAGCTATGCTATGATGAAGGCCAAGGGCTATCTAGACCTTCTTATTCCTCGTGGAGGGGCTGGCTTGATCAATGCAGTGGTTGAGAATGCTATCGTACCTGTTATCGAGACAGGAACTGGGATTGTTCATGTTTATGTCGATAAGGATGCAGATGACGACAAGGCTCTGTCTATCATCAATAATGCTAAAACCAGTCGTCCTTCTGTCTGCAATGCCATGGAGGTTCTAATTGTTCATGAGGACAAGGCAGCAAGCTTCTTTCCTCGCTTGGAGAAGGTACTGGTTGAAGATCGAAAAGAAGCTGGGTTGGAGCCAATTCAATTCCGCTTGGATGAGAAAGCAAGTCAGTTTGTTTCAGGTCAAGCAGCTGAAGCACAAGACTTTGACACCGAGTTTTTAGACTATGTCCTAGCTGTTAAGGTTGTGAGCAGTTTAGAAGAAGCGGTTGCCCATATTGAAACCCACAGTACCCATCATTCGGATGCCATTGTGACGGAAAATGCTGAAGCTGCGGCTTACTTTACAGATCAAGTGGACTCTGCAGCTGTCTATGTCAATGCCTCAACTCGTTTCACAGATGGTGGCCAATTTGGTCTTGGTTGTGAAATGGGGATTTCAACTCAGAAATTGCACGCGCGTGGTCCCATGGGCTTGAAAGAGTTGACTAGCTACAAGTATGTGGTTACTGGTGACGGGCAGATAAGGGAGTAAGAGATGAAGATTGGATTTATCGGCTTGGGGAATATGGGAGCTAGTTTGGCCAAGGCTGTTTTGCAGGCCAAGACGGGTGATGACATTCTTCTTGCCAATCGTAGTCAAGCCAAGGTGGATGCTTTCATCGCCAACTTTGGTGGTCAGGCTTCCAGCAATGAAGAAATTTTTGCAGAAGCAGATGTGATTTTTCTAGGTGTTAAGCCAGCTCAGTTCTCAGACTTGCTTTCTCAATACCAGACCATCCTTGAAAAAAGAGAAAGTCTTCTTTTGATTTCCATGGCAGCTGGATTGACCTTGGAAAAACTGGCTAGTCTTCTTCCAAGTCAGCACCGAATTATTCGTATGATGCCAAATACCCCTGCTTCTATCGGGCAAGGAGTGATTAGTTATGCCATATCAGCAAAATGTCGTGCTGAGGACAGTGAACTTTTTTGTCAGCTTTTAGCCAAGGCTGGTCTCTTGATTGAACTTGGGGAAAGCTTAATTGATGCAGCGACAGGTCTTGCAGGTTGTGGGCCGGCCTTTGTCTATCTTTTTATTGAGGCCTTGGCAGATGCAGGTGTTCAGACAGGATTGCCAAGAGAAACGGCATTGAAAATGGCAGCTCAAACAGTTGTCGGCGCTGGACAATTGGTCCTAGAAAGCCAGCAACATCCTGGGGTCTTAAAAGATAAAGTTTGTAGCCCAGGTGGTTCGACTATCGCTGGCGTAGCAAGTCTAGAAGCGCATGCTTTCCGAGGAACAGTCATGGATGCAGTTGGTCAAGCCTACAAACGAACACAAGAATTAGGTAAATAAGAGGTAGTTTTATCTGCCTCTTTTATGGTGGTTGAAATGAGAAGAAAAAAGATTGTCACAAACCCCCATTTTTTTGATAGAATAGAAGTAGTAAAAAAGAAATGAGTTAGACATGTCAAAAGGATTTTTAGTCTCTCTTGAGGGACCAGAGGGAGCAGGAAAGACCAGTGTTTTAGAGGCTCTGCTACCAATTTTAGAGGAAAAAGGGGTAGAGGTGCTGACGACCCGTGAACCTGGCGGAGTCTTGATTGGGGAGAAGATTCGGGAAGTGATTTTGGACCCAAGTCATACTCAGATGGATCCTAAAACGGAACTCCTTCTCTATATCGCCAGTCGCAGACAGCACTTGGTGGAAAAAGTTCTCCCTGCCCTTGCAGCTGGCAAGGTGGTCATTATGGACCGCTTCATCGATAGTTCTCTTGCCTATCAGGGATTTGGTCGTGGTTTGGACATTGAAGCCATTGACTGGCTTAATCAGTTTGCGACAGATGGCCTTAAACCCGATTTGACCCTCTATTTTGACATCGAGGTGGAAGAAGGACTGGCTCGCATTGCTGCTAATAGTGACCGCGAGGTCAATCGTTTGGACTTGGAAGGGTTGGACTTGCATAAAAAAGTCCGTCAAGGTTACCTTTCTCTTCTGGACAAAGAAGGAAGTCGTATTGTCAAGGTTGATGCTAGTTTTCCTTTGGAGCAAGTTGTGGAAACTACCAAGGCAGTTTTGTTTGAGAGAATGGGATTGGCTAAATGAAACAAGATCAACTAAAGGCTTGGCAACCAGATCAGTTTGACCGTTTTGTCCGTATTCTAGAACAAGACCAGCTCAATCACGCCTATCTTTTTTCAGGATTCTTTGGAAGCTTGGAAATGTCGCAATTTTTGGCTAAGAGCCTCTTTTGTACAGATAAAGTAGGTGTTTTACCATGTGAGAAATGCCGGAATTGTAAACTGATTGAACAGGGAGAATTTCCCGATGTCACTTTGATTAAACCAGTTAATCAGGTCATTAAGACAGAACGCATTCGAGAATTGGTGGGGCAGTTTTCTCAAGCAGGGATTGAAAGCCAGCAGCAGGTCTTTATTATCGATCAAGCTGAGAAAATGCACCCTAATGCAGCCAATTCTTTGCTCAAGGTCATCGAAGAACCCCAGAGTGAGGTTTACATTTTCTTCTTAACTAGCGATGAGGAAAAGATCTTACCGACAATCCGAAGTCGGACCCAGATTTTCCACTTTAAAAAGCAAGAAGAGAAGCTCATCTTGCTCTTAGAACAAATGGGGCTGGTTAAGAAAAAAGCAACTCTCTTAGCTCAGTTTAGTCAATCGCGAGCTGAAGCAGAAAAGTTGGCTAATCAGGCAGGCTTTTGGACCTTGGTCGATGAAAGTGAACGCCTGCTGACTTGGTTAGTGGCTAAGAAAAAAGAAAGTTATCTGCAGGTTGCTAAATTAGCCAACTTGGCAGATGATAAGGAAAAACAAGATCAGGTTTTACGGATTCTTGAAGTCCTCTGTGGGCAGGACCTCCTGCAAGCAAGAGTTAGAGTGATTCTACAAGATTTGCTAGAAGCTAGAAGAATGTGGCAAGCTAATGTCAGCTTTCAAAATGCCATGGAATACCTGGTCTTGAAAGAAATATAAACTCAAAAATGAATGATAAAGAAAGGAAAGAGCTGTTTTATGGACAAAAAAGAATTATTTGACGCGCTGGACGATTTTTCCCAACAGTTATTGGTAACCTTGGCCGATGTGGAAGCAATCAAGAAAAATCTCAAGAGCCTGGTAGAGGAAAATACAGCTCTTCGCTTGGAAAATAGTAAGTTGCGCGAACGCTTGGGTGAGGTGGAAGCAGATGCTCCTGTCAAGGCTAAGCATGTTCGTGAAAGTGTCCGTCGTATTTACCGGGATGGATTTCACGTATGTAATGATTTTTATGGACAACGTCGAGAGCAGGACGAGGAATGTATGTTCTGTGACGAGTTGTTATACAGGGAGTAGGCATGCAGATTCAAAAAAGTTTTAAGGGGCAGTCTCCCTATGGCAAGCTGTATCTAGTGGCAACGCCGATTGGCAATCTAGACGATATAACCTTTCGAGCTATCCAGACCTTGAAAGAGGTGGACTGGATTGCTGCTGAGGACACGCGCAATACTGGGCTTTTGCTCAAGCATTTTGATATTTCTACTAAGCAGATTAGTTTTCATGAGCACAATGCCAAGGAAAAGATTCCTGATTTGATTAGTTTCCTGAAAGCAGGACAAAGTATTGCTCAGGTTTCTGATGCGGGTCTGCCTAGCATCTCAGACCCTGGTCATGATTTGGTTAAGGCAGCCATTGAGGAAGATATTGCTGTTGTCACAGTTCCAGGTGCCTCTGCAGGAATTTCTGCCTTGATCGCTAGTGGTTTAGCGCCACAGCCACATATCTTTTACGGCTTTTTACCGAGAAAGTCAGGCCAGCAAAAGCAATTTTTCGACTCGAAAAAAGACTATCCTGAAACACAAATTTTCTATGAATCCCCTCATCGTGTAGCAGATACGTTGGAAAATATGCTAGCAGTTTATGGCAACCGCTCGGTCGTCTTGGTCAGAGAATTGACCAAAATCTATGAAGAATACCAAAGAGGTACAATTTCTGAATTGCTGGAAAGCATCTCTGAAACGCCACTTAAGGGAGAATGCCTTCTCATTGTTGAAGGTGCCAGTCAGGATGTGGAGGAAAAAGACAAGGAGGACTTGTTCTTAGAAATCCAAGTCCGCATCCAGCAAGGCATGAAGAAAAACCAAGCTATCAAGGAAGTCGCTAAGATTTACCAGTGGAATAAAAGCCAGCTTTATGCTGCCTACCACGAATGGGAAGAAAATCAAGAAAATGACTAAACAGGGAAGTTTGCCTTCTTCCCTTTTTTTGTTATACTAGTAGAAGAAAAAAATAGAAAGATTTGTGGGAGTGAAAAAGTCCGGGGGACTTTTTCAGCCTGAGCCAAGAAATTCGAGAGCGAGGAAAGTCCTGTGGACTTTTTCAGCCTGAGCCAGGAAATTCGAGAGCGAGGAAAGTCCTGTGGACTTTTTCAGCCTGAGCCAAGAAATTCGAGAGCGAGGATAGTCCTGTGGACTTTTTCAGCCTGAGCCAAGAAACTCGAAAGCGAAGTAAGTCCTGTGGACTCTTTCAGTCTGAGCCAAGAAACTCGAAAGCGAGTAAGTCCTGTGGACTCTTTCAGTCTGAGCCAAGAAACTCGAAAGCGAGTAAGTTCGGTTGGCTTTTTCAATGTGAATCTTGTCTTCACACTCCCAAAGAGGTATTAGTGTCGTGTCTCAATCTTATATCAATGTTATCGGTGCTGGTTTGGCAGGTTCTGAAGCAGCCTACCAAATCGCAGAACGTGGTATTCCAGTTAAACTCTATGAAATGCGTGGTGTCAAGTCAACACCCCAGCACAAAACAGACAATTTTGCAGAGTTAGTTTGCTCCAATTCTCTTCGTGGAGATGCTCTGACAAATGCAGTTGGTCTTCTCAAGGAAGAAATGCGTCGCTTGGGTTCTGTTATTTTGGAATCTGCTGAGGCTACACGTGTTCCTGCAGGTGGTGCGCTTGCGGTGGACCGTAATGGTTTCTCCCAAATGGTGACCGAAAAAGTTGCCAACCATCCCTTGATTGAAGTGGTTCGTGATGAAATTACAGAATTACCGACTGATGTAATCACAGTTGTCGCTACTGGTCCCTTGACTAGCGATGCCTTGGCTGAAAAGATTCATGCTCTCAATGACGGCGATGGTTTCTATTTCTACGATGCGGCAGCGCCGATTATTGATGTCAACACCATCGATATGAGCAAGGTCTATCTCAAGTCTCGGTATGACAAGGGAGAAGCTGCTTATCTCAATGCTCCAATGACCAAGCAAGAGTTTATGGATTTCCATGAAGCCTTGGTCAATGCGGAAGAAGCTCCGCTTAATTCTTTCGAAAAAGAAAAGTATTTTGAAGGCTGTATGCCTATCGAAGTCATGGCTAAACGTGGTATTAAAACAATGCTTTATGGTCCTATGAAACCAGTCGGTCTGGAGTATCCGGACGACTACACAGGACCTCGTGATGGAGAATTTAAAACACCTTATGCGGTGGTTCAGCTTCGTCAGGACAATGCAGCTGGTAGCCTCTATAATATCGTCGGTTTCCAGACCCACCTCAAATGGGGAGAACAAAAGCGTGTCTTCCAAATGATTCCAGGTCTTGAAAATGCGGAGTTTGTTCGTTATGGTGTCATGCACCGCAATTCTTATATGGACTCACCAGATCTTCTTGAGCAAACCTATCGTTCCAAGAAACAGCCAAATCTCTTCTTTGCTGGTCAAATGACGGGTGTGGAAGGCTATGTAGAGTCAGCTGCGTCAGGATTAGTTGCGGGAATTAACGCGGCTCGTCTTTTTAAGAGAGAAAGCGAGGCGATTTTCCCAGAGACGACGGCGATTGGAAGCTTAGCTCATTACATCACCCATGCTGACAGCAAGCATTTCCAACCAATGAATGTCAACTTTGGGATTATCAAGGAGTTGGAAGGCGAACGTATCCGTGATAAGAAGGCTCGTTATGAAAAAATTGCAGAGCGTGCTCTTTCTGACTTAGAGGAATTTTTAACAGTCTAATTTTTTTGAAAGAATTGCTCATGATACTATAAAAATCTTAGAAATTGTGATAAAATAGGTAGGATAAAAAAAGGAGAGTGAAAATGGCGAATCCCAAGTATAAACGTATTTTAATCAAGTTATCAGGTGAAGCCCTTGCCGGAGAACGTGGCGTAGGGATTGATATCCAAACAGTTCAAACAATCGCAAAAGAGATTCAAGAAGTTCATAGCTTAGGTATCGAAATTGCCCTTGTTATTGGTGGAGGAAATCTCTGGCGTGGAGAACCTGCTGCAGAAGCAGGAATGGACCGCGTTCAGGCAGATTACACAGGAATGCTTGGGACTGTTATGAATGCTCTTGTGATGGCAGATTCATTGCAACAAGTTGGGGTTGATACACGTGTGCAAACAGCGATTGCTATGCAACAAGTGGCAGAGCCTTATGTACGTGGACGTGCCCTTCGTCACCTTGAAAAAGGCCGTATCGTTATCTTTGGTGCTGGAATTGGTTCACCATACTTCTCAACAGATACAACAGCGGCTCTTCGTGCAGCTGAAATCGAAGCGGATGCTATCCTTATGGCTAAAAATGGTGTAGACGGTGTTTACAATGCCGATCCTAAGAAGGACAAGACGGCCGTTAAATTTGAAGAATTGACCCACCGTGATGTCATTAACAAAGGTCTTCGTATCATGGACTCAACAGCTTCAACCCTCTCAATGGACAACGATATTGACTTGGTTGTCTTTAACATGAACCAACCAGGCAACATCAAACGTGTCGTATTTGGTGAAAATATAGGAACAACAGTTTCAAATAATATCGAAGAAAAGGAATAAGAAAGATTATGGCTAACGCAATTATTGAAAAAGCTAAAGAGAGAATGACCCAGTCTCACCAATCACTTGCTCGTGAATTTGGTGGTATCCGTGCTGGCCGTGCCAATGCAAGCTTGCTTGACCGTGTACATGTAGAATACTATGGAGTTGAAACTCCTCTTAACCAAATCGCTTCAATTACGATTCCAGAAGCGCGTGTTTTGTTGGTCACACCATTTGACAAGTCTTCGTTGAAAGACATCGAACGTGCCTTGAACGCTTCTGATCTTGGTATCACACCAGCTAACGACGGTTCTGTGATTCGTTTGGTTATCCCTGCTCTTACAGAAGAAACTCGTCGTGACCTTGCTAAAGAAGTGAAGAAGGTCGGAGAAAATGCTAAAGTGGCTGTCCGCAATATCCGTCGCGATGCTATGGACGAAGCTAAGAAACAAGAAAAAGCAAAAGAAATCACTGAAGACGAATTGAAGACTCTTGAAAAAGACATTCAAAAAGTAACAGACGATGCTGTCAAACACATCGATGACATGACTGCTAATAAAGAAAAAGAACTTTTGGAAGTCTAAAAATAAACAGAAAAACTCAGTTGGCATTGCTGGCTGAGTTTTATTCGAAAGAAGGAAATATGAATAAAAATCTTGCAAGTTTTATCGTTGGACTCATCATCGATGAAAATGACCGTTTCTACTTTGTGCAAAAGGATGGCCAGACCTATGCTCTTGCTAAGGAAGAAGGTCAACATACAGTAGGGGATACGGTTAAAGGTTTTGCCTACACGGATATGAAGCAAAAACTCCGCTTGACCACTCTAGAAGTGACTGCCACTCAGGACCAATTTGGTTGGGGCCGTGTTACAGAGGTTCGTAAGGACTTGGGTGTCTTTGTAGATACAGGCCTTCCTGACAAGGAAATCGTTGTGTCACTTGATATTCTCCCTGAGCTCAAGGAACTTTGGCCTAAGAAGGGCGACCAACTCTACATCCGTCTTGAAGTGGATAAGAAAGACCGTATCTGGGGTCTCTTGGCTTATCAAGAAGACTTCCAACGTTTGGCTCGTCCTGCCTACAACAACATGCAGAACCAAAACTGGCCAGCCATTGTTTACCGCCTCAAGCTGTCAGGAACTTTTGTTTACCTGCCAGAAAATAACATGCTTGGCTTTATCCATCCTAGCGAGCGCTATGCAGAGCCACGTTTGGGTCAAGTTTTAGATGCGCGTGTTATTGGTTTCCGTGAAGTGGACCGTACCTTGAACCTTTCTCTCAAACCACGTTCTTTTGAGATGTTGGAAAATGATGCTCAGATGATTTTGACCTACTTGGAAAGCAATGGCGGTTTTATGACCTTGAATGATAAGTCATCTCCTGAGGACATCAAGGCAACCTTTGGAATTTCTAAAGGTCAGTTCAAGAAAGCACTTGGTGGCTTGATGAAGGCTGGTAAAATCAAGCAAGACCAGTTTGGGACAGAGTTGATTTAGGGTAGCTTATGAGAAAATCATTTTACACTTGGCTCATGACCGAGCGCAATCCTAAAAGTAACAGTCCTAAAGCCATCTTGGCAGATCTAGCATTTGAAGAGTCAGCCTTCCCAAAACACACAGATGATTTTGATGAGGTCAGTCGCTTTTTGGAAGAACATGCCAGTTTCTCTTTTAACCTAGGAGATTTTGACATTATCTGGCAGGAATACTTAGAACACTAGCATTTATTCATTGGGTTTGGGCTAGTAATTTCTCCACCCCTTTGCTATAATAAAAAGAAATAAAAGGATTAGAGAGGTTCTTTATTTGAAGGAACATTCAATAGACATTCAACTGAGTCATCCAGATGACCTGTTTCATCTTTTTGGTTCCAATGAACGCCATCTTCGTTTGATGGAAGAAGAGCTTGATGTGGTGATTCATGCCCGTACGGAGATTGTCCAGGTTTTGGGAGAAGAGGCTGCCTGTGAGGAAGCCCGTCAGGTTATTCAGGCTTTGATGGTCTTGGTGAATCGTGGGATGACTGTCGGTACGCCAGATGTGGTGACTGCGATTAGCATGGTCAAAAACGATGAAATCGACAAGTTTGTCGCCCTTTACGAAGAAGAAATCATCAAGGATAATACTGGGAAGCCTATCCGTGTCAAAACCTTGGGTCAAAAACTTTATGTGGACAGTGTTAAACAGCATGATGTGACCTTTGGAATTGGGCCAGCAGGTACAGGGAAGACCTTCCTTGCAGTGACCTTGGCTGTGACAGCTCTTAAACGTGGTCAGGTTAAGCGGATTATCCTAACACGCCCGGCAGTGGAAGCTGGCGAGAGTCTAGGTTTTCTTCCGGGTGATCTTAAAGAGAAGGTAGATCCTTACCTTCGACCTGTTTATGATGCCTTGTATCAGATTCTGGGAAAAGACCAAACAACTCGACTCATGGAGCGTGAAATTATCGAGATTGCGCCCCTTGCCTATATGCGTGGACGAACCTTGGATGATGCCTTTGTCATTCTCGATGAGGCGCAAAATACGACTATCATGCAGATGAAGATGTTTTTGACTCGTTTAGGATTTAATTCTAAGATGATTGTCAATGGAGATATCAGTCAGATTGACCTTCCGCGTAACGTCAAGTCCGGTTTGATTGATGCCCAAGAGAAACTCAAGAACATTCACCAGATTGACTTTGTTCATTTTTCAGCTAAGGATGTGGTTCGCCATCCAGTTGTCGCTCAGATTATCCGAGCTTATGAACCAGCTCCAGTTAAAAATGAAGAGCGTGAAGAAGTCCAAGAAGAAACAGAATAGCAAAAAAGAGCAGTTCAGGTGGAATTGCTCTTTCTTTTATCGGATAATTAGATTTTTATACTAGTTCATCAATTGGAGTATGTTTTTTATCGAGGCCTTGGGCTACTGGAAGACTGGTTAAGTAACCTTGATAAGTGGTCACACCTTGACGCAAGCCCTCATCTTCAGAGATTGCTTGTACAAAACCTTTACCAGCCAAAGCTTCGATATAAGGAAGAGTGACATTGGTTAGGGCGATAGTTGAAGTACGGGCTACAGCACCGGGGATGTTGGCAACGGCATAGTGGAGCACACCGTGTTTTTCATAGACGGGTTCATCGTGCGTTGTCACACGGTCAGCTGTCTCGATAACGCCGCCTTGGTCAACGGCAACGTCAACAATGACAGATCCTGGACGCATTTGTTTGACCATCTCATCTGTCACCAATTTCGGTGCTTTGGCACCTGGGATGAGAACCGCTCCGATCACCACATCCGCATCTCTCACACTGGCTTCGATGTTGAATGAATTGGACATGAGAGTTTGAATTTGGTGACCAAAGACCTCCTCTAAAACGGAGAGACGTTTAGCACTGATATCAAGGATGGTTACTTGAGCACCAAGACCAAGCGCAATTCGAGCAGCATGGGTCCCTACGACACCACCACCGATGATGGTTACTTTCCCTTTAGGTACACCCGGTACACCACCAAGTAGGACACCAGAACCTCCTGCTTGCTTAGTTAGGAAATGAGCACCGATTTGGACTGCCATACGGCCTGCAACCTCACTCATAGGAACGAGGAGTGGTAACTGACCTTGGGAATCACTGACGGTTTCATAGGCAATCCCCGTTGTTTTCGCTACTAGCATAGCATCTGCTAATTTAGGCGCTGCGGCCATGTGTAAGTAGGTGAAGAGAAGCAGGTCTTCACGCAAGTACTCATATTCAGAAGTTAATGGTTCTTTTACTTTCACGACTAACTCTGCAGCCCAGGCTTCACCAGCAGTAGCGACAATCTCAGCTCCTTGCTTTTGATAGTCAGCATCAGTAAATCCTGAACCTAGACCAGCATTTGTTTCGATAAGGACGCGATGACCACGACCGACTAAGCTGTGGACACCAGCAGGTGTGAGGGCAACACGGTTTTCATTATTCTTAATTTCTTTTGGAATTCCGATTAACATAGAGAAAAACTCCCTTTCTATTGACGGGTTGTAAATGATTTATCACAATTATCTATAAAATAAGGTGATGATTTTATTCTATATGAAACCGCTTTAAAAAGCAAGGAAAACTTGTTGTAAACTATCTATAAGGCCAGATTGGACAAAAAAGAACCAGAACGAATCGTTACAAGAGTTCATTATGTCTTGACCAAGGAAGACTATTTTGCAAATAAATAAGCAGTTGAGAAGAAATTTTCGACTGTTTTTTCTTTCTCTTACGAATAATCTAAGAGAGGAGAAAATATGGAAGCAATTATCGAGAAAATAAAAGAGTATAAAATCATCGTCATCTGTACTAGTCTAGGCTTGCTTGTTGGTGGATTTTTCCTGCTAAAGCCGGCTCCACAAACACCTGATAATGAAACGAATTTGCAGGCAGAAGTTGCAGCTGTTTCCAAGGATTCATCGACCGAAAAGGAAGTGAAGAAGGAAGAAAAGGCAGAGCCACTTGAACAAGATTTAATCACAGTAGATGTGAAGGGGGCTGTGAAATCACCAGGGATTTATGATTTGCCTGTAGGTAGTCGAGTCAATGATGCTGTTCAGAAGGCTGGTGGGTTGACAGAACAAGCAGATAGCAAGTCGCTCAATCTAGCTCAGAAAGTTAGTGACGAGGCTCTGGTTTACGTCCCAACTAAGGGAGAAGAAGCAGCTAGTCAGCAGGCAGGTCTTGGGACGGCTTCCTCAACGAGCAAGGAAAAGAAGGTCAATCTCAATAAGGCCAGTCTGGAAGAACTCAAGCAGGTCAAAGGACTGGGTGGCAAACGAGCTCAGGATATTATCGACCATCGTGAGGCAAATGGGAAATTCAAGTCGGTTGATGAACTCAAGAAAGTCTCTGGCATTGGTGCCAAGACCATAGAAAAGCTAAAAGATTATGTTACAGTGGACTAAGAATTTCCCCATTCCCCTAATTTACCTGAGTTTTCTGTTACTTTGGCTTTATTACGCTATTTTCTCAGCATCCTATCTTGCTTTGTTGGGCTTCGTTTTTCTGCTAGTCTGTCTTTTTTTCCAATTTCCTTGGAAACCAGCAGGCAAAGTTCTAGTGATTTGCGGAATCTTTGCCTGCTGGTTTCTGTTTCAAAATTGGCAACAGAGTCAAGCTGGTCAAAACCTAGAGGATTCTGTTGAAAGGGTACGGATTTTGCCTGACACTATTAAGGTCAATGGTGACAGTCTATCCTTTCGTGGTAAGTCTGATGGACGCATTTTTCAAGTCTATTATAAACTCCAGTCCGAAGAGGAGAAAGAAGCCTTTCAAGCTTTAACTGACCTTCATGAGATAGGATTAGAAGGGAAGCTTTCGGAGCCAGAGGGGAAGAGAAATTTTGGTGGTTTTGACTACCAAGCCTATCTGAAAACTCAGGGAATTTACCAGACTCTCAATATCAAAAAAATCCAGTCACTTCAAAAGGTTGGCAGTTGGGATATAGGAGAAAATCTATCCAGTTTACGCCGAAAGGCTGTGGTTTGGATTAAGACACATTTTCCAGACCCTATGCGCAATTACATGACAGGTCTCTTGTTAGGGCATCTGGACACAGATTTTGAGGAGATGAATGAGCTTTATTCTAGTTTAGGAATTATCCACCTCTTTGCCTTGTCGGGGATGCAGGTAGGTTTTTTCATGGACGGGTTTAAGAAACTACTTTTGAGATTGGGCTTGACCCAAGAAAAGTTGAAATGGCTGACGTATCCCTTTTCCCTTATCTATGCAGGGCTGACAGGGTTTTCAGCTTCGGTCATTCGCAGCATCTTGCAAAAGTTACTGGCTCAACATGGTGTTAAGGGCTTGGACAATTTTTCCTTGACTGTCCTTGTACTCTTTATTATCATGCCCAACTTTTTCCTGACTGCAGGAGGAGTTTTGTCATGTGCTTATGCTTTTATCTTGACCATGACCAGCAAAGAAGGAGAGGGACTTAAGGCTATTGCCAGAGAAAGTCTGGTTATTTCCTTGGGTATACTACCTATTTTATCCTTCTATTTTGCAGAATTTCAACCTTGGTCCATTCTTTTGACCTTTGTCTTTTCCTTTCTATTTGACTTGGTCTTCTTACCGCTCTTGTCTATCTTATTTGCCCTTTCCTTTCTCTATCCAGTCATTCAGCTGAATTTTATCTTTGAATGGTTGGAAAGTATTATTCGCTTGGTGTCGCAGGTGGCAAGTAGGCCTCTAGTCTTTGGACAACCCAATGCATGGCTTTTAATTTTATTGTTAATTTCCTTGGCTTTAGTCTATGATTTGAGGAAAAACATTAAAAGGCTAGCAGTGTTGAGCTTCTTGATTACAGGTCTCTTTTTCTTGACCAAGTATCCACTGGAAAATGAAATCACCATGCTGGATGTTGGGCAGGGGGAAAGTATTTTCCTACGGGATGTAACTGGGAAAACCATTCTCATAGATGTAGGTGGCAAGGCAGAATCTGATAAGAAAATCGAAAAATGGCAAGAAAAGGCGACGACCAGCAATGCCCAGCGCACCTTGATACCCTATCTTAAAAGTCGAGGAGTGGCCAAGATTGACCAGCTAATTTTGACAAATACGGACAAGGAGCATGTTGGCGATTTGTTGGAGGTGACCAATGCATTCCATGTAGGGGAGATCTTAGTATCAAAAGGCAGTCTGAAACAGAAGGAATTTGTGGAAGAACTGCAGGCGACTCAAACCAAGGTACGAAGTGTGGCAGCAGGAGAGAAATTGCCAATTTTTGGAAGTCACTTAGAAGTCCTATCTCCAAGGAAAATGGGAGACGGAGGTTATGATGATTCCCTAGTTCTGTATGGGAAACTTTTGGATAAGTACTTTCTCTTCACAGGAAATTTGGAGGAGAAAGGAGAGAAGGACTTGTTGAAGCAGTATCCTGACCTAGAAGTGGATGTTTTGAAAGCTAGCCAACATGGCTCTAAAAAATCATCAAGTTCAGCCTTTCTAGAACAGCTCAAACCAGAGATGACTCTCATTTCAGTTGGAAAGAACAATCGAACGAAACTCCCCCATCAGGAAACCTTGACCCGACTGGAAGGTATCAATAGCAAAGTTTACCGAACTGACCAGCAAGGAGCTATACGCTTTAAAGGGTGGAAAAGTTGGAAAATAGAAACGGTTGGTTAATGAGCAGAAACTTTTCAAAAAAATAACTTTTTATCTTGACAAGAGCTAGAAAACTTGGTATCATATAAAAGTTGAGAAAAGCAGAAGTGAGAGCTTCTCGCCTTGTGACATTAAGTTGCCTGGCCCTACGGATGAAAAGTTTCTAAGAAACGCTATCATAACGTGCGGGCTTGTATATTTACGAGTCCGCTATTGTTTTTCTCTAATAAAACAAAAGAGGTGAAAACCATAGCAAAGCAAGACTTATTCATCAATGATGAGATTCGTGTACGTGAAGTTCGCTTGATTGGTCTTGAAGGAGAACAGCTAGGCATCAAGCCACTCAGTGAAGCGCAAGCTTTGGCTGATAACGCTAATGTTGACCTAGTATTGATTCAACCCCAAGCCAAACCGCCTGTTGCAAAAATTATGGACTACGGTAAGTTCAAATTTGAGTACCAGAAGAAGCAAAAAGAACAACGTAAAAAACAAAGTGTTGTTACTGTGAAAGAAGTTCGTCTAAGTCCAACTATTGACAAGGGTGACTTTGATACAAAACTTCGCAATGCACGCAAATTCCTTGAAAAAGGAAATAAAGTTAAGGTATCTATTCGCTTTAAGGGTCGTATGATTACCCATAAAGAGATTGGTGCAAAAGTTTTAGCCGAGTTTGCTGAAGCAACTCAAGATATTGCCATCATCGAACAACGTGCTAAAATGGATGGACGTCAAATGTTCATGCAATTGGCGCCAGCGACTGACAAAAAATAATTGTCAGAAAGTTAAATAAAGGAGAAAAAATCATGCCAAAACAAAAAACACACCGCGCATCAGCTAAACGTTTCAAACGTACAGGTTCTGGTGGACTTAAACGTTTCCGTGCTTACACTTCTCACCGTTTCCACGGAAAAACTAAGAAACAACGTCGTCATCTTCGTAAAGCATCTATGGTGCATTCAGGAGATTACAAACGTATCAAAGCAATGCTTACTCGCTTGAAATAATAGCTTGACTGTAAGTAAACAATTCTAGGAAATATTTGGAGGAAATAAAACATGGCACGTGTTAAAGGTGGCGTTGTATCACGCAAACGTCGTAAACGTATTCTTAAATTAGCAAAAGGTTACTATGGAGCTAAACACATCTTGTTCCGTACTGCAAAAGAACAAGTAATGAACTCTTACTACTATGCATACCGTGACCGTCGTCAGAAAAAACGTGACTTCCGCAAATTGTGGATCACTCGTATCAACGCGGCAGCTCGTATGAACGGACTTTCATACTCACAATTGATGCATGGTTTGAAATTGGCTGAGATCGAAGTTAACCGTAAAATGCTTGCTGACTTGGCTGTTAACGATGCAGCAGCTTTCACAGCTCTTGCAGATGCAGCTAAAGCAAAACTTGGTAAATAATCACTGATAAGACTGGAACAGGATTGTCCCAGTCTTTTTAAAAATAAAGGAGAAAAATATGGCTTCAAAAATGCTACATACTTGCTTGCGAGTAGAAAATCTTGAAAAATCAATCGCATTTTATCAAGATGCTTTTGGATTTAAAGAATTGCGTCGCAGAGATTTTCCAGACCATGCCTTCACGATTGTCTATCTAGGTCTTGAGGGTGATGACTATGAGTTGGAGTTGACTTATAACTACGATCATGGTCCTTATGTGGTTGGAGATGGATTTGCCCATATCGCCCTAAGTACACCTGATCTTGAGGCGCTTCATCAAGAGCATAGTGCCAAAGGTTATGAAGTGACTGAGCCAAATGGTCTACCAGGAACTGCACCAAACTATTACTTTGTCAAAGATCCTGATGGCTACAAGGTTGAAGTCATTCGTGAAAAATAATCTCGTGAAGTCAAGTGGAATGTTCGTTTTCTACTTGACTTTTTTTAGCTGAAAGAGTATACTAATAAAAATTTAACCTTTAAGGGGAGTCCAGAGAGACTCACAAGGTGTCAGATAAAAGAATAGTGCAATTTTCTAGAGGAGACTTTTTGAGTGTGCTCTCTTCTGTTGTACGATTTTAACTGAGGCCTTGCACTAGCAAGGTCTTTTCTTTGTCTGGTCCCCTTAAAATTTAAGGAGGAAAAGTCATGAATCCCACATGTAAGAAACGTTTGGGTGCAATTCGTTTGGAAACCATGAAGGTGGTAGCACAGGAGGAAATCGCGCCAGCAATCTTTGAATTAGTTCTAGAAGGAGAAATGGTTGAAGCCATGCGAGCAGGCCAATTTCTTCATCTGCGTGTGCCTGATGACGCCCATCTCTTGCGTCGCCCTATTTCAATTTCGTCTATTGATAAGGTAAAGAAGCAGTGTCATCTCATTTACCGGATTGAAGGAGCTGGGACAGCTATTTTTTCAACCTTAAGTCAGGGAGATACTCTTGATGTGATGGGACCTCAGGGGAATGGATTTGACTTGTCTGACCTGGATGAGCAGAGCCAGATTCTCTTAGTTGGAGGGGGGATTGGTGTACCTCCTTTACTTGAGGTGGCCAAGGAATTGCATGCGCGTGGAGTAAAAGTAGTGACAGTCCTTGGTTTTGCTAATAAGGATGCTGTTATTTTAGAGACGGAATTAGCTCAATATGGTCAAGTCTTTGTAACGACAGATGATGGTTCTTATGGTATCAAGGGAAATGTTTCCGTTGTTATCAAGGATTTAGACAATCAATTTGATGCTGTTTACTCATGTGGGGCTCCAGGAATGATGAAGTATATCAATCAAACCTTTTATGACCATCCAAGAGCCTATCTATCTCTAGAATCTCGTATGGCTTGTGGGATGGGGGCTTGTTATGCCTGCGTCCTAAAAGTACCAGAAAGCGAGACGGTCAGCCAACGCGTCTGTGAAGATGGCCCTGTTTTCCGCACAGGAACAGTTGTATTATAAGGAGAAAATCATGACTACAAATAGTTTACAAGTTTCTCTACCAGGATTGAATTTGAAAAATCCGATTATTCCAGCATCAGGCTGTTTTGGTTTTGGACAAGAGTATGCCAAGTACTATGACTTAGACCTTTTAGGTTCTATTATGATCAAGGCGACAACACTTGAACCCCGTTTTGGTAATCCAACTCCTAGAGTAGCTGAGACCCCTGCTGGCATGCTCAATGCAATCGGCTTGCAAAATCCAGGTTTAGAAGCTGTTTTAGCTGAAAAACTGCCTTGGCTAGAAAGAGAGTATCCAAATCTTCCTATTATTGCCAATGTGGCTGGTTTTTCAAAACAAGAGTATGCGGCTGTTTCTCATGGGATTTCCAAGGCAACTAATGTAAAGGCTATCGAGCTCAATATTTCTTGCCCCAATGTGGACCACTGCAATCACGGACTTTTGATTGGTCAAGATCCAGATTTGGCTTATGATGTGGTGAAAGCAGCTGTGGAAGCCTCTGATGTGCCAGTTTATGTCAAATTAACCCCTAGTGTGACCGATATCGTTACTGTCGCAAAAGCTGCAGAAGATGCGGGAGCAAGTGGATTAACCATGATCAATACTCTAGTTGGAATGCGCTTTGACCTCAAAACCAGAAAACCAATCTTGGCCAATGGAACAGGTGGAATGTCTGGTCCAGCAGTATTTCCAGTAGCCCTAAAGCTTATTCGCCAAGTAGCCCAAACAACAGACCTACCTATCATTGGAATGGGGGGAGTAGATTCGGCTGAAGCTGCCCTAGAAATGTATCTGGCTGGAGCATCGGCTATTGGAGTTGGAACAGCCAATTTTACCAATCCATATGCCTGTCCTGATATCATCGAAAATTTACCAAAGGTTATGGATAAATACGGCATCAGCAGTCTAGAAAATCTACGCAAGGAAGTAAAAGCCAGCCTTAGATAAGCTAGACTATCCTTATTGTCAATAAGATATAGAATTTTCATCATTTTGTAATATTTTCATCTTTTAACTATGTTAAAATAAAGTTAATTACGAATGATGTAGATGAATATCTACTTAGGGGAGTAAAATGAAGAGAACACTACTTGTAAGCACGGCAGTGCTTGCATTGGCAATTGTGCCCACAATATCAGTCTTTGCTGAAGATAGTAAAACAACAGACCAAAGTCAAACGACGAATAAGAGTCAGTCTGTGGACAAAAATCAGTCTAAAGATAAAAATCAGACTCCAGCTTCAGAAGAGAAAAAAGTTGTTGAACATACAAAGAATGAAGCTGAAAAGACGGAAAAAAAGAAAGAATCAGTTGTTGTAAAAGAAAATAATTCTAAACAAGAGGCTATTCCAAATAAAGAAAAAGTTGAAGAAGCTCATAAGAATGGTTGGCAGAAAGAGCATGGGAAATGGCTTTTTTATGAGAATAATCAACCAATAAAAAATTGGAAAAAAATTGCGGGTGTCTGGTATTTATTTGATCAACATGGAATCATGGCCAGCAATACTATTGTTAATGACTATGCTTTTCGTACTAGTGGAGCAATGGTAGAAAATTCCTGGGTGAAAATTGCTGATAAATGGTATTATGCTACAGATTCAGGAAGGATTGTTCGTAATAGATGGGAAAAAATTGGCAATGTTTGGTATTACTTCAAGCAAGATGGAGTTATGGCTAGCAATGTTCTAGTGAACGATTATCTTCTTAATAGTAGTGGAGCAATGGCTCAAAATGCTTGGGTGAAGATTACTGATAAATGGTATTATGCTACAGATTCAGGAAAAATCCTTCGTAATAAATGGGAAAAGATTAAGGGCACATGGTACTATTTTAACAGTGATGGTGTGATGGCTATTAATCAGTGGAAAGATGCTTACTATCTAAAGAATAGTGGAGCAATGGCTGAAAAAGAATGGATTTTTGATAAATCTTATAATAGCTGGTTTTACCTAAAATCAGGTGGTGCTTATGCTTCACGTGAATGGATTGGTGCTTATTACCTCAAATCTGGTGGTTATATGGCCAAGAATGAATGGATTTTTGATCCTAACTACAATGCATGGTACTACCTGAAAGAAGATGGAAGCTATGTTACTGGTGGATTTAACATCAAAAATAAAGAGTACTTCTTCCAAGATAACGGAAAGTGGATTCAAAGTCCAAAATATTTTAAGGTTAAACCAATCACAGCCTATATTTATAGCGAATCAGGAGATATTTTGAGCTATGTCAATCAGGGAAGTATTGTGACCTATGATGGCTCTAAAAGCAAGAGTAGTCGTCTAGCTGTTTCAATATCAGGCTTGTCCGGTTATATGAATCAAAGTGATTTGGCTTTAGTTGATGAAGGAAGTGAGTTTATTCCTCACTATACTACAGATGGAAGATTCCTATACCATGAACTTTCTCCATACACTAGTATACGGGTAGCTCCACATACTTCAGCTATGAAAATTGGTAAGAAGTATTATTCAAAGGATGGAGAACATTTCGATGGGTTTACTATCAAAAATCGTTTCCTTTTCAAGAATTTAACTGAACCAACCAACTATAGTGCGGATGAATTAAATAGAGTTTATTCAATGATGAATATCCGAAATAGCCGTCTTGCTGGTAAAGGAGCAATTTTTAAAGAAGCTGAAAAACGTTACGGTGTCAATGCTCTCTATTTAATGGCTCATAGTGCGCTAGAAAGTGCTTGGGGACGTAGCCAAATTGCTAATGATAAAAATAACTTCTTCGGTATAGCTGCTTACGATACCAGTCCCTATGATTCAGCTAAGAAATTTGATGATGTAGACAAAGGAATTCTTGGTGCGGCTAAGTGGATTCGTGAGAACTATATTGACCGTGGAAGAGATCACCTTGGAAATAAAGCGACAGGAATGAATGTTCGCTATGCATCAGATCCGTACTGGGGTGAAAAAATAGCTAGTATCATGATGAATATTAACAGTCGACTTGGTGGAAAAGATTAAAAGATAAGCAACGATAACTGCTGAAAAGTGGTTGTCGTTTTTTTATTTTTCCGTAGATTTAAGAAGATAAAATGGAGTGAAGTATAGTCAAAAAGCCGTTTTAAAGCGGTTTTTTTGTTATAATGAAGGGAAGAATTATTGATATTAAAGGAGAAAAACATGACATTTGAAGAAATTCTACCTGGGTTAAAGGCTAAGAAAAAATACGTACGTACTGGTTGGGGAGGTGCGGAAAACTATGTACAACTTTTTGACACCATTGAACAAAACGGGGTTGCACTTGAAGTGACGCCTTACTTCCTAATCAACGTTTCTGGCGAAGGAGAAGGTTTTTCCATGTGGAGTCCGACACCTTGTGATGTTTTGGCGACGGATTGGGTAGAAGTGCATGACTAGACGTGTATTGATTACGGGAGTGAGTTCAGGGATCGGTCTGGATCAAGCTCGACTCTTTTTAGAAAAGGGCTATCAAGTTTATGGAGTTGACCAAGGTGAAAATCCACTATTAGAGGGTGATTTCCACTTTCTACAGAGAGATTTGACCTTGGGCTTAGAGCCTATTTTTGATTGGTGTCCTCAAGTTGATGTTTTGTGCAATACTGCTGGAGTTTTGGATGATTACAAACCACTTTTGGAACAGGCAGCGCAGGAAATTCAAGAAATTTTTGAAATTAATTATATGACTCCTGTTGAGTTGACTCGCTATTATTTGACACAAATGTTGGAAAATAAAAAGGGGACCATCATTAATATGTGTTCCATTGCTTCTAGCCTAGCAGGTGGAGGTGGTCACGCCTATACTTCATCTAAGCATGCCTTGGCAGGCTTTACCAAGCAGTTGGCTCTAGACTATGCTGAAGCTGGAATTCAGGTCTTTGGTATCGCTCCAGGAGCAGTCAAGACGGGTATGACCGCTGCCGACTTTGAACCAGGTGGTTTAGCGGACTGGGTGGCTAGTGAAACGCCAATCAAACGCTGGATTGAGCCAGAGGAAATAGCAGAAATCAGCCTTTTCTTAGCAAGTGGGAAAGCGAGTGCCATGCAAGGACAAATATTGACAATAGACGGTGGATGGTCTTTGAAGTAGGAGGATCTGATGGAAATCAAAAATCACAGAAGAGAATGCATCGCAAGAAGTATTGAAAGTCAAAGCAGAATTATTAGGATTTCCAGAACTGGACAAAACCTCTTACATGAATTGGAAGGTGAATGATGAGAAACCAACTAGCTCTTAGTGGTGAAAAAATTATTGAAAAAGTTTATCCTCAGCTATTTCACCACATTGGCATGATTCGTGGGGAATACTTATTGAGGGAGCTTAACCAAAACATCCTGTTACCAAGTTGTCAGCAATTTGTAAAAGATTATCTAGATACTATTTGCTCCTTGTACTCAGATGAAGAGGTATGGTACCGTTTTTCTGAATTAACGAATACAGAAGCCAATTGTTTAGAGGGGACTAAAGAGTATTTTTACGAAAATCATCCCTTGTTTGGCTATAGAGGAACCAGGCGTTTACTGGCGTGTTTGGATGAATTTCAGGCTGAAGCACATGTCGTTACAGAAGTTTATCAAACAAATCCCAATCTGTCTCTTATTTTTCCTTTTGTCAATGATGCCGACCAATTAAAACAAGCTATTACAGTATTACGTCAGCATGGTTTTACTGGGAAAGTCGGCACAATGATTGAATTACCTTCAGCTTATTTTGACTTGGACAGGATACTGGAAACGGGTATTTCAAAGATTATAGTTGGAATGAATGATTTGACTTCTTTTGTTTTTGCGACTGTGAGAAACAGTCAATGGCATGATATGGAAAGTCCAATTATGTTAGATATGCTAAGAGATATGCAGGATAAAGCAAGGATGAAAAAGATTGACTTTGCTGTAGCAGGCTATCTGAATGATTCTTTCATACAAAAAATGAATCAGTTGGGTATCAAGTGCATTATTCACTACAGTTCTATTCTAGAGATTTTTGATTTAGAAATTGACCATCTAGATCATCTCAAACATATAAAAGAAGAAAGTAAGAAATTACAAAGGAGCACCCATGACACCGCAGGAAATGTGGAATGCATACAAGAAAATTACCCCCTCTATAGGAGATGAAATCGATGCTTGGGCTTTTGGAATGGAACCAGATCTTTTAGCAGATTTGGTTTTAAGAGGCGAAAAGACTGCAACCGCCTCAGCCTACGACCTCTATGCACTAGAAGCCGAGTCTCTTCCTCAAGAAGGCACCTTCGATATCATTTTAGATAGTCAAAATCAGGCTGTCTGTATTGTCAAAATTACAAAGGTTTCTGTCCAGCCCTTCAATCAAGTTTCTGCTCAACATGCCTACAAGGAAGGGGAAGGTGACAAATCCCTATCCTATTGGCGTCAGGTTCATGAGGATTGTTTCGCCGAGTGGCTGAAAGAAGCAGGACTGACTTTTACACCTGACACCAAGGTTGTTTTAGAAGAATTTCGCAAGGTCTACCCACTGTAGACTATTAGAAGGAATAAAGTTTTGGAAATCGCCGTCCAATCCTTTTTTCTCAAGCAAAACATGATATAATAAGTTTGTTTGAAGAAGAGCTCTAGCTCTTAAACTTAGAATAGGAGAAAATTATGCAAGCAGTTGAACATTTTATTAAGCAATTTGTTCCTGAACATTATGATTTATTTTTAGACTTGAGTCGTGAGACCAAGACTTTTTCAGGAAAGGTGACTATTAGTGGTCAAGCACAGAGTGACCGCATTTCCCTCCACCAAAAAGACTTGGAAATCGCCACTGTAGAAGTTGCTGGTCAAGCTCGCCCATTTACAGTTGACCATGACAATGAAGCCCTTCATATTGAACTTGCTGAAGCAGGTCAAGTTGAAGTGGTTATCGCTTTCTCAGGAAAAATTACAGACAACATGACAGGGATTTACCCATCTTACTACACAGTTGATGGAGTGAAGAAGGAAGTATTGTCTACTCAATTTGAGAGCCATTTTGCGCGAGAAGCCTTCCCATGTGTGGATGAGCCAGAAGCCAAAGCAACTTTTGACCTCTCTCTACGTTTTGACCAAGCAGAAGGTGAATTGGCCTTGTCTAATATGCCAGAAATCGAAGTTGAAAACCGTAAGGAAACAGGTATCTGGAAGTTTGAGACAACACCTCGCATGTCTTCTTACTTGTTAGCCTTTGTTGCGGGTGATTTGCAAGGTGTGACGGCTAAAACTAAAAACGGTACTCTCGTAGGTGTCTACTCAACCAAAGCTCATCCACTATCAAACCTTGATTTCTCACTGGATATCGCTGTTCGCTCTATCGAGTTTTACGAAGATTACTATGGAGTTAAGTACCCAATCCCTCAATCTCTCCATATCGCCCTTCCTGACTTCTCAGCTGGAGCTATGGAAAACTGGGGTCTTGTGACCTACCGTGAAGTTTACTTAGTTGTGGATGAGAACTCTACCTTTGCCAGTCGTCAACAAGTTGCCCTTGTTGTAGCCCATGAATTGGCTCACCAGTGGTTTGGTAACCTTGTTACTATGAAATGGTGGGATGACCTTTGGCTCAATGAAAGCTTTGCTAATATGATGGAGTACGTCTGTGTGGATGCTATTGAACCAAGCTGGAATATCTTTGAAGATTTCCAAACAGGTGGTGTTCCGTCTGCCTTGAAACGTGATGCGACTGATGGTGTTCAGTCTGTTCACGTCGAAGTGAAACATCCAGATGAAATCAATACGCTCTTTGACGGAGCTATCGTCTATGCCAAAGGAAGTCGCCTCATGCACATGCTTCGTCGTTGGCTAGGTGATACCGATTTTGCCAAAGGTTTGCATGCCTACTTTGAAAAACATCAATACAGCAATACAATTGGTCGTGACCTTTGGGATGCTCTTGGTCAAGCGTCTGGACGTGATGTCGCAGCCTTCATGGATTCTTGGTTGGAACAACCTGGTTATCCAGTTCTCACTGTCAAAGTTGAAAATGATGTCTTGAAGATCTCACAAAAACAATTCTTCATCGGTGAGCACGAAGACAAGAACCGTCTCTGGGTTGTGCCACTAAACAGCAACTGGAAAGGTTTACCTGATACACTTGAAACTGAAAGCATCGAAATCCCTGGCTACGCAGCCCTTCTTGCTGAAAATGAAGGAGCTCTTCGTCTCAACACTGAAAATACAGCCCACTACATTACCGACTATCAAGGAGACTTGTTGGATGCTATTCTTGTTGACCTAGTTGAGCTTGATAACACAAGTAAACTGCAAATCGTTCAAGAACGTCGTTTGCTTGCTGAAACAGGGCACATTTCTTATGCAGACTTGCTTCCAGTCCTTGATAAACTTGCTAAGGAAGAATCTTACCTTGTTGTTTCAGCTGTTTCTCAAGTAATTTCTGCTCTTGAGCGCTTTATCGATGAAGGTACAGAAGCTGAAACAGCCTTCAAAGCTTTGGTTGCTAAATTGGCTCGTCATAATTATGACCGTCTTGGTTTTGAAGCTAAAGATGGTGAATCTGATGAGGATGAATTGGTTCGTCAACTAGCTGTTTCTATGATGATTCGCTCAAATGATGCAGAAGCTAGTCAAGCCGCTAGCCAAATCTTCGCGGCTCACAATGAGAATCTTGCAGGACTCCCAGCAGCAATTCGCTCACAAGTTCTGATTAATGAGATGAAACATCATGAGACTAAAGACTTGTTAGCACTTTATCTTGATACTTATACTCACGCAACAGATGCTGTCTTTAAACGCCAGTTGGCAGCTGCTCTAGCATACAGTACAGATGCGGATAATATCCAAAACTTGATTGCTTCTTGGAAGGACAAATTTATGGTGAAACCACAAGACTTGTCTGCTTGGTACTTCCAGTTCTTAAGCCATCAAGCAACTCAGGAAACAGCATGGTCTTGGGCTCGTGAAAACTGGGCTTGGATTAAGGCAGCTCTTGGTGGAGATATGAGCTTTGATAGCTTTGTTATCCTTCCTGCTCACGTATTTAAGACTCAGCAACGCTTGGCAGAGTACAAGGAATTCTTTGAGCCACAACTTTCTGACCTTGCTCTTAGCCGTAACATCGGTATGGGAATCAAGGAAATTGCAGCGCGTGTTGACTTGATTAACCGTGAAAAAGCTGCAGTGGAAGCAGTTGTTCTTCAATACGGAACTAAATAATCAAGACTAAATAAAAGAAAACTCAGCTATCTCATGTAAAATGCAGAGAGTTGAGTTTTTTTTAAGGCAAATTTGGTATAATGGTTTTAATAAGGAGGAGTTTCTCATGATAAAAATCTTATTAGTTGAGGATGACCTAGGCCTGTCAAATTCAGTATTTGACTTTTTAGACGATTTTGCGGATGTCATGCAGGTATTTGATGGAGAAGAAGGTCTCTACGAAGCTGAGAGTGGCGTCTATGATTTGATTTTGCTCGATTTGATGTTGCCTGAAAAAAATGGCTTCCAAGTCTTGAAAGAATTGCGTGAAAAGGGGATTACGACTCCAGTTCTGATCATGACTGCCAAGGAAAGTTTGGATGACAAGGGACATGGATTTGAACTGGGAGCAGATGATTATCTGACCAAACCTTTCTACCTAGAAGAACTCAAAATGCGAATTCAAGCCCTTCTCAAACGTTCAGGTAAATTTAATGAAAACACCTTGACTTATGGAAATATTGTAGTTAATTTGTCAACCAATACCGTTAAGGTTGAAGATACTCCTGTCGAATTACTGGGAAAAGAGTTTGATTTATTAGTTTATTTCCTTCAAAATCAAAATGTTATTTTGCCGAAGACTCAGATTTTTGATCGTCTATGGGGATTTGATAGTGATACAACGATTTCGGTTGTTGAAGTCTATGTTTCAAAAGTCCGTAAGAAATTAAAAGGAACCACTTTTGCAGAGAATTTGCAAACCTTGCGTAGTGTTGGGTATATTTTAAAAGATGTTCAGTAAACTAAAAAAAACATGGTATGCGGATGACTTTAGTTATTTTATCCGCAACTTTGGTGTCTTCACTCTGATTTTCTCTACCATGACCTTGATTATTTTACAGGTTATGCATTCGAGTCTTTATACTTCGGTGGATGATAAGCTTCATGGACTGAGTGAAAATCCTCAAGCAGTTATTCAGCTTGCTGTAAATAGGGCAACAGAAGAGATTAAAGATTTAGAGAATGCCGCTACAGATACCAGCAAGACTGAGATAAAACCCAATGTCAGTTCTAACACAGAAGTTATTCTTTTTGATAAAAATTTTACCCAACTCCTTTCTGGAAATCGATTTTTGGGATTGGATAAGATTAAGTTAGAGAAGAAAGAACTAGGACATATCTATCAGATTCAAGTTTTTAATAGCTATGGACAAGAAGAAATCTATCGCATGATTTTGATGGAAACGAATATCAGTTCGGTTTCAACCAATATTAAGTATGCGGCTGTCTTGATTAATACCAGTCAGTTGGAGCAGGCCAGTCAAAAGCATGAGAAATTGATTGTGGTCGTGATGGCAAGTTTCTGGATTTTGTCTTTACTTTCCAGTCTCTATCTAGCTAGGGTCAGTGTTCGTCCTTTACTTGAAAGTATGCAAAAGCAACAGTCCTTTGTGGAAAATGCCAGTCATGAGTTACGAACTCCACTTGCTGTTTTGCAAAATCGCTTAGAAACCCTTTTCCGTAAGCCAGAAGCTACCATTATGGATGTGAGTGAAAGTATTGCCTCTAGTTTAGAAGAAGTCCGAAATATGCGGTTTTTGACAACGAACTTGTTGAATTTAGCTCGTAGAGATGATGGGATTAAGCCGGAACTTGCAGAAGTTCCAACCAGTTTTTTCAATACGACTTTCACAAACTATGAAATGATTGCTTCAGAAAATGACCGTGTCTTCCGTTTTGAAAATCGCATCCATCGAACAATTGTCACAGATCAACTTCTTTTGAAACAACTGATGACCATCCTATTTGATAATGCCATCAAATATACTGAAGAGGATGGTGAAATTGATTTTGTGATTTCAGCGACCAATCGCAATCTGTATTTACTTGTTTCTGATAATGGAGTTGGTATTTCCGCAGAAGATAAGAAGAAAATTTTTGATAGATTTTATCGAGTTGATAAGGCTAGAACCCGCCAAAAAGGTGGTTTTGGTTTAGGTTTATCCCTAGCCAAGCAAATTGTAGATGCCCTAAAAGGAAGCATTACTGTCAAAGATAATAAACCAAAGGGAACAATCTTTGAAGTGAAGATTGCCATCCACACACCATCTAAAAAGAAAAAATAAAAATATCGCTCCAACTGGGGCGATATTTTGGATTTATCTTCTACGTTTTCGCTTGATAATAGATCGTTGAACTTTTAAGACAAGTAAGCTGGATCCGATTGCTGCGACAAAGGCAAGAGCAGGTGATAATTTTAATGCTAAAAAGATAAAACTAAAGATAGCAATACAGATACAAAAAACAGCGATATTAACAAAAAATAGGATTTCCTTGAGATTGGTATCAGATTGCGCTTCAGGTGTATAATCTTGATAGCGAGGAACCTGCTGGCTTAATTCTTCTTGATTGTCTACCTCATAGGATTGTAATTTTCTTACGGGCATTATTCTCTCCTTAACAGTACGTACCTATTTTATCATTTTTTCAGCAGAGAATTATTACAGAAAGGTTACAATAAGAATAAAGTCCCTTTTCATTTTTAAAGAATGGCTGATTTTCCAGAAATGTGGTATAATTTTTCTTATGGAAAAGATTATCATTACAGCAACTGCTGAAAGTATTGAACAAGTTAAACAACTTCTCGAAGCTGGCGTAGACCGTATCTATGTCGGTGAGAAAGATTTTGGCCTTCGCCTGCCAACGACCTTTAGTTATGACCAATTGCGTGAAATCGCTAATCTGGTTCATGATACTGGTAAGGAATTGATCGTTGCGGTTAACGCCCTCATGCACCAAGATATGATGGATCGTATCAAGCCTTTCTTAGACTTTTTGGAAGAAATCAAGACAGACTACATTACGATTGGGGATGCAGGTGTCTTTTACGTAGTCAACCGCGATGGTTATTCCTTTAAGACCATCTACGATGCTTCAACCATGGTAACTAGCAGTCGCCAGATTAACTTCTGGGGACAAAAGGCTGGCGCATCTGAGGCTGTTTTGGCGCGTGAAATTCCATCTGCTGAACTCTTCAAAATGCCAGAGATTTTGGAAATTCCTGCTGAAGTTTTGGTTTACGGAGCTAGTGTTATTCACCATTCTAAGCGTCCGCTCTTGCAAAACTACTATAACTTCACGCATATCGATGATGAAAAGACTCGCAAGCGTGACCTTTTCTTGGCAGAGCCAAGTGACCCTGAGAGCCATTATTCCATTTTTGAAGACAATCATGGTACTCATATCTTTGCCAATAACGACCTTGATTTGATGACAAAATTGACAGAATTGGTAGAGCATGGCTTTACTCACTGGAAACTAGAAGGGCTCTACACTCCTGGTCAGAACTTTGTTGAAATTGCAAAACTCTTTATCCAAGCGCGTAGCTTGATTCAAGAGGGCAATTTTAGCCATGACCAAGCCTTCTTGCTGGATGAAGAATTGCGTAAACTTCACCCTAAAAACCGTTTCCTTGATACAGGATTTTATGACTACGATCCTGACATGGTTAAATAGGACATCAAAACCCGAAATAAAAATGTTCGGGTTTTTCCAGTGTATCCATGAAATAAAAAGGGATACATGTTATAATAAAAGTAGCTCTTTAATGGAGGTGTTTGAGTGGAAAATCTGAAGAAAATGGCAGGTATCAAGGCTGCTGAGTTTGTCAAAGATGGGATGGTTGTCGGACTGGGAACGGGTTCTACTGCCTATTATTTTGTCGAAGAAATCGGTCGTCGTATTAAGGAAGAAGGCTTACAGATTACAGCTGTAACGACTTCTAGTGTGACTAGTAAACAGGCCGAAGGGCTTAATATCCCACTCAAGTCTATTGACCAAGTAGACTTTGTCGATGTGACAGTCGACGGGGCGGATGAAGTGGATAATCAGTTTAATGGAATCAAAGGCGGTGGTGGTGCCCTTCTGATGGAGAAGGTTGTAGCAACGCCCTCAAAAGAATACATTTGGGTGGTGGATGAAAGCAAGCTAGTAGAGAAACTGGGTGCTTTTAAATTGCCAGTAGAAGTGGTTCAGTATGGCGCAGAACAGGTCTTTCGTCGTTTTGAGCGAGCTGGCTACAAACCAAGTTTCCGTGAAAAAGACGGCCAACGTTTTGTGACCGATATGCAGAATTTTATCATTGACCTTGCCTTGGAAGTCATTGAAGATCCAATTACTTTCGGACAAGAATTGGACCATGTCGTTGGCGTCGTGGAGCACGGCTTATTCAACAAAATGGTGGATAAGGTGATCGTAGCTGGACGAGATGGGGTTCAGATTTTAACTTCAACAAAAGCAAACTAATCAAAGTAATAAGGAGACATACTATGCCAAAATTTAATCGTATTCACTTGGTGGTACTGGATTCTGTAGGAATCGGTGCTGCACCAGATGCTAATAACTTTGTCAATGCAGGAGTTCCAGATGGAGCTTCTGACACATTAGGACACATTTCAAAAGCAGTTGGTTTGAATGTCCCAAACATGGCTAAAATTGGTCTTGGAAATATTCCTCGAGAAACTCCTCTTAAGACTGTTCCAGCTGAAAGCAATCCAACAGGATATGCAACAAAATTGGAAGAAGTATCTCTTGGTAAGGATACCATGACTGGACACTGGGAAATCATGGGCCTTAACATTACGGAGCCCTTCGATACTTTCTGGAACGGATTCCCAGAAGAAATCTTGACAAAAATTGAAGAATTCTCAGGACGTAAGGTCATTCGTGAAGCTAACAAACCTTACTCAGGAACGGCTGTTATCGATGATTTCGGACCACGTCAAATGGAAACTGGGGAGTTGATTATCTATACTTCAGCTGATCCTGTTTTGCAGATTGCTGCCCACGAAGATATTATTCCTTTGGACGAATTGTACCGTATCTGTGAATACGCTCGTTCAATTACACTTGAGCGTCCTGCCCTTCTAGGTCGTATCATTGCCCGTCCTTATGTAGGTGAACCAGGTAACTTCACTCGTACAGCAAACCGTCGTGACTTGGCTGTATCTCCATTTGCACCAACTGTTTTGGATAAATTGAATGAAGCTGGTATCGATACTTATGCTGTTGGTAAAATCAACGATATCTTTAACGGTGCAGGTATCAACCATGACATGGGCCACAACAAGTCAAACAGCCATGGAATTGATACACTCTTGAAGACCATGGGCCTTGCTGAGTTTGAAAAAGGATTCTCCTTCACAAACTTAGTTGACTTTGATGCCCTTTATGGACACCGCCGCAATGCTCACGGTTACCGTGATTGTTTGCATGAGTTTGATGAGCGCTTGCCTGAAATTATCGCAGCCATGAGAGAGAACGACCTTCTCTTGATTACTGCGGACCATGGAAATGACCCAACCTATGCAGGAACAGACCACACTCGTGAATATATTCCATTGTTGGCCTACAGCCCTGCCTTTAAAGGAAATGGTGTCATTCCAGTAGGACATTTTGCAGATATCTCAGCGACTGTTGCGGATAACTTTGGTGTTGAAACAGCCATGATCGGGGAAAGTTTCTTAGATAAATTGGTATAAGATGAAACGCTATGCTTTACTGGTAAGGGGCATTAATGTCGGTGGAAAAAATAAAGTTGTCATGGCGCAACTTCGTCAAGAATTGACAGAGTTGGGACTGGAAAAAGTTGAAACCTACATCAACAGTGGCAATATTTTCTTTACTTCGACAGATGCCAAAGTCCGATTGGTCGAAATGTTAGAGGCTTTCTTTGCAGTCCATTATCCATTTATTCAGAGCTTTTCTTTGCTGAGTCAGGAAGATTATGAAGAAGAGCTGAAGAATCTGCCAGATTGGTGGACCAAAGATTTGGCACGAAAGGATGTCCTCTTTTACACGGAGGGCTTGGATGTGACTCAAGTCATTGAGAAAGTAGACAATTTGGAACTGGAAGATGAAGTCGTTCATTTTGGAAAACTTGGTATTTTCTGGGGGAAATTTTCTGAAGAATCCTACTATGCAACTGCCTATCATAAGTACTTGCTCAAGATGCCTTTTTATCGCAACATCACCATTCGCAATGCTAAAACTTTTGACAAAATCGGTCAAATGCTAAAAAAAAATAAAGGAGACACACAATGACATTTTTAGATAAAATCAATGAAACAGCTGCCTTCCTGAAAGAAAAGGGAATCCAAGCACCTGAGTTCGGTCTAATCCTTGGATCAGGACTGGGAGAATTGGCAGAAGAAATCCAAAATCCAGTTGTAGTAGACTATGCTGAGATTCCAAACTGGGGCCGCTCTACAGTAGTCGGTCATGCTGGTAAATTGGTATATGGTGACCTTGCAGGTCGCAAGGTCTTAGCTCTTCAAGGTCGTTTCCATTTCTATGAAGGAAATCCTCTTGAAGTCGTGACTTTCCCAGTACGTGTGATGAAAGTTCTCGGATGCGAAGGTGTCATTGTAACCAATGCAGCTGGTGGTATCGGATTTGGCCCAGGTACTTTGATGGCTATCTCAGACCATATCAACATGACGGGGCAAAACCCATTGATGGGTGAAAACTTGGATGAATTTGGTCCTCGTTTCCCTGATATGTCTAAGGCCTATACACCAGAATACCGTGCTACTGCCCATGAAGTGGCTAAAAAACTTGGTATCAAGCTTGATGAAGGTGTCTATATTGGTGTAACTGGTCCGACTTATGAAACACCAGCAGAAATTCGTGCCTATAAGACACTGGGAGCAGATGCTGTGGGTATGTCTACGGTTCCTGAAGTTATCGTGGCAGCCCACTCAGGTTTAAAAGTTCTGGGAATTTCATGTATTACTAACTTTGCTGCTGGATTCCAAGAAGAACTGAACCACGAAGAGGTTGTAGAAGTGACTGAACGTGTTAAAGGTGATTTCAAAGGCTTGCTTAAAGCTATTCTTGCTGAATTGTAATCATGTTAATAGAATTGAGGAGTATTTTTCGAAAAATCCCTTATAATTTTAGATTATTTATAGCAGTAATTCTGCAAGGAATAGTTTCGGGTTTATCTGGTATATTTCTCCACTATCTTTTGGAGATGGTGGAGGAGCAAGCTTTTGATCAGTCAGAGCATCATAGTGGATTTTTGACAGATGGAGTTTCCTCCTCACGGATAGGACTAAGTTTAATAATCGTGGGTCTTGGCTCATCCTTGGTTTGGTATTTCTTGCAAAAAGGGTCGAAGATTTTTTCCATCAAAGATCAGATGAAGGATGAGACTTCACAATACAAACTTCATTTTTTAAGACAGCTATTTCATTCAATTTGGCAGATCATTGCAGTTGGAGGGGGAGCATCTATTGGTAAAGAAGCTGCGCCACGAGAGATTGGAACTCTATTTGCAGGACCAATTGGAAAAATATGTTCTCTCTCTAAGAAGGATCAAATCTTTCTCCTTGCTTGTGGTGCTGGTGCTGGTTTAGCGGCTGTTTATCAGGTTCCATTAACAAGTGTCTTCTTTGTTTTTGAAACCCTAGGAATCGCTCTATCTATTAAACGATTTGTCTTAGTCGGTTTGACTACCTATGTCTCAACCTATATAGCAGGCTGGGTTATTTCAGATCAGGCTCTCTACCAGATTCCAGCCATCATTTGGTCATTAAAGGAAATATGGATTATTCCCTTATTACTTCTTTTCTTAACCCCACTAGCTTGGCTTTTTGGTCGTTTGAGCAAAGAAGTGTCTTCAAACAGAATAAAAGATAAACGAATACTTCTCACATTGCCTACAGCTTTTCTTTTTCTTGCTGGGTTGGCAAGTTATTTTCCACATCTACTTGGAAATGGACGTATGATGGCTCAGGAAGTATTGAATGGTAGCAATGGCAAAACAGTACTCCTTTTATTTATCTTAAAAGCATTAGCTGTTCTTATTATTCTGTGGGCAGGGGCCTATGGTGGTAACCTTACGCCATCTTTTGCCTTGGGGATGGCTGGAGCTGGTGTTTTGTGCATGATTCTAGGTTTGGGTAGCCAGTCAACCATTTTGCTTTTGGGATCGGTTTGTTTTTTGTCTGTGACCTTGAGGGCGCCCATTTCTGCAACCGGATTAGTTATAGGTTTCACTGGGCTAGGTATAGATTCTCTTCCGTATCTCTTAGTAACAGCTGTTTTAGCCTATGAATTTGCAAAAATGTTAGACCACTTTCCTTGTGCTAGCATACTGTGTCAGAAGTCAAATAATAAAGTAATTAGGTAGGAAATGCCCATTTCTTCTAGTCAATGATTTGATTTAAAAGATTAAAAAAACTCTCAATTTATTTATAACTGTTTTAAATAAAAATGAAGTAGGCTTATCGGAGTCATGATTGAATACGATTTTTCCTAGCTATGAAATATAAAAATAAAAAAAGAAAGGTAGAGCGCGTGTTCTAATTTGAACACGAGCGGAAAACTTTTCTAAAAACTCAGAAGAGAAGGGTAGTTCGGGTTTGAATTGGACTCGGGCTGTTCGCCTCTATGTTATCAAAATTAAGAAAGAAAGGATGGGTAAACCGTATTCGCTGAACTGAATACGGGCGGAGAACTGTGTAAAAAAGATAAACTTCCTAGCATTATCTATGCTACGTCAGTTTCCTATTTTCACTTTGTTCTCTGTCGCCCTTTATATCTTAACTATGTCTATCCATATTGCTGCTCAGCAGGGTGAAATTGCTGATAAAATTCTTCTTCCTGGAGATCCTCTTCGTGCTAAGTTTATTGCGGAGAATTTCCTTGAAGATGCTGTTTGTTTTAATGAAGTTCGTAACATGTTTGGTTACACTGGTACTTACAAGGGTCACCGTGTATCTGTCATGGGAACTGGGATGGGAATGCCATCTATTTCGATTTATGCGCGTGAGTTGATTGTTGACTATGGCGTGAAAAAACTGATCCGTGTGGGAACTGCAGGTTCTTTGAATGAAGATGTTCATGTTCGTGAATTGGTTTTGGCGCAGGCAGCTGCAACCAACTCAAACATTGTCCGTAATGACTGGCCACAGTACGATTTCCCACAAATCGCTAGCTTTGATTTGCTGGACAAGGCCTACCATATCGCTAAAGAACTTGGTATGACAACCCACGTTGGGAACGTTTTGTCATCTGATGTCTTTTACTCAAACTACTTTGAAAAGAATATCGAGCTTGGTAAATGGGGAGTCAAGGCTGTGGAAATGGAAGCAGCAGCCCTTTACTATCTGGCGGCCCAACACCATGTTGACGCGCTTGCCATCATGACTATTTCTGATAGTTTGGTCAATCCAGATGAAGACACGACTGCAGAAGAACGCCAAAATACCTTCACTGATATGATGAAGGTTGGATTGGAAACCTTAATTGCAGAGTAAAATGTAAAAGAAAATCCTGATTTCAAGTGAAATCAGGATTTTTTCATGGATGCGATTTTTTCTGGGTCTGGTGTGACACGGAGGGTCTTTTGTCCCGTGTAAGTTACAAAGCCTGGTTTGCCACCAGTTGGTTTGTTGAGTTTTTTGACTTCAATCATATCCACCTGGACCAGATTTGAAAGGCGACCTTGAGAGAAGTAGGCTGCAAGTTCTGCTGCGTCTGTCTTGACTTCATCAGATGGGTCTAGGTTGCCTGAGATGACAACGTGGCTTCCAGGAATGTCCTTGGCATGGAACCAAAGTTCCTCCTTGCGTGCCATTTTAAAGGTTAGCTCCTCATTTTGCAGGTTATTGCGTCCGACATAGATGATGGTTTTGCCATCGCTCGCCATATACTGTTCTGGTTTTTTGCGTTTCTGAATTTTCTCTCGCTGTCTTCTGCGGATAAAACCTGTTTGGATCAATTCTTCACGGATTTCAGCGATTTCTTCCAGCCCAGCTTGGTTGAGAACAGTTTCCACACTTTCCAGATAGAGAATGGTTGCCTTGGTTTCCTCAATCAGATCAGTCAAGTATTTGACAGCTTCTTTTAATTTCTGATAACGTTTAAAGTAGCGTTGAGCGTTCTGGTTGGGAGTCAAGGCCTTATCAAGCGCAATCGTGATAGGTTGGTTGGTGTAGTAGTTGTCTAGGATAACCTGGTCTTGGTCGTTAGGCACTTGATGGAGGAAGGTTGTTAGCAATTCCCCTTTTTGGCGAAATTCTTCAGCATTGTCTGTCGCCAGTAACTCTTTTTCTTGTTTTTTCAGCTTATGGCGATTTTTCTGCAGTTCATTTTCAACACGGCGAATGAGTTCACTGGCTTGTTGTTTGACACGGTCGCGCTCAGCCTTATCCTTATAGTAGGTGTCCAACAAATCAGAAAGATTTGCAAAAGGCTCTCCCACTTGATTTGCAAAAGGAACTGGACTGAAGGAAGTCTCAGTCAAGCATGGTTTGGTTTCTTGATTGAAAAAGTTTCGGAAAGTGGAAAGTTTTTCACTAACCAGTATCCTTTCCAATTCATTTGCCGTATCGCGTCCCAGACCTTGAAAGAGGCTTTGAAGATTTTTAGCTGTCGTTTCCTGTGTTTGCAGGATTTCAAAGAGTTTCTCATCCTTGATTGTAAAAGGATTGAGAGATTCCGTACTTGGCGGAGCGATATAGGTAGACCCAGGAAGCAAGGTACGGTAGCTATTTTGTGAAAAGCCGACGTGTTTAATGACTTCGAGGATTTTGTGGCTTCTTTTATCAACCAGTAGAATATTACTGTGTTTGCCCATGATTTCGATAATCAAGGTAGCCTGAATATGGTCCCCAATCTCGTTTTTATTGGAAACTGTCATTTCCACAATACGGTCATTTTCCACTTGCTCAATCGATTCAATCAGGGCACCCTGCAAATATTTTCTCAAAACCATGATAAAGGTGGAAGGTTGGGCTGGATTTTCAAAAGTCGTTTGGGTCAGCTGAATGCGTCCAAAAACAGGATGGGCAGAAAGGAGCAGGCGATGACTTTGGCGATTGCTACGGATTTGCAAGACCAACTCTTGTTCAAAAGGTTGATTGATTTTCTGAATGCGACCATTCACTAATTCTCTTCGCAATTCCTCAACCATGTGGTGTAAAAAAAATCCGTCAAATGACATCGTTCTCTCCTTGTGATTGTATTCCATAGTATTATATCAAAAAGGTAGAATAAAATCATGGAAATGTGGTATAATAAAGCCAAGTAAAGAGAAACGAGAAGCACATGTATATTGAAATGGTAGATGAAACTGGTCAAGTTTCAAAAGAAATGTTGCAACAAACCCAAGAGATTTTGGAATTTGCAGCCCAAAAATTAGGAAAAGAAGACAAGGAGATGGCAGTTACCTTTGTGACCAATGAGCGTAGTCATGAACTCAATCTGGAGTATCGTGACACAGACCGTCCGACAGATGTTATCAGCCTTGAATATAAGCCAGAGTTGGAAATTGCCTTTGACGAAGAGGATTTACTTGAAAATCCAGAATTGGCAGCGATGATGTCTGAGTTTGATGCCTATATTGGGGAACTGTTCATCTCTATCGATAAGGCTCATGAGCAGGCCGAGGAATACGGCCACAGCTTTGAGCGTGAGATGGGCTTCTTGGCAGTGCACGGCTTTTTACATATTAACGGCTATGATCACTACACTCCGGAAGAAGAAGCGGAGATGTTCGGTTTACAAGAAGAAATTTTGACAGCCTATGGACTCACAAGACAATAAACGAAAATGGAAAAATCGTGACCTGATATCTAGTTTAGAATTTGCCCTCACAGGAATTTTTACTGCTATCAAAGAAGAACGCAATATGCGAAAACATGCAGTGACGGCTCTTGTAGTCATTCTTGCAGGTTTTGTTTTTCAGGTGTCACGAATCGAATGGCTCTTTCTCCTATTGAGCATTTTCTTGGTAGTAGCTTTTGAAATTATCAATTCTGCTATTGAAAATGTGGTGGATTTGGCCAGTCACTATCACTTTTCCATGCTGGCTAAAAATGCCAAGGATATGGCGGCTGGAGCGGTATTAGTGGTCTCTCTTTTCGCAGCCTTAACAGGCGCATTGATTTTTCTCCCACGAATATGGGATTTATTATTTTAAACAGTAAGAGGAAATTATGACTTTTAAATCAGGCTTTGTAGCCATTTTAGGACGTCCCAACGTTGGGAAGTCAACCTTTTTAAACCACGTCATGGGACAAAAGATTGCCATCATGAGTGACAAGGCGCAGACAACGCGCAATAAAATCATGGGAATTTACACGACTGATAAGGAACAAATCGTCTTTATCGATACACCAGGAATTCACAAGCCTAAAACAGCCCTTGGAGATTTCATGGTAGAATCTGCCTATAGCACCCTTCGTGAAGTGGATACCGTTCTTTTCATGGTACCTGCGGATGAAGCGCGTGGTAAGGGGGACGATATGATTATCGAGCGTCTTAAGGCTGCCAAGGTTCCTGTGATTTTGGTGGTGAACAAGATCGATAAGGTTCACCCAGACCAGCTTTTGTCTCAGATTGATGATTTCCGAAATCAGATGGACTTTAAGGAAATCGTTCCAATCTCAGCTCTTCAAGGGAATAACGTCTCTCGTCTTGTGGATATTTTGAGTGAAAATCTAGATGAAGGTGTCCAATATTTCCCGTCTGATCAAATCACAGACCATCCAGAACGATTCTTGGTTTCAGAAATGGTTCGCGAGAAAGTCTTGCACCTAACTCGTGAAGAGATTCCGCATTCTGTCGCAGTAGTTGTGGATTCAATGAAACGAGACGAAGAGACAGACAAGGTTCACATCCGTGCAACCATCATGGTCGAGCGTGATAGTCAAAAAGGGATTATCATCGGTAAAGGTGGCGCTATGCTTAAGAAAATCGGTAGCATGGCCCGTCGTGATATCGAACTTATGCTAGGAGACAAGGTCTTCCTAGAAACATGGGTCAAGGTCAAGAAAAACTGGCGCGATAAAAAGCTAGATTTGGCTGACTTTGGCTATAATGAAAAAGAATACTAAGTAGAGGTGGGCTCATGCCTGCTTCTTGTTTTTACAGAAGGAGGACTTATGCCTGAATTACCTGAGGTTGAAACCGTTCGACGTGGATTGGAAAAATTGATTATAGGAAAGAAGATTTCGAGTATAGAAATTCGCTATCCCAAGACGATTAAGACGGATTTGGACGAGTTTCAAAAGGAAGTGCCTGGTCAGATTATTGAGTCAATGGAACGTCGGGGAAAATATTTGCTTTTTTACCTGACAGACAAGGTCTTGATTTCCCATTTGCGGATGGAGGGCAAGTATTTTTACTATCCAGACCAAGTACCTGAACGCAAGCATGCCCATGTTTTCTTTCAGTTTGAAGATGGTGGCACACTTGTTTATGAGGATGTTCGCAAGTTTGGTACTATGGAACTCTTGGTGCCGGACCTTTTAGACGCCTACTTTATTTCTAAAAAATTAGGTCCTGAACCAAGCGAACAAGACTTTGATTTACATGTCTTTCAAGCTGCCCTATCCAAGTCTAAAAAACCTATCAAATCCCATCTCCTAGACCAGACTTTGGTAGCTGGACTTGGCAATATCTATGTGGATGAGGTTCTTTGGCGAGCTCAGGTTCATCCAGCTAGACCTTCCCAGACTTTGACAGCAGAAGAAGCGACTGCCATTCATGACCAGACCATTGCTGTATTGGGACAGGCTGTTGAAAAAGGTGGTTCCACCATCCGAACTTATACCAATGCCTTTGGGGAAGATGGAACCATGCAGAATTTTCATCAAGTCTATGACAAGGCTGGTCAAGAATGTGTACGCTGTGGCACCATCATTGAGAAAATCCAACTAGGTGGACGAGGCACCCATTTTTGTCCTCAGTGCCAAAGGAGGAATTGATGGGAAAAATCATTGGAATCACTGGGGGAATTGCCTCTGGTAAGTCAACCGTGACAAATTTTCTAAGAAAGCAAGGCTTTCAAGTAGTTGATGCCGACGCAGTCGTCCACCAACTACAGAAACCTGGTGGTCGTCTGTTTGAGGCTCTAGTCCAGCACTTTGGGCAAGAAATCATCCTTGAAAACGGAGAACTTAATCGCCCTATCCTAGCTAGTCTTATCTTTTCAAATCCTGAAGAACAGGAATGGTCTAAGCGAATCCAAGGAAAGATTATCCGTGAGGAGCTAGCTACGTTGAGAGACCAGTTGGCTCAGACAGAAGATATTTTCTTCATGGATATTCCCCTGCTTTTTGAGCAGGACTACGTCTCTTGGTTTGATGAGACTTGGTTGGTCTATGTGGACCGAGACGTCCAAGTAGAACGCTTAATGAATAGGGACCAGTTGTCCAAAGATGAAGCTGAGTCTCGTCTGGCAGCCCAGTGGCCTTTAGAAAAAAAGAAAGATTTGGCCAGCCATGTTTTAAACAACAATGGAAATCAAGACCAGCTTCTTACTCAGGTATTCTCCCTGCTTGAGGGAGGTAGGCAAGATGACAGAGATTAACTGGAAGGATAATCTGCGCATTGCCTGGTTTGGTAATTTTCTGACTGGAGCCAGTATTTCTTTGGTTGTGCCTTTTATGCCCATCTTCGTGGAAAATCTGGGTGTAGGGAGTGAGCAAGCTGCTTTTTATGCAGGTTTAGCTATTTCTGTCTCTGCCATTTCTGCGGCACTTTTCTCTCCTATCTGGGGCATCCTTGCTGACAAATACGGTCGAAAAACCATGATGATTCGGGCTGGGATGGCCATGACCATTACTATGGGAGGCTTGGCTTTTGTCACCAATATCTATTGGTTAATCTTTCTTCGTTTATTAAATGGTGTATTTGCAGGTTTTGTTCCCAATGCAACGGCCTTGATAGCCAGTCAGGTTCCCAAGGAGAAATCAGGCTCTGCCTTAGGTACTTTGTCTACTGGCGTAGTTGCAGGCACTCTAACTGGTCCCTTTATTGGTGGCTTTATCGCAGAATTATTTGGTATTCGTACTGTCTTTTTACTGGTTGGTAGTTTTCTATTTTTAGCCGCTGTTTTGACTATTTGCTTTATCAAGGAAGATTTTAAACCAGTAGCCAAGGAAAAGGTTATTCCAACAAAGGAATTGTTTACATCAGTTAAATATCCCTATCTCTTGGTCAACCTCTTTCTGACCAGTTTTGTTATCCAATTTTCAGCCCAATCAATCGGTCCTATCTTAGCTCTGTATGTACGCGACTTAGGCCAGACAGAGAATCTTCTCTTTGTATCAGGTTTGATTGTATCCAGTATGGGCTTTTCCAGTATGATGAGTGCAGGAGTCATGGGAAAGCTAGGTGACAAGGTGGGCAACCATCGCCTCTTGGTTGTAGCCCAGTTTTATTCAATTATCATCTATCTCCTCTGTGCCAATGCCTCTAGCCCCCTTCAACTAGGACTTTATCGTTTCCTCTTTGGATTTGGAACAGGTGCCTTGATTCCCGGAGTTAATGCCCTTCTCAGCAAGATGACGCCCAAAGCTGGTATTTCGAGGGTCTTTGCCTTCAATCAGGTATTCTTTTATCTGGGAGGTGTCGTTGGTCCCATGGCAGGTTCTGCAGTAGCAGGTCAATTTGGCTACCATGCAGTCTTTTATGCAACAAGTCTTTGTGTTGCCTTTAGTTGTCTCTTTAACCTGCTTCAATTTCGAACATTATTAAAAGTAAAGGAAATCTAGTGCGAGTAAAAATTAATCTCAAATGCTCCTCTTGTGGCAGTATCAATTACCTAACCAGTAAAAATTCAAAAACTCATCCAGACAAGATTGAGGTTTTAAAGTATTGTCCCAAGGAAAGAAAAGTAACCCTACATCTTGAATCTAAGTAGATTTTATGGTAAAATAATAGGGATTTTAAGGAGTTTGATATGTATAACCTATTATTAACCATTTTATTAGTATTATCTGTTGTGATTGTGATTGCGATTTTCATGCAACCAACTAAAAACCAATCCAGCAATGTATTTGATGCCAGCTCAGGTGATTTGTTTGAACGCAGTAAAGCACGCGGTTTTGAAGCTGTAATGCAGCGTTTGACAGGGATTTTAGTCTTTTTCTGGCTAGCCATTGCCTTAGCATTGACGGTATTATCAAGTAGATAAGAAAATAATGGGCAGGACTAGGTCTTTGCCTCTTTTTATTTTTAAAAGATATGTTAGAAGGTTTTACAGTAAAAGAAAATAAAAAATCTAGAAAGAAAATATGAAAGATAGAATAAAAGAATATTTACAAGACAAGGGAAGGGTGACTGTCAATGACTTGGCTCAGGCTTTGGGAAAAGACGGCTCCAAGGATTTTCGTGAGTTGATTAAAACCTTGTCCCTAATGGAAAGAAAGCACCAGATTCGCTTTGAAGAAGATGGCAGTCTGACCTTGGAAGCCAAGAAAAAACATGAGATTACCCTCAAAGGGATTTTTCATGCCCATAAAAATGGCTTTGGTTTTGTCAGCCTAGAAGGCGAGGAGGACGACCTTTTTGTAGGAAAAAACGATGTTAACTACGCTATTGATGGTGATACCGTAGAGGTCGTGATTAAGAAAGTAGCTGACCGCAATAAGGGAACAGCAGCAGAAGCAAAAATCATTGATATCTTAGAACACAGTCTGACAACTGTTGTTGGACAAATTGTTCTGGATCAGGAAAAACCTAAGTATGCGGGCTACATCCGTTCGAAAAATCAGAAAATCAGCCAACCCATCTATGTTAAGAAACCAGCCCTTAAACTTGAGGGAACCGAAGTTCTCAAGGTCTTTATCGATAAATACCCAAGTAAGAAACATGATTTCTTTGTCGCGAGTGTTCTCGATGTGGTGGGGCATTCAACGGATGTCGGAATTGATGTTCTTGAGGTCCTGGAATCAATGGACATTGTATCCGAGTTTCCAGAAGCTGTTGTCAAGGAAGCAGAAAGTGTGCCTGATGCTCCGTCTCAAAAGGATATGGAAGGTCGTCTGGATCTAAGAGATGAGATTACCTTTACCATTGATGGTGCTGACGCCAAGGACTTGGACGATGCGGTGCATATCAAGGCCTTGAAAAATGGCAATCTGGAACTCGGAGTTCACATTGCAGATGTTTCCTACTATGTGACTGAGGGTTCTGCCCTTGATAAGGAAGCCCTTAACCGCGCGACTTCTGTCTATGTAACAGACCGAGTGGTTCCAATGCTTCCAGAACGACTGTCAAATGGCATCTGTTCCCTCAATCCTCAAGTTGACCGTCTAACCCAGTCAGCTATCATGGAGATTGATAAACATGGTCATGTAGTCAACTACAACATCACACAAACGGTTATCAAGACCAGTTTTCGTATGACCTATAGCGATGTCAATGATATCCTAGCAGGTGACGAGGAGAAGAGACAAGAATATCAGAAAATTGTTCCAAGTATCGAACTTATGGCTAAGCTCCATGAAACTCTAGAAAACATGCGTGTGAAACGTGGAGCTCTTAATTTTGATACCAACGAAGCGAAGATTTTAGTGGATAAACAGGGTAAGCCTGTTGATATCGTCCTTCGTCAGCGTGGCATTGCCGAGCGTATGATTGAGTCCTTCATGTTGATAGCCAACGAAACAGTTGCCGAGCATTTTAGCAAGCTGGATCTACCTTTCATTTATCGAATTCACGAGGAACCTAAGGCTGAAAAAGTTCAGAAGTTTATTGATTATGCTTCGAGCTTTGGCTTGCGCATTTATGGGACTGCCAGTGAGATTAGCCAAGAGACCCTCCAAGACATCATGCGTGCTGTTGAGGGAGAACCTTATGCAGATGTATTGTCCATGATGCTTCTCCGTTCCATGCAACAGGCCCGCTATTCGGAGCACAATCACGGCCATTATGGATTAGCGGCTGACTATTATACTCACTTTACTAGTCCGATTCGTCGTTATCCAGACCTTCTTGTTCACCGTATGATTCGGGATTACGGCCGTTCTAAAGAAATAGCCGAGCATTTTGAACAAGTGATTCCAGAGATTGCGACCCAGTCTTCCAACCGTGAGCGTCGTGCTATCGAGGCTGAGCGTGAAGTCGAAGCCATGAAAAAGGCTGAGTATATGGAAGAATACGTGGGCGAAGAGTACGATGCGGTTGTGTCTAGCATCGTTAAATTCGGTCTCTTTGTTGAATTGCCGAATACAGTTGAGGGCTTGATTCATATTACAAATCTACCTGAATTTTACCATTTCAACGAACGTGATTTGACTCTTCGTGGGGAGAAATCAGGAACAACTTTCCGTGTCGGACAGCAGATTCGCATTCGCGTTGAAAGAGCTGATAAGATGACAGGTGAAATTGACTTCTCTTACATCCCAAGTGGATTTGATGTGATTGAAAAAGGCTTGAAACAAGCTGGTCGCAAAGACAGAGGGCGTGGTTCAAATCGTCGTTCAGAGAAGAAGGAAGACAAGAGAAAATCAGGACGCTCAAATGATAAACGTAAGCATTCACAAAAAGACAAGAAGAAAAAAGGAAAGAAACCTTTTTATAAGGAAGTAGCTAAGAAAGGAGCCAAACATGGCAAAGGGCGAGGGAAAGGTCGTCGCACAAAATAAAAAGGCGCGTCACGACTATACAATAGTAGATACGCTAGAGGCAGGGATGGTCCTGACTGGAACTGAAATCAAGAGTATGCGAGCAGCTCGAATCAATCTCAAGGATGGCTTTGCCCAAGTAAAAAATGGAGAAGTCTGGTTGAGCAATGTTCATATCGCTCCTTACGAAGAGGGCAATATCTGGAACCAGGAACCAGAACGTCGTCGCAAACTCCTGCTCCATAAGAAGCAAATCCAAAAGTTGGAACAAGAGACTAAAGGGACAGGAATGACTCTGGTTCCCCTTAAAGTCTATATCAAAGATGGCTATGCCAAGCTTCTTTTAGGACTTGCCAAAGGGAAGCATGACTATGACAAACGGGAGTCTATCAAACGTCGTGAGCAGAATCGCGATATTGCGCGCGTGATGAAAGCTGTTAATCAGCGATAAAAAGAGGAATGAAGATGGAAAAACTAGTTGCCTATAAACGCATGCCTTTGTGGAATAAACAAACTATGCCTGAAGCTGTTCAGCAAAAGCACAATACCAAGGTTGGGACTTGGGGCAAGATTACTGTCTTGAAGGGAGCTCTCAAGTTTATTGAGTTAGCAGAAGATGATGAGGTTCTAGCTGAACACATCTTTGAAGCAGGAGCCGACAATCCCATGGCACAACCTCAAGCCTGGCACCGAGTGGAGGCTGTAACAGACGATGTAGAATGGTATTTGGAATTTTATTGTAAACCTGAGGATTATTTCCCTAAGAAATACAATACCAATCCTGTTCATTCAGAGGTCCTAGAGGCAATGCAGACAGTAAAACCAGGGAAAGCCTTGGATTTAGGCTGTGGTCAGGGCCGTAACTCTCTCTTTCTTGCACAGAATGGTTTTGATGTGACAGCTGTAGATCAAAATGAATTGGCCCTTGAAATTTTGCAAAGCATTGTGGAGCAAGAAGATTTGGACATGCCTGTTGGTCTCTACGATATCAATTCAGCCAGCATTGGGCAAGAGTATGATTTCATCGTTTCGACAGTTGTTTTGATGTTTTTGCAAGCAGACCGCATTCCTGCAATTATCAAAAATATGCAGGAGAAAACTACTGTTGATGGCTACAATCTTATCGTTTGTGCCATGGACACCGAAGATTATCCTTGCTCAGTGAACTTCCCATTTACTTTTAAGGAAGGAGAACTAGCGGACTATTACAAGGACTGGGAATTGGTTAAGTACAATGAAAATCCAGGTCATTTGCACCGTCGTGACGAAAATGGCAATCGTATTCAACTACGGTTTGCGACCATGCTAGCTAAAAAAATCAAATAAGTATGAATGAAGATTAGGAAATTTCCTGATCTTTTTTCTTTTTTTACGAATAATATAGAAAAGGAGGGAAATCATGTTTGTTGCGAGAGATGCTCGGGGAGAATTGGTAAATGTGTTAGAGGATAAACTTGAGAAGCAAGCATACACCTGCCCAGCTTGTGGAGGTCGGCTCCGTTTGCGTCAAGGACCAAGTGTCCGGACCCATTTTGCCCACAAAACCTTAAAAGACTGTGATTTTTCCTCTGAAAATGAAAGTCCAGAACACCTAGAAAATAAAAAATCACTTTATCACTGGTTGAAAAAAGATGCAGAGGTGCAATTAGAATACCCTCTTCCAGACCTTAAACAGATTGCGGATGTATTTGTAAATCGCAATCTAGCTCTAGAAGTCCAATGTAGTCCCTTGCCTCAAAAAGTTCTTAAAGAGCGTAGCGAGGGCTATCGTAGTCAGGGTTACCAAGTACTGTGGTTGCTGGGAGAAAAACTTTGGCTCAAAGAGCGGTTGACTCGTCTGCAAGAAGGTTTTCTCTATTTCAGTCAAAACATGGGCTTTTATGTTTGGGAGATAGACAGTGAAAAACAAGTTTTAAGACTCAAATACCTGATTCACCAAGATCTCCGAGGTAAACTCCATTATCAAATTAAGAAATTTCCCTATGGACAAGATAGTCTACTGGAGATATTACGGTGTCCCTATAAGAAACAAAAAATATCTCATTTTACAGTTTCTGAGGATAAGGACATCTGTCGCTATATTCGGCAACAACTCTATTATCAAAATCCTATTTGGATGAAAGAACAAGCAGAAGCCTATCAAAAGGGGGAAAATCTCCTGACTTATGGACTAAAAGAATGGTATCCACAAATAAGACCACTAGTAGGTAATTTTTGCCAAATTGAGAAGGACTTGACCAGATATTATCAGTATTTTCAAATCTATTACCAAGAAAATCCTCAAAATGATTGGCAAAAGCTTTATCCACCAGCCTTTTATCAGCAATATTTCTTGAAAAATATGGTAGAATAGAAAAGATGGAGGAATCTAATGGTATTACAAAGAAATGAAATAAATGAAAAAGATACATGGGATCTATCAACGATTTACCCAACTGACCAGGCTTGGGAAGAAGCCTTAAAAGATTTAACAGAACAATTGGAGAAAGTAGCCCAGTATGAAGGTCATCTCCTGGATAGTGCGGATAGCCTACTCGAAATTACTGAATTTTCTCTTGAAATGGAACGCCAAATGGAGAAGCTTTACGTTTATGCTCATATGAAGAATGACCAAGACACACGTGAAGCTAAGTATCAAGAGTATTACGCCAAGGCCATGACTCTCTACAGCCAGCTAGACCAAGCCTTTTCATTCTATGAACCTGAATTTATGGAAATCAGTGAAAAGCAGTATGCTGACTTTTTAGAAGCTCAACCAAAATTGCAGGTTTATCAACACTATTTTGACAAGCTTTTGCAAGGCAAGGAACACGTTCTTTCACAACGTGAAGAAGAATTATTAGCTGGAGCTGGGGAAATCTTTGGTTCGGCAAGTGAAACCTTTGCTATTTTAGATAATGCAGATATCGTCTTTCCATTTGTTAAAGATGAAGATGGTAACGAAGTACAATTATCACATGGCGTTTATATGCATTTAATGGAATCTAAAAATCGTGAGGTGCGCCGTGGTGCCTATCAAGCCCTTTATGCGACTTATGAGCAATTCCAACATACCTATGCCAAAACCTTGCAAACCAATGTTAAGGTGCAAAACTACCGTGCCAAGGTTCGCAACTACAAGAGTGCGCGTCATGCAGCCCTAGCGGCCAATTTTGTTCCAGAAAGTGTTTATGACAATTTGGTAGTAGCAGTTCGCAAGCATCTGCCACTCTTGCATCGTTACCTTGAACTTCGTTCAAAAATCTTGGGGATTTCAGACCTCAAGATGTATGATGTTTACACTCCGCTTTCGTCTGTCGAATATAGTTTTACCTACCAAGAAGCCTTGAAAAAAGCAGAAGAAGCCTTGGCAGTCTTGGGTGAGGATTACTTGAGCCGTGTTAAACGTGCCTTCAGCGAGCGTTGGATTGATGTTTACGAAAACCAAGGCAAGCGTTCAGGGGCCTATTCTGGTGGTTCTTACGATACCAATGCCTTTATGCTCCTAAACTGGCAGGACAATCTAGACAATCTCTTTACTCTTGTTCATGAAACAGGTCACAGTATGCATTCCAGCTATACTCGTGAAACGCAGCCTTATGTTTACGGAGATTATTCTATCTTCTTAGCTGAGATTGCATCAACTACCAATGAAAATATCTTGACGGAGAAATTATTGGAAGAAGTGGAAGACGACGCAACGCGCTTTGCGATTCTCAATAACTTCCTAGATGGTTTCCGTGGAACAGTTTTCCGCCAAACTCAATTCGCTGAGTTTGAACACGCGATTCATCAAGCAGACCAAAATGGTGAAGTCTTGACAAGCGATTTCCTAAATAAACTCTACGCAGACTTGAACCAAGAGTATTATGGTTTGAGTAAGGAAGATAATCCTGAAATCCAATACGAGTGGGCTCGAATTCCACACTTCTACTATAACTATTATGTATACCAATATTCAACTGGCTTTGCAGCAGCTTCAGCCTTGGCTGAAAAGATTGTACATGGTAGTCAAGAAGACCGTGACCGCTATATCGACTATCTCAAGGCAGGTAAGTCTGACTATCCACTTAATGTCATGAGAAAAGCTGGTGTTGATATGGAGAAGGAAGACTATCTCAACGATGCCTTTGCAGTCTTTGAACGTCGTTTGAATGAGTTTGAAGCCCTTGTTGAAAAATTGGGATTGGCATAAGATGGTTGAATCATATAGTAAGAATGCCAACCATAACATGCGTCGTCCTGTTGTCAAAGAAGAAATTGTGGACTTGATGCGCCAGCGTCAAAAGCAAGTCACAGGTTCCCTGAAAGAATTGGAAGACTTTGCTCGCAAGGAAAATATTCCTATTATTCCCCATGAAACGGTTGCTTATTTCCGTTTTCTCATGGAGACCATGCAACCTAAAAACATTCTGGAAATTGGGACGGCTATCGGTTTTTCAGCCCTTTTGATGGCAGAACATGCACCGAATGCAAAGATTACAACCATTGATCGCAATCCAGAAATGATTGGTTTTGCCAAGGAAAATTTTGCTCAATTTGACAGTCGCAAGCAAATTACGCTCCTAGAAGGAGATGCGGTAGATGTCTTATCTACCTTGACAGAGTCCTATGATTTCGTCTTTATGGATTCAGCCAAGTCTAAATACATCGTCTTTCTGCCAGAAATCCTCAAACATTTGGACGTTGGAGGCGTGGTTGTCTTGGATGATATTTTCCAAGGTGGTGATGTTGCCAAGGATATTATGGAAGTCCGTCGTGGCCAGCGAACTATTTATCGAGGCCTTCAAAGATTATTTGATGCAACCTTAGACAATCCAGGACTCACTGCAACATTAGTACCTCTGGGGGACGGTATTCTCATGCTTCGTAAAAATGTAGCAGATGTTCAATTGCCTGACAGCGAATAATTTTCAGAAAAATTTAAGAAAATATAGTAAAATAGATAGGGTAACACTTATCTCAAAGGAGTAGACATGAAGAAAAAACTATTGGCAGGTGCCATTACACTATTATCAGTAGCAACTTTAGCAGCTTGTTCCAAAGGTTCAGAAGGGGCAGACCTTATCAGCATGAAAGGAGATGTCATCACAGAACATCAATTTTATGAGCAAGTGAAAAGCAATCCTTCAGCCCAACAAGTCTTGTTGAACTTGACTATTCAAAAAGTATTTGAGAAGCAATATGGATCAGAAGTAGATGACAAAGAAATCGATGATATCATTTCTGGAGAAGAAAAACAATATGGTGAGAATTACCAACGTGTCTTATCACAATCAGGTATGACTCTTGAAACACGTAAAGCACAAATTCGTACAAGTAAATTAGTTGAATTTGCAGTTAAAAAGGCTGCAGAAGCTGAATTAACTGATGAAGCGTATAAGAAAGCATTTGAGAGCTATACTCCGGACGTAACTGCTCAAATTATCCGTCTTGATAATGAGGATAAAGCGAAAGAAGTCCTCGAAAAAGCTAAGGCAAGTGGCGCAGATTTCGCTCAATTAGCTAAAGATAATTCAACAGATGAGAAAACCAAAGCTAACGGTGGTGAAATTACTTTTGATTCAGCTTCAACAGAGGTACCAGATCAAGTTAAGAAAGCAGCTTTTGCCTTGGATGTTAATGGCATTTCTGATGTCATTACAGCTACTGGTACTCAAGCATACAGCAGTCAGTATTACATTGTAAAACTCATTAAGAAAACAGAAAAGTCATCTAATATCGATGACTACAAAGAAAAATTGAAAACTGTTATCTTGACTCAAAAACAAAATGATGCATCATTTGTTCAAAGTATTGTCGGAAAAGAATTGCAAGCAGCCAACATCAAGGTTAAAGACCAAGCCTTCCAAAATATCTTTACTCAATACATCGGTGGTGGCGATTCAAGCTCAAGCAGTTCTTCAAAAGAATAAAACAGAAAAGAGCCAAGTGCTCTTTTTCTTATGAGAAAATCTTCTATCTTGAGGGTAAGAGTTTTTTTCTTTCGGAAAAAATGGTATAATAGCAATCAAAACTAGAAAATAAACGGAATTTGGGAATAATTTCTTTTGTTCTCATTAGATTGGTGATACTATGAAGATTAGTAAGAGGCACCTGTTAAACTATTCTATTCTAGTTCCTTACTTGCTTTTATCTATTTTGGGCTTGATTGTAGTTTATTCTACAACCAGTGCCATTCTTATCGAAGAAGGTAAAAGTGCCCTCCAATTGGTTCGAAGTCAGGGAATGTTTTGGATACTTAGTTTAATATTGATTGCCTTGATATATAAGCTGAAATTGAATTTTTTAAGAAAAGAACGACTCTTATTTATTGTTATGTTTGTTGAGCTGATTCTTTTGGCTCTGGCTCGCTTAATTGGTACGCCAGTCAATGGAGCCTATGGTTGGATTTCAGTAGGACCGTTGACCATTCAGCCAGCTGAGTATTTGAAGATTATCATCGTCTGGTACTTGGCCCAACGTTTTTCAAAACAACAGGATGAAATTGGGATTTACGATTTTCAAGTTTTAACTCAAAATCAATGGATTCCTCGTGCTTTTAATGATTGGCGCTTCGTCCTACTAGTAATGATAGGAAGTTTAGCTATTTTCCCAGATTTGGGGAATGCTACCATCCTAGTTCTTGTCGCCTTGATTATGTATACAGTTAGTGGAATTGCTCATCGTTGGTTTATAGTCTTTATCGGTGTATTATTTGGAGTTTCAGCCCTATCCTTATCAGCTATCTCTATGATCGGGGTTGATAAGTTTTCAAAAGTTCCAGTATTTGGTTACGTTGCTAAGCGTTTCAGTGCCTACTTTAATCCCTTTGCCGATTTGGCAGGGTCAGGCCACCAACTTGCAAATTCCTACTTTGCCATGGTAAATGGTGGGTGGTTTGGTCTAGGCTTAGGAAATTCAATAGAAAAACGTGGTTATTTACCAGAGGCACATACAGACTTTGTATTTTCAATTGTTATTGAAGAGTTTGGATTTGTGGGAGCCAGCTTGATTTTAGCACTTGTCTTTTTCCTGATTTTACGAATTATCCTAGTCGGTATTCGTGCTAAGAATCCCTTTAATTCTATGATGGCGATTGGGGTTGGGGGGATGATGCTGGTACAGGTATTTGTCAATATCGGTGGAATTTCTGGCATTATTCCTTCGACAGGAGTAACCTTCCCCTTCTTATCACAAGGAGGGAACAGTCTCCTAGTCTTGTCTGTAGCCATCGCCTTTGTCTTAAATATTGATGCAAGTGAAAAACGTGCCCAATTATATGAGGAGTTAGAAGCTCACTCATCAAACTATATGTAGAGTTGATAGTGGAAAGGATGACCTATGTCTCTTCAAAAATTAGAAAACTATAGTAATAAAGCTGTCGTGCAAGAAGAAGTATTGATTTTAACAGAATTGTTAGAAGATATCACTAAAAATATGCTTGCCCCAGAGACTTTTGAAAAAATCATGCAGTTGAAGGAATTGTCAACTCAAGAAGATTATCAAGGTTTGAACCAATTAGTTACTAGTCTGACAAATGATGAAATGGCTTATATTTCACGCTATTTCTCTATCTTGCCTCTTTTGATTAATATTTCTGAAGACGTGGATTTAGCCTATGAAATCAACCATCAAAATAATATCGATCAAGATTATCTTGGGAAATTATCAGCAACGATCAAAATGGTTGCGGAAAAAGAAAACGCGGTTGAAATTCTAGAACACTTGAATGTTGTCCCTGTTTTGACAGCCCATCCAACACAAGTGCAACGTAAGAGTATGTTGGATTTGACTAACCATATCCATACCCTCTTGCGTAAGTACCGTGATGTGAAATTAGGTTTGATTAATAAGGAAAAATGGCATAATGATCTCCGTCGTTACATTGAAATTATCATGCAGACAGATATGATTCGTGAAAAGAAATTGAAAGTAACCAATGAAATCACGAATGTAATGGAATACTACAATAGCTCATTCTTGAAGGCAGTTCCTCATCTGACTGCTGAGTACAAGCGTCTAGCTAAAAAACATGGACTGGAGTTGAAACATCCTAAACCAATTACCATGGGAATGTGGATTGGTGGAGACCGTGATGGGAATCCTTTTGTTACAGCAGATACCTTGAAACAATCTGCTATGACTCAGTGTGAAGTCATCATGAACTACTATGATGAAAAGATTTACCAACTTTATCGTGAATTCTCTCTCTCAACCAGTATTGTCAATGTGAGCAAGCAAGTCAGAGAAATGGCTCGTCAGTCTAAGGATAACTCGATTTATCGTGAAAAAGAGCTTTACCGTCGTGCCTTGTTTGATATTCAATCAAAAATCCAAGCAACAAAAACCTATCTGATTGAGGATAAGGAAGTTGGGGCTCGCTATGAAACAGCTAATGATTTTTATAAGGATTTAATTACCATTCGTGATTCCCTCTTGGAAAACAAGGGTGAAGCACTGATTTCTGGTGATTTTGTTGAGTTAATTCAGGCAGTTGAAATTTTTGGTTTCTATTTGGCATCTATTGACATGCGTCAAGATTCTAGTGTTCATGAAGCCTGTGTAGCTGAACTCTTGAAATCAGCAGGTATTCATTCTCATTATAGCGAACTAAGTGAAGAAGAAAAATGCCAGCTTCTCTTGAAAGAATTGGAAGAAGATCCACGTATTCTTTCTGCCACTCATGTTGAAAAATCAGAGTTACTTGAAAAAGAATTAGAAATCTTTAAGGCTGCTCGTAAGTTGAAAGATAAGTTGGGAGATGATGTCATTCGTCAGACAATCATTTCACATGCAACCAGCGTATCAGACATGTTGGAATTGGCTATCTTGCTAAAAGAAGTAGGGTTAGTTGATAAAGAAAGAGCCCGTGTCCAAATCGTTCCTCTCTTTGAGACAATTGAGGACTTGGATCACTCAGAAGAAACTATGAGAGAATACCTTTCTCTTCCTCTTGCTAAGAAATGGATTGCTTCGCGCAATAATTACCAAGAAATCATGCTTGGCTACTCTGATAGTAATAAAGATGGTGGTTACCTTTCATCATGTTGGACTCTCTACAAGGCTCAACAACAACTGACTGCCATTGGAGATGAATTTGGTGTTAAGGTTACCTTCTTCCATGGTCGTGGTGGAACTGTCGGTCGTGGTGGTGGACCAACCTATGAAGCTATCACATCTCAACCGCTTAAGTCTATCAAGGACCGTATCCGCTTGACAGAGCAGGGGGAAGTAATTGGGAATAAATACGGTAACAAAGATGCTGCCTATTATAACCTTGAAATGTTAGTATCTGCAGCCATTAACCGTATGATTACTCAGAAGAAGAGCGATACCAATACATCCAATCGTTATGAAGCTATTATGGACCAAGTGGTGGACTGCAGTTACGATATCTACCGTGATTTGGTCTTTGGCAATGACCATTTCTATGATTATTTCTTTGAGTCAAGTCCAATCAAGGCTATTTCAAGCTTTAATATCGGTTCACGTCCAGCTGCTCGTAAGACGATTACTGAAATCGGTGGTTTACGCGCTATCCCTTGGGTATTCTCATGGTCGCAAAGCCGTGTCATGTTCCCTGGCTGGTATGGAGTTGGTTCAAGCTTCAAAGAATTTATTGATAAGAATCCAGAAAATATCGCTATCCTACGAGATATGTACCAAAATTGGCCTTTCTTCCAGTCACTTCTTTCAAATGTTGACATGGTCTTGTCAAAATCAAATATGAATATTGCTTTTGAATATGCCAAACTTTGTGAAGATGATCAAGTAAAAGCGATTTATGAGACTATTCTAAATGAATGGCAAGTTACCAAGGAAGTCATCTTGGCTATCGAAGGTTACGATGAACTCTTGGCTGAAAATCCATATCTAAAAGCAAGTTTGGATTACCGTATGCCTTACTTTAATATTCTCAACTATATCCAGTTGGAGTTGATTAAACGTCAACGTCGTGGAGAATTATCAAGCGATCAAGAAAAATTAATCCATACAACCATCAACGGAATTGCGACAGGATTGCGTAATTCAGGCTGATACCTATCAAACTTCCTCTTTTCTATAGGGGAAGTTTTTGAATAGTTCAAAAAAATGCTAAAAGAGTCTTGACAAGTATTTGAAAAATGATATAATTTAACCATTCAGAAAAGTAATCATATAAACTTTTTAGAGAGTCTGTGGTAGCTGAAAACAGATAAGTGGTGATGATGAAGATTGGGCTGAATGTTATTTAGAATTTGAAATCATAAAAATTCGGTGAGCACACCTTACAGTGCATCTCGTTATTGCGAGACAGAGTGATAGGGAAATTCCCTATAATTGAGGTGGTACCGCGCATCGACGTCCTCACACAAGTTTTTTGTGTGAGGACTTTTTTGATGGAGGTTAGTATGGAAAGAAAACGATGGCGTCGCTTGTTTAGATAAGTGAAGTATTTTAAAGGAATTAAAAAGGAGAAATAGAATGAAAAATAAACGTTTAATTGGAATTATCGCTGCATTAGCGGTCTTAGTAGCAGGAAGCTTGATTTACTCTTCAATGAATAAACCAGAAGCTAAAAATGAAAAGAAAGTTGCCAAAGTTGGTGTCCTTCAGTTTGTAAGCCATCCATCTCTTGACTTGATTTATAAGGGAATCCAAGATGGACTTGCAGAAGAAGGTTATAAAGATGATCAACTTAAAATCGATTTTATGAACTCAGAAGGTGACCAAAGTAAGGTTGCGACAATGAGTAAACAATTGGTTGCAAATGGGAATGACCTAGTAGTAGGGATTGCAACACCAGCTGCTCAAGGCTTGGCTAGTGCCACAAAAGACCTACCGGTTATCATGGCTGCTATTACAGACCCAATTGGTGCTAACTTGGTCAAAGATTTGAAAAAACCAGGTGGCAACATCACAGGGGTATCTGACCATAATCCAGCTCAACAACAAGTTGAACTTATCAAAGCTCTCACACCAAATGTGAAAACAATTGGAGCTCTTTATTCAAGCAGCGAAGACAATTCAAAAACACAGGTAGAAGAATTTAAGGCTTTTGCTGAAAAAGCAGGTTTGACAGTCGAAACATTTGCTGTTCCTTCAACAAATGAAATTGCTTCAACAGTCAACGTTATGACTAGCAAGGTCGATGCTATCTGGGTTCCAATCGACAACACCATTGCTTCAGCCTTCTCAACAGTTGTATCAAGTAATCAATCCGCTAAGAAACCAATTTATCCAAGCGCGACTGCCATGGTAGAAGCAGGTGGTTTGGCATCAGTTGTAGTTGACCAACACGACCTTGGTGTGGCAACAGGTAAAATGATTGCACAAGTCTTGAAAGGTGCAAAACCAGCTGAAACTCCAGTCAATGTCTTTTCAACTGGTAAGTCAGTAATTAACAAAAAATTGGCACAAGAGCTAGGTATTACGATTCCTGAATCTGTTCTAAAAGAAGCAGGACAAGTGATTGAATAATCTACAATGGAGGAGTTGGGGACATCTCCTCCAATTTTTTACAATAGAAATCATATAGAAAAGGTTAAGAAACAGATGATATTATCTATTATTTCTCAAGGATTTGTCTGGGCTATTCTAGGTCTGGGGATCTTTATGACATTTAGGATTTTGAACTTTCCAGATATGACGACAGAAGGTTCCTTCCCTCTTGGGGGAGCTGTTGCTGTCACTTTGATAACCAAAGGAGTGAACCCATTTTTAGCGACTCTTGTTGCTGTAGGAGCAGGTTGTTTGGCTGGAATGGCAGCAGGACTTCTTTATACAAAAGGGAAGATCCCAACCTTGCTCTCAGGGATTTTGGTGATGACTTCCTGTCACTCTATCATGCTCTTGATTATGGGACGTGCAAATTTAGGATTGCTTGGAACCAAGCAAATCCAGGATGTTTTGCCTTTTGATTCAGATTTGAACCAACTCTTGACAGGTCTCATCTTTGTCAGTCTTGTTATTGCTCTCATGCTCTTTTTCTTGGATACCAAACTCGGACAAGCCTATATTGCTACAGGTGACAATCCTGATATGGCTAGAAGTTTCGGGATTCATACTGGGCGCATGGAGCTTATGGGGTTGGTCTTATCAAATGGTGTGATTGCCCTTGCAGGGGCTCTTATTGCCCAGCAAGAAGGCTATGCTGATGTTTCTCGAGGAATCGGGGTTATCGTTGTGGGGCTTGCAAGTTTGATTATTGGAGAAGTTATCTTCAAGAGTTTGAGCTTGGCAGAGCGTTTGGTTACAATCGTTGTAGGTTCTATCGCTTATCAATTCTTAGTATGGGCTGTTATCGCGCTTGGATTTAACACAAGTTACCTTCGTCTATATAGCGCCGTGATTTTAGCAGTCTGCCTCATGATTCCAACATTTAAGCAAACAATCTTGAAAGGAGCCAAGTTAAGTAAATGACAGCCATTGTAGAATTAAAAAATGCAACCAAAGTCGTTAAAAATGGCTTTGATGAAGAAAAGATTATTTTAAATGATGTTTCCTTAGAAATTTTTGAACGGGACTTTATCACGATTTTGGGTGGAAATGGAGCTGGGAAATCAACTCTCTTTAACACTATTGCAGGAACCTTGTCATTAAGCAGTGGAACTATTCGTATCTTGGGTGAGGATGTTACTAAGTTTTCACCAGAGAAGCGGGCTAAGTATCTGTCTCGTGTCTTCCAAGATCCCAAGATGGGGACAGCTCCCCGTATGACGGTGGCTGAAAATCTTTTGATTGCCAAGTTTCGTGGTGAAAAGCGTGGATTGTTACCACGACGCTTGTCTAGTTATAAGGATGAGTTTCAGGCAACTATTGAAAAAGTGGGAAACGGTCTTGAGAAACACTTGAATACACCGATTGAGTTCTTATCAGGTGGACAAAGACAGGCTTTGAGTCTCTTGATGGCAACCTTGAAGCGCCCTGAATTGCTCTTGTTAGACGAGCATACTGCAGCTCTTGATCCAAAGACCAGTGTCGCACTCATGGAATTGACGGATGAATTTGTCAAGAAAGATCAGCTGACAGCGCTTATGATTACCCACCATATGGAAGATGCTCTCAAATATGGCAATCGTTTAATTGTCATGAAAGAAGGACGAATTATCCAAGATTTGAAACAAGAAGAAAAAGCAAAAATGAAAATCTCTGATTATTATCAGCTCTTTGAATAAAGTAGGGAAAATGCGTGAAATGGTTTACTTTTTTTCTGAAATAAAGTATACTATATAAAGTAAACTATGATAACATGGAGGTATTGTGTATGGTTGACAAACAAGTCATTGAAGAAATCAAAAACAATGCCAACATTGTGGAAGTCATAGGAGATGTGATTTCTTTACAAAAGGCAGGACGGAACTATCTAGGGCTCTGTCCTTTTCATGGTGAAAAAACACCTTCTTTCAACGTTGTAGAAGACAAGCAGTTTTACCACTGTTTTGGTTGTGGTCGCTCTGGTGATGTCTTTAAATTCATCGAGGAGTACCAAGGGGTTCCCTTTATGGAGGCTGTCCAAATCTTAGGTCAGCGTGTCGGGATAGAGGTGGAAAAACCGCTTTATAGTGAACAGAAGCCAGCTTCACCCCACCAAGCTCTTTATGATATGCACGAAGATGCTGCCAAATTTTATCATGCTATTCTCATGACAACGACCATGGGGAAAGAGGCCAGAAACTACCTTTATCAGCGTGGTTTGACAGATGAAGTGCTCAAGCATTTTCGGATTGGTTTAGCACCTCCAGAACGAAATTATCTCTATCAACGTTTGTCTGCTCAGTATCGTGATGAGGATTTCCTAGATTCAGGACTGTTTTACCTCTCAGATGCCAATCAATTTGTAGACACCTTTCACAATCGTATTATGTTTCCCCTGACAAATGACCAGGGAAAGGTCATTGCCTTCTCAGGTCGTATCTGGCAGAAAACGGATTCACAAACTTCTAAGTATAAAAATAGCCGATCGACTGCAATTTTTAACAAAAGTTACGAATTATATCATATGGATAGGGCAAAAAAATCTTCTGGTAAAACCAGTGAGATTTACCTGATGGAAGGATTCATGGATGTCATTGCAGCCTATCGGGCTGGAATCGAAAATGCTGTTGCATCTATGGGAACAGCCTTGAGTCGAGAGCATGTTGAGCATTTGAAAAGGCTAACTAAGAAGTTAGTTCTTGTTTATGATGGTGATAAGGCTGGGCAAGCTGCGACATTGAAAGCGCTGGACGAAATTGGTGACATGCCTGTGCAAATCGTTAGCATGCCTGATAACTTGGATCCTGATGAGTATCTACAAAAAAATGGACCAGAAGACTTGGCCTATCTATTAACGAAAACTCGTATTAGTCCGATTGAGTTTTACATTCATCAGTATAAGCCTGAAAACAGTGAAAATCTGCAGGCACAGATTGAGTTTATTGAAAAAATAGCTCCCTTGATTGTTCAAGAAAAATCTATTACTGCTCAAAACAGCTATATACATATTTTAGCTGACAGTCTGGCGTCCTTTGATTATGCCCAGATTGAGCAGATTGTTAATGAAAGTCGTCAGGCACAAAGGCAGAATCGCATGGAAGGTATTTCCATACCGACGTCAATCACTATGCCTGTCACCAAGCAGTTATCGGCTATTATGAGGGCAGAAGCTCATCTACTTTATCGAATGATGGAATCCCCTCTTATTTTGAATGATTACCGCTTGCGAGAAGACTTTGCATTTGATACTCCTGAATTTCAGGTCTTATATGACTTGCTTGGTCAGTATGGCAATCTTCCTCCAGAAGTTCTAGCAGAACAAACAGAGGAAGTTGAAAGAGCTTGGTACCAAGTTTTAGCTCAGGATTTGCCTGCTGAGATGTCACCTCAGGAACTTAGTGAAGTAGAAATGACTCGAAACAAGGCTCTCTTGAATCAGGACAATATGAGAATCAAAAAGAAGGTGCAGGAAGCTAGCCATGTAGGAGATACAGACACAGCCCTAGAAGAATTGGAACGTTTAATTTCCCAAAAGAGAAGAATGGAGTAATAATGGCAACAAAACAAAAAGAAGTAACAACATTTGACGTACAAGTAGCAGAATTTATCCGTAATCATAAACAAAAAGGGACAGCAACTGATGATGAAATCAATGCTAGTCTGGTGATTCCTTTTACCTTGGATGCTGATGGGATTGAAGATCTCTTGCAACGAATTCAGGATGCAGGGATTTCTATCACAGATAACGAAGGAAATCCAAGTGCGCGTGTTCTTAGTGCAGAAGAAGAGCCAGAACTCAGCGACGAGGACTTGATTGGTTCAACTTCGGCTAAGGTTAATGACCCTGTCCGTATGTACCTGAAAGAAATCGGGGTCGTTCCTCTCTTGACCAATGAAGAGGAAAAAGAGTTGGCACTTGCAGTTGAAGCTGGTGATATCGAAGCCAAACAACGACTTGCGGAAGCCAATCTTCGTTTGGTTGTTTCTATTGCCAAACGTTATGTTGGACGCGGTATGCAGTTCCTTGACTTGATTCAAGAAGGAAATATGGGCTTGATGAAGGCGGTTGACAAGTTTGATTATTCTAAAGGGTTCAAGTTTTCAACTTACGCAACTTGGTGGATTCGTCAGGCTATCACTCGTGCTATTGCGGATCAAGCTCGTACTATCCGTATCCCAGTTCACATGGTTGAAACGATTAATAAGCTGGTTCGTGAACAGCGTAACCTCCTTCAAGAATTGGGACAAGATCCGACACCAGAACAAATCGCTGAACGTATGGATATGACACCTGACAAGGTTCGTGAAATCTTGAAGATTGCCCAAGAACCGGTATCCCTTGAAACTCCTATTGGTGAAGAGGATGATAGCCACCTTGGGGACTTTATCGAAGATGAAGTGATTGAAAATCCAGTGGACTATACAACTCGTATCGTCTTGCGTGAGCAGTTGGATGAGGTCTTGGATACTCTTACAGACCGTGAAGAAAATGTTTTGCGTCTGCGTTTTGGGCTAGATGATGGTAAAATGCGTACCCTTGAAGATGTGGGTAAAGTCTTTAACGTGACTCGTGAGCGTATCCGTCAGATTGAAGCTAAAGCTTTGAGAAAACTACGCCAACCAAGTCGCAGCAAACCGCTTCGTGATTTTATTGAAGACTAAGAGTGAGGATGAATATGGCTTATACAGAAGAGCAAATTGAAAATATCAAAACACGAATTTTATCAGCCTTGGAAGAAGTTATTGACCCTGAGTTGGGAATCGATATTGTCAATCTTGGCTTGATCTATGAGATTCGTTTTGACGGTGACACAGGACAAACAGAGATTGATATGACTTTGACAACCATGGGGTGTCCCCTAGCAGACCTTTTGACAGACCAGATTTATGATGCTATGACAGAGGTTCCAGAAGTAACGGATACTGAGGTCAAATTAGTTTGGTATCCAGCCTGGACTGTTGAAAAAATGAGTCGCTATGCACGTATTGCCCTAGGCATTAAGTAAACAAATAAAAACATGTGAGAGATTATTGGAAAAGCGAGGAAATTTCCCCCTCTTTTCCTCTAGTCTCTCCTTTCTTTTGCTGATTTTATTCAAAGAAAATGATATAATAGTAGTTATGGAAAAAAAGAAATTACGCATCAATATGTTGAGTTCAAGTGAGAAAGTAGCAGGACAAGGAGTTTCAGGTGCTTACCGTGAATTAGTTCGTCTTCTTCACCGTGATGCCAAGGACCAATTGATTGTTACAGAAAATCTTCCAATAGAGGCAGATGTGACTCACTTTCATACAATTGATCTCCCCTATTATTTATCAACATTCCAGAAGAAACGATCAGGAAGGAAAATTGGCTATGTGCATTTCTTACCTGATACACTCGAGGGGAGTTTGAAAATTCCATTTTTCATAAAGGGAATTGTGAAACGCTATGTATTTTCTTTTTACAACCGGATGGAGCACTTGGTGGTGGTCAATCCTATGTTTATTGAGGATTTAGTGGCAGCTGGTATTCCACGTGAAAAAGTGACCTATATCCCTAACTTTGTCAACAAGGAAAAATGGCATCCGCTTCCACAGGAAGAGGTAGCGAGACTGCGTACAGAGCTAGGTCTTAGTGACAATCAGTTTATCGTAGTAGGTGCTGGTCAAGTTCAGAAACGCAAAGGGATTGACGATTTTATCCGTCTGGCTGAGGAATTGCCGCAAATTACCTTTATCTGGGCAGGTGGTTTCTCTTTTGGTGGTATGACAGATGGTTATGAACGCTACAAGAAAATGATGGATAATCCCCCTAAAAATTTGATTTTTCCAGGTATTGTATCGCCAGAGCGGATGCGCGAATTGTATGCCCTAGCGGATCTTTTCTTGCTTCCTAGTTACAATGAACTCTTTCCTATGACTATCCTAGAAGCTGCCAGTTGTGAAGCTCCGATTATGTTGCGTGATTTAGATCTTTATAAGGTAATTTTGGAGGGCAATTATCGGGCGACAGCAGATAGAGAAGAGATGAAAGAAGCTATTCTGGAATATCAAGCGAATCCTGATGCTTTAAAAGATTTGAAAGAAAAAGCTAAGAATATTTCTAGAGAGTATTCTGAAGAGCATCTCTTACAAATCTGGTTGGATTTTTATGAGAAACAAGCCGCTTTAGGGAGAAAGTAAAAAGTGAGGTAATCTATGCGAATTGGTTTATTTACAGATACCTATTTTCCTCAGGTTTCTGGTGTTGCGACCAGTATTCGAACCTTGAAAACAGAACTTGAAAAGCAGGGGCATGCTGTTTTTATCTTTACTACGACAGATAAGGATGTCAATCGCTACGAAGATTGGCAAATCATCCGTATTCCAAGTGTTCCTTTCTTTGCTTTTAAGGATCGCCGCTTTGCCTATCGAGGATTCAGCAAGGCGCTTGAAATTGCTAAACAATATCAACTGGATATTATCCATACTCAGACAGAATTTTCTCTTGGCTTGTTGGGAATTTGGATTGCGCGTGAATTGAAGATTCCAGTCATCCATACCTATCACACCCAATACGAAGACTACGTGCATTATATTGCTAAGGGGATGTTGATTCGTCCTAGTATGGTCAAGTACTTAGTAAGAGGTTTCCTGCATGATGTGGATGGGGTTATTTGCCCGAGTGAGATTGTCCGAGACTTGCTATCTGACTATAAGGTCAAGGTTGAAAAAAGGGTCATTCCAACTGGGATTGAATTAGCCAAGTTTGAGCGTCCGGAAATCAAGCAGGAAAATTTGACAGAACTGCGTACTAAACTAGGAATTCAAGATGATGAAAAGATGTTGCTGAGTCTTTCCAGAATTTCCTATGAAAAAAATATTCAAGCAGTACTAGCAGCCTTTGCAGAAGTTCTGAAAGAAGAAGACAAGGTCAAACTGGTGGTAGCTGGGGATGGTCCTTATCTGGATGACCTCAAAGAGCAAGCCAAGAAACTAGAGATTCAAGACTACGTCATCTTTACAGGCATGATTGCTCCTAGTGAGACGGCTCTTTACTATAAGGCGGCGGATTTCTTCATCTCGGCATCGACAAGTGAAACGCAAGGTTTGACATACTTGGAAAGCTTAGCCAGTGGAACGCCTGTCATTGCTCATGGAAATCCTTATCTGGATAATCTTATCAGTGATAAAATGTTTGGAACCTTGTACTATGGGGAACATGATTTGGCTGGAGCTATTTTGGAAGCCCTGATTGCAACTCCAGATATGGATGAGCATACCTTATCAGAGAAATTGTACGAGATTTCAGCTGAGAACTTTGGAAAACGAGTGCATGAGTTTTATCTGGATGCCATTATTTCAAATAACTTCCAGAAAGATTTAGCAAAAGATGATACGGTCAGTCAGCGTATCTTTAAGACAGTTTTGTATCTACCGCAACAGGTGGTTGCTGTGCCTGTAAAAGGCTCTAGACGAATGCTGAGGGCTTCAAAAACACAGTTAATCAGCATCAGAGATTATTGGAAAGACCATGAAGAATAGAAAGAGGAATAGCTATGAAAAAACAATTGATGAGAAGTGGTAGTGATCAAAAAATTGCTGGAGTATGTGCTGGGGTCGCAAATTATTTTGATATTGATCCGACTATTGTTCGTGTAATATGGGGTGTTCTTGCATTTTGTTATGGGGCAGGAATTGTAGCTTATATCATTTTATGGATTATTGCGCCGGTAGCAAGTGACTATTGAAAACTAGCTAAATTCATGCTAAGATAATAGAAAATAGAATGTAATGAAGGAGATAAAAATGGCATTTGGAGATAATGGAAAACGTAAAAAAACTATGTTTGAGAAATTAACCTTGCTTATCGTACTTATCATGTTAGTAGCAAGTATTTTGGGTATTTTTGCAACTGCAATTGGTGCCCTCAGTAATCTATAAAATAGATTCAAGAAAATTTTGTGACTGGGATTTCCCAGCCCTTTTTTAAAGTGAGAAGAAAAAAATGAGTATGTTTTTAGATACAGCCAAGATCAAGGTCAAGGCTGGTAATGGTGGCGATGGTATGGTTGCCTTTCGCCGTGAAAAATATGTCCCTAATGGCGGTCCTTGGGGTGGTGACGGTGGTCGTGGAGGTAATGTAGTCTTCGTTGTAGACGAAGGTCTACGTACTCTCATGGATTTCCGCTATAATCGCCATTTCAAGGCTGATTCTGGTGAGAAAGGAATGACCAAAGGGATGCATGGTCGTGGTGCTGAGGACCTTAGAGTTCGAGTACCACAAGGTACGACTGTGCGTGATGCTGAGACAGGCAAGGTCTTGACAGATTTGATTGAACACGGTCAAGAATTTATCGTTGCCCACGGTGGTCGTGGTGGACGTGGAAATATCCGCTTTGCAACACCAAAAAATCCTGCACCGGAAATCTCTGAAAATGGAGAACCAGGTCAGGAACGTGAGTTACAATTGGAATTAAAAATCTTGGCAGATGTTGGTTTAGTAGGCTTCCCCTCTGTTGGGAAATCAACACTTTTAAGTGTTATCACCTCAGCTAAGCCTAAAATTGCTGCCTACCACTTTACGACAATTGTGCCAAATCTAGGAATGGTTCGTACCCAATCAGGTGAATCCTTTGCAGTAGCTGATCTACCAGGTTTGATTGAAGGAGCTAGTCAGGGAGTCGGTCTGGGAACTCAGTTCCTCCGTCACATCGAGCGTACACGTGTCATCCTTCACATCATTGATATGTCAGCTAGCGAAGGACGTGATCCTTATGAGGATTATCTTGCTATTAACAAGGAGTTGGAGTCATACAATCTTCGTCTCATGGAGCGTCCACAGATTATCGTAGCCAATAAGATGGATATGCCTGAGAGTCAGGAAAATCTTGAAGAATTCAAGAAAAAATTAGCTGAAAACTATGATGAATTTGAAGAGCTACCAGCTATCTTCCCGATTTCTGGATTGACCAAGCAAGGTCTGGCAACGCTCTTGGATGCTACAGCTGAATTGTTAGACAAGACACCAGAATTCTTGCTCTACGACGAGTCAGATATGGAAGAAGAAGCCTACTATGGCTTTGACGAGGAAGAAAAAGCCTTTGAAATTAGTCGTGATGACGATGCAACATGGGTGCTTTCTGGTGAAAAACTGATGAAACTCTTTAATATGACCAACTTTGATCGTGACGAATCAGTCATGAAATTTGCTCGCCAGCTACGTGGTATGGGGGTTGATGAAGCCCTTCGTGCGCGTGGAGCTAAAGATGGTGACTTGGTCCGCATTGGTAAATTTGAGTTTGAATTTGTAGACTAGGAGACTGGTATGGGAGATAAACCGATATCTTTCCGAGATGCGGATGGCAATTTTGTTTCTGCCGCAGACGTTTGGAATGAAAAGAAATTGGAAGAACTATTTAATCGTCTCAATCCAAATCGTGCCCTGAGATTGGCACGAACTAAAAAAGAAAATCCATCTCAGTAAAGAATATAAGAAAATTCCGTGCCACATCAGACACGGAATTTTCTTATTCTTCAAAGAAAAATGGTGGAGCGAATTTTTTCAATTCTTCAAAGCATTTTTGAGCAGCTTCTGCATCTTCGCAGATGACGAGACAGACATCATCGCCACAGAGGCTAGCAATAGCGTCGGGGAAGCTCAAAGCATCAATGATAGAACCAAAGGATTGAGCAAGTCCAGGAAGGGTTTTTAGTAGGACTTGATGTTGAACTGGGCGCATCAAGACAAGAGCATCTTCCATGTAAATTTCGAGACGTTTTTCCCATTTTGAGATAGAACCTGTATTGAGCACGTAGTAAGAGTTGTCTTCTTCTCGTACTTTTGAGAGGTTCATGCTTTTAATATCTCTTGAAAGTGTAGCTTGTGTAACTTGAATATCATTATCAGCAAGAAGAGCTTGTAGCTCAGCTTGAGTATGAATCTTGTTTTTCGTTACAAGAGCTCGTATGAGTTGGTGTCGGTGTTCAGATTTATTCATAAAATGTTACTCCTTGTACTAGGTACAGAAAGCGTGGACGGAACGAAATCGTCAGTCGGGTGGTAAGCGGTATTGTCACGTATGATGATTTCAAAGTCAGTAGTATAGGACTAAATGGAGAAAATCCCACTCTTTTAACTTGTCACTAGTTGAGTGTAGATGAATTGGGTATCTATCCGTTTATCTACATTGGTGTCCTCTACTAACAGTAAATCATTCAATTAGGGTAGCCTTTTGTCACGACTTATTGTGAATTTATGATTAATGTTAATTCACAAAGATTTTTCAACATGTGGTGTGGTAGCGAGTATTATTAATGAGTACACATGTTGGTTAGGGTTTTAGTATCTTTTGTCAAAGCTTCCGTGTAGACCTATCATAAGCCTATATCGGGATTGCATTTGATACCAAGTTTATGTTTGTTTCAACTGTTTAAGTGGAAATCTTCCATATTGAAAGTCTGATATCATACCTTTTGACAAGGTAAGAGAAGTGTAGACTGTTCAAGATCGACAGTCAGGTGGTAGTCAGTATTGTCACGGATGGTGATTTCAAAGTCAGTAGTATAGAGGACTAAACGAAGAGTATCTCCTTCTTTTAACTTGTAAATAGTTGGTTGCAGTTCAAACTGGATATCCATCCATTCATCTGCCTTAATATCCTCTACTAACAGTAAATCATTTCTATTTTGCAAATTGAGGTAGCCTTTTGTCACGACTCGTTGCGCATTTTCACGAAATGGCAATTCACAGAGATTTTCCAACATGTGGTAGCGACCGTTGTCAATGGTTCTAGCACTTAAAACAGCTGGATAAGGTTGTAGATATTTCTTTTGTCCATGTTCCAGTAGTTGGGCTGATAAGAGCCCCTTGTTTGTACTGGACTTGATACGCAGATTGAGCTGAGCGCGACCGTTCAGGTGGAGATCCTTGGTTACAGGAAGGTCAATAGTAATTTGATTGGCTTTCCCTTGATAGAGGTCTGTATTAAAGGTCTGGTATGTTTTACCATAGCGCCCAAAATCCTTATCTGGGTACTGGTTTTGAATGACTTGCTCTTCTTGACCAAGTGAGAAAGTTTCAAAGTTCTCTTGCTCACCGAATGTATCAAGTGATAACCAAGTCTGAGGAGCGGTATTATCCTGCCAGATAACAGTAGGAAGTTGGTAATCCGTTTCCTGTTCTAGTAATTTCTTAGTCAATAAGGCATTCATGGATTCACGGAAGTCAATGGACTGCCAGTTGTTCATATAAACATGAGCGCCATTATGGAAAAAAAGATGCTTATTTATATAAGTAGGAAGGGCATGGAACATCTGGTAAACATGAAGTGGCTTGACATTCCAATCCTGAGACCCGTGGGTAAAGACAACCTCTGCTTTTACCTTATGGGCATTGAGTAGATAATTACGGTCATGCCAAAACTGATTGTAGTCGCCAGACTTGCGATCCAGTTGCTCTTTTACTTTTTCTAAGTCAGCTTGGTGAGCTTCGTTCCCACGAATATAGTCACCAGCCAAGAGATTACGAGAGTAGGTTAGTTCAGCAAGGGAGTCAAAGTCCTCCCCTGGATATCCACCTGGGCTAGTTACCAGACCGTTTTCACGGTAGTAGTTGTACCACGAAGAAATACCAGCCTCGGAAATGATAACCTCTAAACCATCTACACCTGTAGTCGCAAGACCATTGGACATGGTACCTAGATAGGAAAGTCCAGTTGTGGCTACTTTTCCGTTTGACCAGTCAGCCTTAACTTGACGCTGGCGCGTGTGGTCGGTGAAGGCACGACAACGACCATTAAGCCAATCGATAACATTTTTATAAGCTTCGATTTGCTGGTAGTCTCCATTAGTCATGAAACCTGTAGAATCTTTGGTTCCAACACCTGACACATAGAGATTGGCAAAGCCTCGTGGAAGGAAGTAGTCGTTGAGAGTATAGCTAGCGTTGATGTGCGTTAGCTTTTCCTCAGCTTCTGACACAAGCTCAGCTTGACCTTGAGGTTGGAGGAGATTTAGTTGAGGTTCTTTAAGCTCAATCTTGTGAGCAGGTTTGACCTCAAGCTCACCCTCCATCTTGTAGAGAGCCTTATCACTAGCCTTGTCATTGGTTCCCTGATGGTAGGGGCTGGCTGTCATGATAGCAGGGATTTGCCCATCATAACGAGGACGAATAATGCTGACCTTGACTAGGTCTGGTAGACCTTTTTGGTCAGTATCGACACGAGACTCAACGTAAACGACTTCTCGAATGGCATCATGGCTAGAAAAAGTAGCCAAACTCTTGCCGTTAAAGTAGTGATAGTCATTATCCTCAGGAATAAGACCGTCGCTGACAAGTTGGTCGATAAGAGTGTTCCCCTTTTTAGTGCGAGTATTGAGTAACTGATAGAGATTTTCAATCAAGTCACCATATACAATGGGAAAACCAGTCTCTTTGCGAAAAGCTTCGCCGTCTTCAAAGTCAACCAAGTAAGAAAAACCTAAAAGTTGAAAAGCCACAGTATAGAAAATATCAGCAGTCAACTCTTTATCTGATTGAAAAAATGTCAATAAGTCAGTTTCCTTATCAACTGCTAAACTGGATAGGGGATAGGAGCTATCTTTGTAATTAAAAAAGAAACGAATAAGAAACGCTTCAAGCATTTTTTTATTTGTGATGTTGACTGGTAAATCAAATCCATACTTTTTTAATTCAAAGATAATTGTATCTCTAGGTAGCGCAAAATAGCTGAATTGATTAAAACGCATAAAAGCCTCCTACTTATGAAATATATTACAGTTATTATATCAAAAAATAGAGAGAAAAGATACTATAAAAATTAATAGAAACTATAATAAATAAAAATAAGTATTTATAAAATAAACATGTGAAATGATAAGCTTAAATACAAAAATATTAGTGGTGCTGTTGTAAATCAGGCAAGGATTGTCTAATTAACTATGATTTGAGCTATTAGATATTAAAGCATCAGTAATAGTAATAGAAATTTTAAGAAAATGGTATAATATAGTGAGAACGATAGAGGAGAAGTGTAAATTGATCGCACAACTAGATACAAAAACAGTCTATAGTTTTATGGAGAGTGTCATTTCAATCGACAAGTATGTGAGAGTAGCAAAAGACTATGGCTACACTCATCTGGCTATGATGGATATTGACAATCTTTACGGGGCTTTCGATTTTCTAGAGGTTACAAAAAAATACGGCATTCATCCTTTGTTAGGGCTTGAAATGAATGTGCTTGTAGATGATAAGGATGTGAATTTGCGCTTTTTAGCTTTATCTAGTGTGGGCTATCAGCAGTTGATGAAACTATCAACATCCAAGATGCAGGGGGAGAAAGATTGGACAGTTTTATCTCAGTATCTAGAGGATATTGCGGTAATTGTGCCTTATTTTGATGGACTGGAGTCGCTCAATATAGGCTGTGATTACTATATAGGGGTTTACCCAGAGACACTGGCCAGAGAATTTCATCATCCAATTTTGCCACTTTATCGGGTCAATACATTTGAAAGTAAGGATAGAGAAGTTCTTCAAGTATTAGCAGCGATTAAAGAAAATCTACCGCTCAGAGAAGTTCCTTTGCGTTCTAGACAAGATGTTTTTATGTCAGCAAGTTCTTTAGAGAAACTATTCCAAGAGCGTTTTCCTCAAGCCTTGGAAAACTTAGAAAAGCTTATTTCAGGTATTTCTTATGACTTGGATACTAGTCTGAAACTGCCTCGCTTTAATCCTGCTAGACCAGCAGTAGAAGAATTAAGAGAACGTGCTGAATTGGGGCTTGCTCAGAAGGGGTTAACTGGTAAAGAATATCAAGACCGTCTAGACCAAGAATTGGCTGTTATTCATGATATGGGCTTTGATGATTATTTCTTGGTTGTTTGGGATTTATTGCGTTTTGGACGTTCGAATGGCTATTATATGGGAATGGGACGAGGTTCCGCAGTTGGTAGCTTGGTTTCCTATGCTCTAGACATTACAGGGATTGACCCAGTTCAGAAAAATCTGATTTTTGAACGTTTCCTCAATCGTGAACGCTATACCATGCCTGATATTGATATTGATATTCCTGATATTTATCGTCCAGATTTTATCAGATATGTTGGTAATAAATATGGTAGTAAACATGCGGCTCAAATCGTTACCTTTTCTACTTTTGGTGCTAAGCAAGCTCTGCGAGATGTTTTAAAACGTTTTGGTGTGCCAGAGTATGAATTATCTGCAATTACCAAGAAAATCAGTTTTCGTGATAATCTCAAGTCGGCCTATGAGGGTAATCTTCAGTTTCGTCAGCAAATCAATAGTAAGCTAGAATATCAAAAAGCCTTTGAAATTGCTTGCAGGATAGAGGGCTATCCAAGACAAACCTCTGTCCATGCGGCTGGTGTTGTAATCAGTGACCAAGATTTGACCAACTACATTCCTCTAAAACATGGTGACGAAATTCCGCTGACTCAGTATGATGCTCATGGAGTTGAATCTAGCGGGCTATTGAAAATGGACTTTCTGGGACTGCGAAATTTGACCTTTGTCCAGAAGATGCAAGAATTGCTTGCTGAATCAGAAGGTATTCACCTTAAAATTGAAGAAATTGATTTGGAAGACAAAGAAACGTTAGCTTTATTTGCCTCTGGCAATACAAAAGGTATCTTTCAATTTGAGCAACCTGGTGCCATTCGCTTGCTCAAACGTGTGCAACCAGTCTGTTTTGAAGATGTCGTAGCAACTACTTCTCTAAATCGACCAGGTGCCAGTGACTACATCAATAATTTTGTGGCAAGAAAGCATGGGCAGGAAGAAGTGACTGTTCTGGATCCAGTACTGGAGGATATTTTGGCTCCAACCTACGGCATCATGCTCTATCAGGAGCAGGTTATGCAGGTTGCTCAGAGATTTGCTGGATTTAGCCTCGGGAAAGCCGATATTTTACGTCGGGCTATGGGGAAAAAAGATGCCTTTGCCATGCATGAAATGAGGGAATCCTTTATTCAAGGATCATTAGATGCTGGTCATACTAGGGAAAAGGCAGAGCAGGTCTTTGATGTTATGGAGAAGTTTGCAGGTTATGGATTTAACCGATCTCACGCCTATGCTTACTCAGCCTTGGCCTTCCAGTTGGCCTATTTCAAAACACATTATCCAGCCATTTTTTATCAAGTCATGTTGAATTCTGCCAACAGTGATTATGTAACAGATGCCTTAGAAGCAGGTTTTGAAGTAGCCCCATTGTCCATTAATACTATTCCCTATCACGATAAAATTGCCAACAAATCTATCTATCTAGGTTTGAAATCGATTAAGGGGCTCAGCAAGGATTTGGCACTTTGGATTATCGAACATAGACCTTATTCTAACATTGAAGATTTTATAGCTAAACTACCTGAGAATTATTTGAAACTTCCCTTGCTGGAACCTTTGGTAAAAGTTGGTCTTTTCGATTCATTTGAAAAAAATCGCCAAAAAGTATTTAATAATTTAGGTAATCTATTTGAATTTGTGAAAGAGTTAGGAAGCTTATTTGGAGAGAGCATTTATAGTTGGCAAGATTTGGAGGACTGGACGGAGCAAGAAAAATTCTACATGGAACAAGAGCTTCTAGGAGTAGGAGTCAGCAAACATCCACTACAAGCTATTGCAAGTAAGGCTATTTATCCGATTACTCCTATTAGTAATTTATCAGAAAATAGCTATGCTATTATCTTGGTTGAGGTTCAGAAGATAAAAGTAATTCGTACCAAAAAAGGTGAAAATATGGCTTTCTTACAGGTGGATGACAGTAAGAAAAAATTGGATGTTACGCTCTTTTCAGATTTATATCGACAGGTTGGACAGGAAGTAAGAGAAGGAGCTTTCTACTATATAAAAGGAAAAATCCAGTTACGAGATGGCCGTCTGCAAATGATTGCACAAGAAATAAGAGAAGCAGTAGCTGAGCGTTTTTGGATTCAGTTGAAAAATCATGACTCAGATCAAGAAATTTCGAGAATTTTAGATCAATATAAAGGCCCAATCCCAGTCATCATCAGGTATGAAGAGGAACAGAGAACGATTGTTTCTCCCAATCATTTTGTAGTTAAATCCACTGAATTAGAAGCGAAATTAGGTGGAATCGTTATGAAAACGATTTATCGCTAAAATTACGGAAAATAGAAGAATTTTCCATTTAAATGTGATATAATCAGTAAGAATGTTAAAAGAAAAAGGAGCATAACCAATATGAAACGTATTGCTGTTTTGACTAGTGGTGGAGACGCCCCTGGTATGAACGCTGCTATCCGTGCAGTTGTTCGTCAAGCAATTTCAGAAGGAATGGAAGTATTTGGTATCTATGATGGATATGCTGGTATGGTTGCTGGTGAAATTCATCCCCTAGATGCGGCTTCAGTAGGAGACATCATTTCTCGTGGTGGTACTTTCCTTCACTCTGCTCGTTACCCAGAGTTCGCTCAACTTGAAGGGCAACTTAAAGGGATTGAGCAATTGAAAAAACACGGAATTGAAGGTGTAGTTGTTATCGGTGGTGACGGATCTTACCACGGTGCTATGCGTTTGACTGAACATGGATTCCCAGCTATCGGTCTTCCAGGCACAATCGATAACGATATCGTTGGTACTGACTTTACAATCGGTTTTGACACAGCGGTTACGACTGCTATGGACGCTATCGATAAGATTCGTGATACGTCATCAAGTCACCGTCGTACTTTTGTTATCGAAGTTATGGGACGTAACGCTGGTGATATCGCTCTTTGGGCTGGTATTGCAACTGGTGCTGATGAAATCATCATTCCTGAAGAAGGATTCAAGATTGAAGATATCGTTGAAAGCATTAAATGTGGTTATGAGTGTGGTAAAAAACACAACATCATCGTCTTGGCAGAAGGTGTGATGTCTGCAGCTGAATTTGGTCAAAAACTAAAAGAAGCTGGGGATACAAGCGACCTTCGTGTGACAGAACTTGGACATATTCAACGTGGTGGTTCTCCAACTGCGCGTGACCGTGTTTTGGCATCACGTATGGGTGCACATGCTGTTAAACTTCTTAAAGAAGGTATCGGTGGGGTTGCGGTTGGTATCCGTAACGAGAAAATGGTTGAAAACCCAATTCTTGGAACTGCAGAAGAAGGAGCATTGTTTAGCCTTACTGCAGATGGTAAGATTGTGGTTAACAACCCACACAAGGCTGACCTTGAGCTATCTAGCTTGAATAAGAGCTTGTCATAATTTATAATTTAGTTAATAAGACCAAAAAGGTCATATATATAAAGGAGTCACAAAAATCATGAATAAACGTGTAAAAATCGTTGCAACTTTGGGACCTGCGGTAGAAATCCGTGGTGGTAAAAAATTTGGTGATGACGGATACTGGGGTGAAAAACTTGATGTTGAAGCTTCAGCTAAAAACATTGCTAAATTGATTGAAGCTGGTGCTAACACATTCCGTTTCAACTTCTCACACGGTGACCACCAAGAACAAGGTGACCGTATGGCAACTGTTAAACTTGCAGAAAAACTTGCAGGTAAAAAAGTTGGTTTCCTTCTTGATACAAAAGGACCAGAAATCCGTACTGAATTGTTTGAAGGAGATGCAAAAGAGTACTCTTACGCAACTGGTGAAAAAATCCGTATTGCGACTAAACAAGGAATCAAATCAACTCGTGAAGTGATTGCATTGAACGTTGCTGGCGCTCTTGATATCTATGATGATGTTGAAGTTGGTCGTCAAGTTTTGGTTGACGATGGTAAACTTGGTCTTCGTGTGGTTGCTAAAGATGATGCAACTCGTGAATTTGAAGTTGAAGTTGAAAACGATGGCGTAATTGCTAAACAAAAAGGTGTTAACATCCCTAACACTAAAATTCCTTTCCCAGCTCTTGCTGAACGCGATAACGATGATATCCGCTTCGGTCTTGAACAAGGTATCAACTTCATCGCGATTTCATTCGTACGTACTGCTAAAGACGTGAACGAAGTTCGTGCAATCTGTAAAGAAACTGGAAATGGACACGTTCAATTGTTCGCTAAAATCGAAAACCAACAAGGTATCGACAACTTGGATGAAATCATTGAAGCTGCTGACGGTATCATGATCGCTCGTGGTGACATGGGTATCGAAGTACCATTCGAAATGGTTCCAGTTTACCAAAAAATGATTATTACTAAAGTCAATGCTGCAGGTAAAGTTGTTATCACTGCAACAAACATGCTTGAAACAATGACTGAAAAACCACGTGCAACTCGTTCAGAAGTATCAGACGTATTTAACGCTGTTATCGATGGAACTGACGCAACAATGCTTTCAGGTGAGTCTGCAAATGGTAAATACCCACTTGAGTCAGTAACTACAATGGCTACAATCGACAAGAACGCTCAAACTCTTCTTAACGAATACGGTCGTTTGAACTCAGATTCATTTGAACGTAACTCTAAGACAGAAGTAATGGCTTCAGCTGTTAAAGATGCTACTAACTCAATGGATATCAAATTGGTTGTAACTCTTACTAAGACAGGTCACACTGCACGTTTGATCTCTAAATACCGTCCAAATGCTGACATCTTGGCATTGACATTCGACGAATTGACAGAACGTGGATTGATGTTGAACTGGGGTGTTATCCCAATGTTGACAGATGCTCCATCATCAACTGACGATATGTTCGAAATCGCTGAACGTAAAGCAGTTGAAGCAGGACTTGTACAATCTGGTGACGATATCGTTATCGTAGCTGGTGTACCAGTTGGAGAAGCTGTTCGTACAAACACAATGCGTATCCGCACAGTACGCTAATCAAAATAAAAAAAGCCTATCATATCAAGCTTTCTAGCCTGTATGATAGGTCTTTTTTTGTATCAGGGGGCAAAAAGGGGATGATTTTAATAAGAGCAATGGGAAATTATTAAAATTTATGGTATAATGGACTAGAAAGACCTTTTTAGAAATTTTGAAAGAGTATTAAAAATTTAAAATGAGAAAAATTGTTATCAATGGTGGTTTGCCCCTGCAAGGTGAGATTACCATTAGTGGCGCAAAAAATAGTGTTGTAGCTTTGATTCCGGCTATTATTTTGGCAGATGATGTTGTGACTTTGGATTGTGTACCAGATATTTCGGATGTGGCAAGTCTTGTCGAAATTATGGAATTGATGGGCGCTACCGTTAAGCGTTATGACGATGTGTTAGAGATTGATCCAAGAGGTGTTCAAAATATTCCAATGCCTTATGGGAAAATCAATAGTCTTCGTGCATCTTATTATTTTTATGGAAGTCTTTTAGGTCGTTTTGGGGAAGCCACTGTCGGTTTACCTGGTGGATGTGATTTGGGACCTCGCCCTATTGACTTACACCTTAAGGCTTTTGAAGCTATGGGAGCAACTGTTAGCTACGAGGGAGATAACATGAAGTTATCTGCCAAAGATACAGGACTTCACGGCGCAAGTATCTACATGGATACGGTTAGTGTGGGTGCGACGATTAATACGATGATTGCTGCGGTTAAAGCAAATGGTCGTACTATTATTGAAAATGCAGCCCGTGAACCTGAGATTATTGACGTTGCTACTCTATTGAATAATATGGGTGCCCATATCCGTGGTGCTGGAACCAATATCATCATTATTGATGGTGTTGACAGATTACATGGAACGCGTCATCAGGTGATTCCAGATCGTATTGAAGCTGGAACGTATATTTCTTTAGCTGCTGCAGTTGGTAAGGGAATTCGTATTAATAATGTACTATACGAGCACTTAGAAGGTTTCATTGCGAAGTTGGAAGAAATGGGAGTTCGAATGACTGTATCTGAAGATAGCATTTTTGTCGAAGAACAGTCTAATTTGAAAGCAATCAATATTAAGACAGCTCCTTATCCTGGTTTTGCTACTGACTTGCAACAACCAATTACTCCTCTCTTGTTAACAGCGGAAGGGCGTGGTACCATTATTGATACTATTTATGAAAAACGTGTAAACCATGTTTTTGAACTAGCAAAGATGGACGCGGATATTACGACTACAAATGACCATATTTTATATACCGGTGGACGTAGTTTACGTGGAGCAAATGTAAAAGCTACTGACCTTAGAGCTGGGGCCGCACTTGTCATTGCTGGTTTGATGGCTGAAGGTAAAACTGAAATTACAAATATTGAGTTCATCTTACGTGGTTATTCAGATATTATTGAAAAATTACGTAATCTAGGAGCGGATATTACACTTGTTGAAGAATAAACCGTAGAGGTGTTTATGAATATTTGGACCAAATTAGCAATGTTTTCTTTCTTTGAAACGGATCGCTTGTATTTGCGTCCTTTCTTTTTTAGTGATAGTCAGGACTTCCATGCGATAGCTTCAAATCCAGAAAATTTACAATTCATTTTTCCAAGTCAAGCTAGTTTGGAAGAGAGTCAATATGCACTGGCCAATTATTTTATGAAGGCTCCTTTAGGAGTATGGGCTATTTGTGACAAGAAAACTGAAAAAATGATTGGTTCAATTAAGTTTGAGAAGCTAGATGAAATTAAAAAAGAAGCGGAGCTTGGCTATTTTTTGAGAAAAGATGCTTGGTCTCAAGGATTTATGACCGAGGTTGTTAGAAAAATTTGTCAGCTTTCTTTTGAAGAATTTGGTTTAAAACAATTATCCATCATTACTCATCTTGAAAATGAAGCTAGCCAAAAAGTTGCTCTTAAGTCTGGATTCCGTTTAATTCGGCAATTTAAAGGAAGTGATCGCTATACAAGGAAAATGCGAGATTATCTTGAGTTTCGCTTTGTAAAGGGAGAAATTAATGAGTAAACACCAAGAAATTCTAAGCTATTTGGAAGAATTACCCGTTGGTAAAAGAGTCAGTGTTCGAAGCATTTCCAACCATCTAGGAGTCAGTGATGGAACGGCCTATCGGGCTATCAAGGAAGCTGAAAACCGTGGAATTGTAGAGACTCGCCCAAGAAGTGGTACTATACGTGTTAAATCTCAGAAAGTTGCTATAGAGAGATTAACTTTTGCTGAAATTGCAGAAGTGACTTCTTCTGAGGTTCTGGCTGGTCAAGAAGGTTTAGAGAGAGAATTTAGTAAGTTCTCGATCGGTGCCATGACTGAGCAAAATATCTTATCTTACCTTCATGATGGGGGGCTCTTGATTGTCGGAGACCGGACTCGTATTCAATTATTAGCGCTGGAAAATGAAAATGCAGTTCTGGTTACAGGTGGATTTCAGGTTCATGATGATGTCATTAAACTGGCTAACCAAAAGGGAATTCCTGTTTTAAGAAGCAAACATGATACTTTCACCGTTGCGACCATGATCAATAAAGCCTTGTCAAATGTTCAAATCAAAACAGATATTTTGACAGTTGAGAAGCTTTATCGCCCGAGTCATGAATATGGTTTTCTGAGAGAGACCGACACTGTTAAAGATTATTTGGACTTGGTACGTAAGAATCGTAGCAGTCGTTTCCCTGTTATTAATCAACATCAGGTTGTTGTTGGAGTTGTAACCATGAGGGACGCTGGTGATAAATCGCCAAGTACGACAATTGATAAGGTCATGTCTCGTAGTCTATTTTTAGTTGGATTATCGACAAATATTGCCAATGTGAGTCAACGGATGATTGCTGAAGACTTTGAAATGGTACCAGTTATTCGAAGTAATCAAACCTTACTTGGCGTTGTAACTAGACGAGATGTCATGGAGAAGATGAGTCGTTCCCAAGTTTCTGCTCTACCTACTTTTTCTGAGCAGATTGGACAAAAACTTTCTTATCATCATGATGAAGTAGTCATTACAGTGGAACCCTTTATGCTTGAGAAGAACGGTGTTTTGGCTAATGGTGTATTGGCAGAAATTTTGACCCACATGACCCAAGATTTAGTTGTTAATAGTGGTCGAAATCTCATTATCGAGCAGATGCTGATTTACTTTTTACAGGCTGTTCAGATAGATGATATACTGCGCATTCAAGCACGAATTATCCATCATACGAGACGGTCAGCTATTATTGACTACGATATTTATCATGGTCACCAGATTGTTTCAAAAGCAAATGTGACTGTTAAAATTAATTAGAAACTAGGAGAAAAAATGATAACATTAAAATCAGCTCGTGAAATCGAAGCTATGGATAAGGCTGGTGATTTTCTAGCAAGTATTCATATCGGCTTACGTGATTTGATTAAGCCTGGCGTAGATATGTGGGAAGTTGAAGAGTATGTCCGCCGTCGTTGTAAGGAAGAAAATTTCCTTCCGCTTCAGATTGGAGTTGACGGTGCTATGATGGACTATCCTTATGCTACCTGTTGCTCTCTTAATGATGAAGTGGCTCATGCCTTCCCTCGTCACTATATCTTGAAAGATGGTGATTTACTGAAAGTTGATATGGTTTTGGGAGGTCCTATAGCCAAATCTGACCTGAATGTCTCAAAACTAAACTTCAACAATGTGGAGCAAATGAAAAAATACACTCAGAGCTACTCTGGTGGTTTAGCAGACTCGTGTTGGGCTTATGCTGTTGGTACACCGTCCGAAGAAGTGAAAAATTTGATGGATGTAACCAAAGAAGCTATGTACAAGGGAATCGAGCAAGCTGTTGTTGGAAATCGTATCGGTGATATTGGTGCAGCTATTCAAGAATACGCTGAAAGTCGTGGTTACGGTGTAGTACGTGATTTGGTTGGTCATGGTGTTGGTCCAACTATGCACGAAGAACCAATGGTTCCTAACTATGGTATTGCTGGTCGTGGGCTTCGTCTCCGTGAAGGAATGGTATTGACTATTGAACCAATGATCAATACAGGTGACTGGGAAATTGATACAGATATGAAGACCGGTTGGGCGCATAAGACCATTGACGGTGGTTTATCTTGTCAATATGAACACCAATTCGTGATTACTAAAGATGGACCAGTTATCTTGACTAGTCAAGGTGAAGAAGGAACTTATTAATAAAAAGTGAAAAGGCTGCTGGATGTTCATTTTGAAAAAATCCAGTAGCCTTTTTCATATTAAATAGAAGCATTGATTTGATATTTTCAGATATTTTCAAGACAACAAAATAGGCTCTATATTATCTGTAGGGGAACTTACCTACAGATATTAAAGAGCCTTTTTCTTATGCTTAGAATGGTAATTTTCCAGCGAAAGCACCTAGTTTTTTCTTGGTAGTTTCATCGATTTGTTCAAGAGCAGAGTTGATGGCTTGAACGGTCATATCAGAAAGAGTTTCAAGGTCTTCAGGGTCAACGACAGCTGGATTGAAGTCAATGCTGACAACTTTCTTATCTCCAGTTAAGGTCGCTTGAACAAGGTCTTGAGCAGATTTGCCAACAAATTGCAGAGCAGCAAGCTCAGCTTGGCTTTGTTCCATCTGTTTTTGAAGTTTTTGTGCTTGACGCATCATGTTTTGCATGTTCATCATGGTGATTTCAGTTTCCTTTTATCTTATTTTCTTTCCTATTTTATCAATTTTGAGGATAAAAGTCTATTATTAGTATAAGTTACTCAATATTAAATTGTCTGAAAATTTATTGAAAAATGAGTGAAAACATGGTATAATGAAACGTAAAATTAATTCAGGTTTCCTGAACCAATAGGAGTAAACAATGAAAAAACTAGGTTTTGTCCTTTTATCTTCAGCCTTGCTATTGACAGCTTGTGCTAATAATCAATCTAAGCCAAGCAACACAAGTGATTCGTCCAAGGTGACAGCCTTGTCTGAAGACAAGCAAAAAATGCTTGATAAGGCCACTTCTGACTATAAAACTTTTGTGCAAGAGCAAATCGATAAACTGTTGACAGATACGGAAGGCTTTGTCAAATTGTTGAAAGAAGGCAAATTAGAAGAGGCTAAGAAAGTTTATCCACTGATTCGTATGTCCTATGAGCGTTCAGAACCAATTGCTGAAAGTTTTGGTGAGTCAGATGTCAAGATTGACTTCCGTTTGGCAGACTACATGGACGAAAACAAGACAGAAGAAGGTTGGTCAGGTTTCCACCGTATCGAGCGTATCCTTTGGGAAGACAATACAACTAAAGGAACTGAAAGCTACGGCGATCAGTTGGTAAATGATATCAAGGAATTGAAAGCCAAGATTGCAACTGTAGATGTGGACTACAAGGTTATGTTGACTGGGGCAGTTGACTTGCTCAATGAAGTAGCGACAAGCAAGATTACAGGTGAAGAGGAAGTTTATTCTCATACAGACTTGTATGACTTCCGTGCCAATATTGAGGGAGCTGAGAAGATTTTCCAACTCTTTAAACCTTTGCTTGAAAAATCAGACGCTAACCTAGTTAAAGAATTGGAAGCAGATTTCAAATCTGTTAATAGCTTGTTGGACAAACACATGATCGACAAGGAACACTACAAGCTCTATACTGATTTGACAAAAGAAGATACCAAAGAATTGTCAGAAGCAGTGACAAAACTTGGTGAACCTCTGTCACAAATGGGTAAATTTCTTAGTGGAGAATAAGAGTCATGACTGAAAAAGACGAAAAGTTTTTTGAGAAGAAAATGGACCGTCGAGAATTTCTAAAAAAAGCAGGGATTGGAGGGGCTGGTTTAGCGCTAGGACTCTCTGGTGCTTCTGCTTTTTTCGCACCTAAGCTAGGAAGTCAGGAAAAAATCTCGTACGGAAATGAAAAAATTGCTTTTTATGGCAAGCATCAAGCTGGGATTAGTACGCCCATGCAAAAGAATATTTATTTTGTGGTCTTGGACTTGCATACGACGGATAAGGATAAGATTATCCAGTTGTTTAAGGATTGGACGGATTATAGTGCCAAATTGGTCGAGGGGGAATTGGTCAAAAAAGATGGGAAAAATACTCTCTTGCCTCCGAGCGATACTGGTGAAACAGTCGGGCTCAATCCTCATCGTTTAACGCTGACTTTTGGTGTGTCTGCCAGTTTCTTGAACAAGATGAACTTGGAAAATAAGCGTCCTCAAGTGTTCAGGGATTTACCGCCTTTTCCTAAAGAGCAATTGCGTGAAAAATATACAGGTGGAGATATTGTGATTCAGGCTTGTGCCGATGATGAGCAAGTTGCCTTTCACGCTATTCGCAATCTCATCCGTAAGGGGAGAAATGCAGTGACCCTTCGTTGGAGTCAGTCTGGATTTGCAGCTATCGGAGATCGAATGGAGACACCGCGTAACCTCTTTGGTTTTAAGGATGGAACAGCAAATCCAAGCAAAGAGAAAGATTTTGACCGCGTCATCTGGGCTGATAGTAAGGACTGGATGGAAAATGGTTCTTATATGGCAGTTCGTCGGATTCAGATGTTTTTAGAGACCTGGGATCGCACCAGTCTTGAAGAACAAGAAAATACTTTTGGTCGTTACAAGGAAAGTGGTGCCCCCTTTGGTAAGAAAAATGAGTTTGATGAAGTGGATTTGAGTCTTTTGCCTGATGATTCGCATGTCCGTTTGGCCAAGGAAGTGGAGAAACCACTTTTGCGTCGTTCTTATTCTTACTCAGATGGGATTGATGAAAAAACTGGTCAGTTTGATACGGGCTTGCTTTTCATTTCTTTCCAGAAGGATCCTGATAATTTTGTTAAGGTTCAAACCAATCTAGGTGCTACAGATAAGATGAATGAATACATCACTCACATCGGTAGTGGACTCTTTGCTTGCTTTGGTGGTGTGGAGAAAGGAGGCTACATTGGTCAGAAATTATTGGAAGGCTAAAAGCTGGTTCTTGGTTTTAACTTTGTCACTTTTAATTCTTTCCCCAGTAGGTGCCCAAGAAAGTCTGAGTTCTTACTTTGTGAAAATCACAGATGCGTCTAAAGCAGTGAAAAATGGGAATCAGTCTGAGGCTAAGAAACTCGTTACGGAGATAGCAATAGACTTTGAAAGAGTAGAAGACAGCAATTCTGAGGCTGGTAAAGTCGTTAAGGAAAAGTTAGCTCAATCAGGCGAGATTACTGAAGACAAACTCACCGAAATTTCTGCAGCCCTGTTAGCCTTTGAAAAAGAACAAAATCCTGTTGACTTAGATGCGGAAAAAGAAAAATTGGTGAACCGTCTAAGTCCTCGTTTTGAAGCCTTGGAACAGGCTATTGCCTCCAAAGATTTGGAAAAGGTTCGTGAAGCTTTTAAGAAAATGAATTCCACTTGGACTATCAATGAAAGTGTGGTTCGTGACAATAGTACGGCCCATTATGGACGTGTTGAAACAGCTATCTCCTTCCTGCGTAGTAGCATGGAGACTGAGCCTACGGATTTTAACTCCATCCAGACTTCCTTTGAGGACTTTAAAAAGGCTATCGATGATTTTGTAACCGGGAAAGAAGTCGCAGAAGCATCTCCTGATTTAAGCCTTAAAGATGGTATTACCCTTTTGAAGAAGGCTTTGGAACAATTCCAAGCTGGTGACCAAGCATTAGGAGCAGCTAGTATGAAGGAATTTATTACTATCTGGCCAACGATTGAGGGTTCTGTTAGCACGACCAATCCTTCCCTCTATACACGAGTGGAGAGGGAAAGCCCTGTGATTATGGTCAAGGGAAGCGAAAAGGAATACCAAGAAAAATTAGAAAAACTGATTGCAGATTTATCACAAATTGATACCAGTGCACGTTACAATGCCTTTGATGCTATGCTCATTCTCCTAAGAGAAGGAGTAGAAGCTCTCTTAATCGTTATGACCTTGGTGACAACCTTGAAAGCAGCCAAGTTGCGAAAAGGCCTCAAGTGGGTTTATGGTGGTGCTATCACAGGAATCATGGCCAGTCTGGTCATTGCTTTCATCCTGCAAACTGCCTTTCCAGCAGTTACATCAGGCTCCAATCGTGAAATCATCGAAGGAGCAGTTGGGATTTTTGCGGTAGCTATGATGATTGTGATTGGAATCTGGCTCCATAGCAAATCCTCAGTCAAAAAATGGAATGCTTTTATGGAGTCACAAATGGAAACAGTGACCAAAACAGGCTCTTTTATTTCCATGTTTGCCCTCAGTTTTCTAGCTGTTTTCCGTGAGGGAGCAGAAACCATTCTCTTTTATGTTGGGATTTCACCAAGAATTTCCAGCTTTGAGTTTGTCTTGGGGATTTCACTTGCCTTGCTGGTTCTGATAATTATTGCCCTTGTGATGAACAAGGCCAGTCAATTTTTCCTGCCACATAAGGTCTTCTTTATCCTGACTTGGATGATTTATGCCCTAGCCTTCAAGATGCTGGGAGTTAGTGTCCATGCTCTTCAGTTGACCAATATGGCTCCTAACCACTTGCTGACAGGATTTCCAACAATCGACCTTCTTGGAATTTATCCAAGTTGGGAAGGCTTGGTCAGTCAGCTAATCTTTGTTGTTATCGTTTTGATTGTCACTTTCAGACAGGGTGAAGAATAGATGGATAGAAAAGAATTGACAATCGTTGAACATCTGGTAGAATTTAGAAAGAGATTATTGGCAGTGGTCATTTGTTTCTTTTTGGTATTCTGTGTTTCTCTGCTTTTTGCAGACCAGATTTATCAGTATGTGACCCAATCTTTTCAGCAAAAGTTGATTGTTTTAGGTCCTAATGATATTTTATGGATATACATACGTTTGGCTAGTCTGATGGCCTTTACCATCACCCTACCTTATACAGTTTATCATATTTGGTCTTTCATCAAACCTGGTTTAAGAAAGGAAGAAGCTAGAGCAATTTTTGCCTATATTCCAGCTAGTTTCCTTTGTTTTCTAGTTGGACTGGCTTTTGGTTTTTACTTTGTAACACCAGCCTTACTTCAGGTTTTATTAGGGCTAGGAGAAGGACTATTTGAAACACAGTTAACAGCCCAAAATTATCTGTCCTTTGTTTTTCAAACGACTTTGCCCTTGGCTCTGATTTTTGAATTGCCAGTTATCATTGCCTTTTTGACGTCAATTGGACTCATTGAACCAGAATTATTGATTGCTTATCGCCGATATGCTTATTTTATTTTATTGGTACTCGCAGTCATCTTGACACCAGCTGACTTTGTCAGCGATTTGGCAATGACTGCCCCCTTGATATTACTCTATGAATTGAGTATTGCTATCAGCAAACACATTATGAAACGCAAGCAGAAAGGAGAGAGAAATGGGAATTTTACGTGATATCGGAGCACCAGGATTGATTATTATCGTTTTAGGAGCTCTCTTGATCTTCGGACCAAAGCGATTGCCTGAACTAGGCGAGTCAATCGGTAAAATGCTGTCTGAATTTAAAAAAGCAGTTAAAGGAACTGAAAATCAAGATAAGAAAGATTAAGACTGGTGAGTTTTACTAAAAATAAGAAGTTAGGAAGTGTGTCTCTATTGGACATTTATCATTTCCTAGCTTTTTCTTGTATTAAGAAAATATAAATTTAAGCTTTCTTTAAGAAAACTATATTATTCTGAAGAACTCTAAAATTTCACAGCCATTTATTAGTAATGACTATTGAATTCCTAGTCACTACTAGAAATGGACTAGTTTGTTTGAATAATGGAACTGCTTAATCCTCCTATTCTAGAACGGGATGACTAGTATTTCTTTTATGATAGGACTAGATTGTGGTATAATAGAGAGAATAAGTTTTTTTAGTAAGACAAAGGAGAAAATAGATGATTTATGCAGGAATTCTTGCCGGTGGAACTGGCACACGTATGGGAATCAGTAATTTGCCAAAACAATTTTTAGAGCTAGGTGATCGACCTATTTTGATTCATACAATTGAAAAATTTGTCTTGGAACCAAGTATTGAAAAAATTGTGGTTGGGGTTCATGGAGACTGGGTTTCCCATGCAGAGGATCTTGTAGATAAATATCTACCTCTTCATAAGGATCGTATCATCATTACAAAAGGTGGTGCTGACCGTAATACGAGTATTGAGAAAATCATTGAAGCCATTGATGCTTATCGTCCGCTTACTCCAGAGGACATCGTTGTTACCCACGATTCTGTTCGTCCATTTATTACGCTTCGCATGATTCAGGACAATATCCAACTTGCTCAAAATCATGACGCAGTGGACACAGTGGTAGAAGCGGTTGATACTATCGTTGAAAGTACTAACGGTCAATTTATTACAGATATTCCAAATCGTGCTCACCTCTATCAAGGACAAACACCTCAAACATTCCGTTGCAAGGACTTCATGGATCTTTACGGTTCTCTCTCTGCCGAAGAGAAAGAAATCTTAACAGATGCATGTAAAATCTTTGTGATCAAAGGAAAAAATGTAGCCTTGGCTAAGGGTGAATATTCAAATCTGAAAATTACTACAGTAACAGATCTGAAGATTGCAAAAAGCATGATTGAGGAAGAGTAATAAAATGATTAATCAAATTTACCAACTAACAAAGCCTAAGTTTATCAATGTCAAATACCAGGAAGAGGCTATTGATCAAGAGAATCATATCCTCATCCGCCCTAATTATATGGCGGTCTGTCATGCGGATCAGCGTTACTATCAAGGAAAACGTGATCCAAAGATTTTGAATAAAAAACTTCCAATGGCAATGATTCACGAGTCATGTGGAACCGTTATTTCTGACCCGACAGGAACCTACGAGGTTGGTCAAAAGGTTGTTATGATTCCCAATCAGCCTCCTATGCAGAGCGATGAAGAATTCTATGAGAATTACATGACAGGGACCCATTTCTTGTCTAGTGGCTTTGATGGCTTTATGAGAGAGTTTGTTTCTCTTCCTAAAGACCGTGTGGTGGCTTATGATGCTATCGAAGATACTGTTGCAGCCATTACAGAGTTTGTCAGTGTTGGTATGCATGCCATGAATCGCTTATTGACCCTTGCTCATAGCAAGCGGGACCGAATCGCCGTTATCGGAGATGGAAGTTTAGCTTTTGTGGTTGCCAATATTATCAACTATACTTTGCCAGAAGCAGAGATTGTGGTTATTGGTCGTCATTGGGAGAAATTGGAACTTTTCTCATTTGCCAAAGAATGCTATATTACTGACAATATTCCTGAAGATTTGGCCTTTGACCATGCTTTTGAGTGTTGTGGTGGTGATGGTACTGGACCAGCTATTAATGATTTGATTCGCTATATTCGTCCTCAGGGAACGATTCTCATGATGGGAGTTAGCGAATATAAAGTCAATCTCAATACACGCGATGCCTTAGAAAAGGGCTTGCTCTTGGTTGGGTCCTCTCGTTCTGGTCGCATTGATTTTGAAAATGCCATCCAAATGATGGAAGTCAAGAAATTTGCCAATCGTCTTAAAAATATCCTTTATCTAGAAGAACCTGTAAGAGAAATTAAAGATATTCACCGTGTCTTTGCTACCGATTTAAACACAGCCTTTAAAACAGTGTTTAAGTGGGAAGTATAAGTCCTGGAGGTTAATTGTGGAGAAAATCATTAAAGAAAAAATTTTTTCCTTACTTAGTCAAGAAGAGGAAGTCCTCAGTGTTGAACAACTGGGGGGAATGACCAATCAAAACTATTTGGCCAAAACAACAAATAAGCAATACATTGTTAAATTCTTTGGTAAAGGGACAGAAAAACTGATTAATCGTCAAGATGAAAAGTACAATCTTGAACTACTAAAAGATTTAGATTTAGATGTAAAAAATTATCTTTTTGATATTGAAGCTGGTATCAAAGTAAATGAGTATATCGAATCTGCTATTACACTTGATTCAACGTCAATCAAGACAAAGTTCGATAAAATTGCTCCAATTTTACAAACCATTCATGCTTCTGGTAAGGAATTAAGGGGAGAATTTGCTCCTTTTCAAGAAATCAAAAAATACGAATCTTTGATTGACGAAAAAATCCCTTATGCTAACTATGAAGCAGTTAGAGAAGAAGTCTTCTCCTTAGAGAAAAGACTGGCTGCCTTAGGTGTTGACAGAAAATCTTGTCATATCGATTTGGTGCCTGAAAACTTTATAGAATCACCTCAAGGACGACTTTATCTGATTGACTGGGAATATTCATCAATGAACGATCCAATGTGGGATTTGGCCGCCCTCTTTTTAGAGTCTGAATTCACTCGTCAAGAGGAAGAAGCCTTCTTATCTCACTATGAGAGTGAGCAAACACCTGTCTCTCGTGAAAAGATTGCCATTTATAAAATTTTACAAGATGCTATTTGGAGTTTATGGACAGTCTACAAAGAAGAGCAAGGTGCAGATTTTGGTGACTATGGTGTGAGTCGTTACCAAAGAGCTGTTAAAGGTCTGGCTAATTATGGAGGTTCTGATGAAAAATAAAAATGGAGTTTCTTTTGGTCTACTCTCAGGTATTTTCTGGGGTTTAGGTCTAACAATTAGTGCTTACATCTTTTCAATTTTTACAGATTTGTCGCCCTTTGTGGTGGCCGCTGCTCACGATTTCTTGAGTATCTTTATCTTACTAGCTTTTCTCTTGGTAAAAGAAGGAAAAGTTCGTCTCTCAATTTTCTTAAATATTCGCAATGTGAGTGTGATCATCGGAGCCTTGCTAGCAGGCCCTATCGGTATGCAGGCCAATCTTTATGCAGTTAAGTATATCGGAAGTTCTTTAGCTTCATCTGTATCCGCTATCTATCCTGCTATTTCAGTTTTATTGGCTTTCTTCTTTTTGAAGCATAAGATTTCGAAAAATACTGTGTTTGGGATTGTCTTGATTATTGGAGGGATAATTGCTCAGACCTATAAGGTTGAACAGGTTAATTCTTTTTATATTGGAATTCTCTGTGCTTTGGTTTGTGCTATTGCATGGGGAAGTGAGAGTGTTCTTAGCTCTTTTGCCATGGAAAGTGAATTGAGTGAAATCGAAGCCCTCTTAATTCGTCAAGTGACTTCATTCTTGTCCTATCTTGTGATTGTGCTCTTCTCTCATCAGTCATTTGCAGAAGTGGCCAATGGACAATTGTTAGGTCTTATGATTGTCTTTGCAGCCTTTGATATGATTTCTTACTTGGCTTATTATATCGCTATCAATCGTTTGCAACCAGCCAAGGCTACAGGATTGAACGTGAGTTATGTAGTTTGGACAGTCTTGTTTGCAGTTGTTTTCTTGGGTGCACCGCTAGATATGCTGACCATTATTACTTCACTTGTCGTCATTGCTGGAGTTTATATTATTATTAAAGAATAAAGGAGATTCGTGTGAAAGCCATCATTTTAGCAGCGGGATTGGGAACTCGCTTGCGTCCTATGACTGAAAATACCCCTAAAGCCTTGGTTCAAGTTAATCAAAAACCCTTGATTGAATACCAAATTGAGTTTTTAAAAGAAAAAGGAATCAATGACATCATCATCATTGTTGGTTACCTTAAAGAACAATTCGATTACTTGAAAGAAAAATATGGTGTTCACCTCGTCTTCAATGATAAATACGCTGACTACAATAACTTTTATTCTCTCTATCTTGTAAAAGAAGAATTGGCCAACAGTTATGTTATTGATGCCGATAATTATCTCTTTAAAAATATGTTCCGCAATGATTTGACTCGTTCGACTTATTTTAGTGTCTATCGTGAAGATTGTACCAACGAATGGTTCTTGGTCTATGGAGATGACTACAAGGTTCAAGACATTATTGTTGATAGCAAGGCAGGTCGCATTCTTAGTGGTGTATCCTTCTGGGATGCTCCAACAGCAGAAAAAATTGTTAGCTTTATTGACAAGGCCTATGCAAGTGGTGAATTTGTTGATCTCTACTGGGACAATATGGTTAAGGATAATATCAAAGAGCTAGATGTCTATGTTGAAGAATTAGAAGGCAATAGCATCTATGAGATTGATAGCGTCCAAGACTATCACAAATTAGAAGAAATTCTTAAAAACGAGAATTAATGATTTCGACATCTGGCTGAAATAGTCGGATGTTTTTTTGATTTTTTTACGAATAAATAGATGAGTAGAAAAAGAAATGGAGCTATTTATGAAAATCACAAACTATGAAATCTATAAGTTAAAAAAATCAGGTTTGACCAATCAACAGATTTTAAAAGTGCTAGAATACGGTGAAAATGTCGATCAAGAATTGTTGTTAGGCGATATTGCAGATATATCAGGTTGCCGAAATCCAGCCGTTTTTATGGAACGTTATTTTCAGATAGACGATGCGCATTTGGAGAAAGAATTTCAAAAATTTCCATCTTTCTCTATTTTAGATGACTGTTACCCTTGGGATCTAAGTGAAATATACGATGCACCTGTACTTTTATTTTACAAGGGGAATCTGGATCTCTTGAAATTTCCAAAGGTGGCGGTTGTGGGCAGTCGTGCTTGTAGCAAACAAGGAGCTAAGTCAGTTGAAAAAGTCATTCAGGGATTGGAAAATGAACTAGTTATTGTCAGTGGATTAGCCAAGGGCATTGACACAGCAGCTCATATGGCAGCTCTCCAGAATGGTGGAAAAACCATTGCAGTGATTGGAACAGGGCTGGATGTGTTTTATCCTAAAGCCAATAAACTCTTGCAAGACTACATCGGAAATGAACATCTTGTTCTCAGTGAGTATGGACCTGGTGAACAACCTCTGAAATTTCATTTTCCTGCCCGTAATCGCATCATTGCTGGACTTTGTCGTGGTGTGATTGTAGCAGAGGCCAAGATGCGCTCAGGTAGTCTCATTACCTGTGAGCGAGCAATGGAAGAAGGGCGCGATGTCTTTGCTATTCCAGGTAGTATTTTAGATGGACTATCAGACGGTTGCCATCATTTGATTCAAGAAGGGGCAAAATTGGTCACAAGTGGGCAAGATGTGCTTGCAGAATTTGAATTTTAATACTCTTCGAAAATCTCTTCAAACCACGTCAGCTTCCATCTGCAACCTCAAAACAGTGTTTTGAGCAACCTGCGGCTAGCTTCCTAGTTTGCTCTTTGATTTTCATTGAGTATAAGAAGAAAATCCGCTTACTAAACAAACTTTTCTTCTATATATAGGAGCTAAGTCTTGACAGTTATGGCAAAATGGTTTACACTTTATAAAGTTTATTACTTTGAAAAGGTGTGATACTGTGGCTACGGCAACAAAAAAGAAAAAATCAACAGTTAAAAAAAATCTAGTAATCGTGGAGTCGCCTGCTAAGGCGAAAACGATTGAGAAATATCTAGGCAGAAACTACAAGGTTTTAGCCAGTGTTGGGCATATCCGTGATTTGAAGAAATCTAGTATGTCCGTCGATATTGAAAATAATTATGAACCGCAATATATCAATATCCGAGGAAAAGGGCCTCTTATCAATGACTTGAAAAAAGAATCCAAAAAAGCTAATAAAGTCTTTCTGGCGAGTGACCCGGACCGTGAAGGAGAAGCGATTTCTTGGCATTTGGCCCATATTCTCAACTTGGATGAAAATGATGCCAACCGTGTGGTCTTCAATGAAATCACCAAAGATGCTGTCAAAAATGCTTTTAAAGAACCGCGTAAGATTGATATGGACTTGGTCGATGCCCAACAAGCACGCCGTGTCCTGGATCGCTTGGTAGGCTATTCGATTTCGCCTATTTTGTGGAAAAAGGTCAAGAAGGGCTTGTCAGCAGGTCGCGTTCAGTCTATTGCGCTTAAGTTAATCATTGACCGTGAGAATGAAATTAATGCCTTCCAACCAGAAGAATATTGGACAATTGATGGTGTCTTTAAAAAGGGAACCAAGCAATTTCAGGCTTCCTTCTATGGAGTGGATGGTAAAAAGCTGAAACTGACTAGTAATGATGAGGTCAAGGAAGTCTTGTCTCGTCTGACTAGCAAAGATTTTTCAGTGGATCAGGTAGATAAGAAAGAGCGCAAACGCAATGCTCCATTACCCTATACCACTTCATCTATGCAGATGGATGCTGCCAATAAAATCAATTTCCGTACTCGAAAAACCATGATGGTTGCCCAACAGCTCTATGAAGGAATTAATATCGGCTCTGGTGTTCAAGGTTTGATTACCTATATGCGTACCGATTCGACTCGTATCAGTCCTGTAGCTCAGAACGAAGCAGCAAGTTTCATTACGGACCGTTTTGGTAGCAAGTATTCTAAGCATGGTAGTAAGGTCAAAAATGCTTCTGGAGCTCAGGATGCCCATGAGGCTATTCGTCCGTCTAGTGTCTTTAATACACCTGAAAGCATCGCTAAGTATCTGGATAAGGATCAACTCAAGCTTTATACTCTTATCTGGAATCGTTTTGTAGCTAGCCAGATGACAGCTGCTGTCTTTGATACCATAGCTGTTAAATTGTCTCAAAATGGGGTTCAATTTGCTGCCAATGGTAGTCAGGTTAAGTTTGATGGTTATCTTGCCATTTATAATGATTCTGACAAAAATAAGATGTTACCGGACATGGCTGTTGGAGATGTGGTTAAGCAGGTTAATAGCAAACCAGAGCAACATTTCACTCAACCGCCTGCTCGTTATTCTGAAGCGACCCTTATCAAGACCTTGGAGGAAAATGGGGTTGGCCGTCCGTCAACCTACGCACCAACCATTGAAACCATTCAGAAACGTTATTATGTTCGCCTTGCAGCCAAACGTTTTGAACCGACAGAGTTGGGAGAAATTGTTAACAAGCTCATCGTTGAATATTTCCCAGATATCGTAAACGTGACCTTCACAGCTGAAATGGAAGGCAAGCTGGATGATGTCGAAGTCGGAAAAGAGCAGTGGCAACGTGTCATTGATGCCTTTTACAAACCATTCTCTAAAGAAGTGGCCAAGGCTGAAGAAGAAATGGAAAAAATCCAGATCAAGGATGAACCAGCTGGATTTGACTGTGAAGTGTGTGGCAGTCCAATGGTCATTAAACTTGGTCGTTTTGGTAAGTTCTACGCTTGTAGCAATTTCCCAGATTGTCGTCATACCCAAGCAATTGTGAAAGAGATTGGTGTTGAGTGTCCAAGCTGTCATCAGGGACAAATCATTGAGCGAAAAACCAAACGCAATCGCCTCTTCTATGGTTGCAATCGCTATCCAGAATGTGAATTTACCTCTTGGGACAAGCCTGTTGGTCGTGACTGTCCAAAATGTGGCAACTTCCTTATGGAGAAAAAAGTCCGTGGTGGTGGCAAGCAGGTTGTTTGTAGCAAGGGTGACTACGAAGAAGAAAAGATTAAATAAGAGGAGAGTCCTGAAAGTGAATTTCAGGCTCTTTTTGGTTGGAGCTTGACAAAATTCACCATTGTATGCGAAACTAGAAGAAGATTATTTTAACTAGGAGAAGTTATGCGTATTATTTATCTGATAATTGGTTTTTTATCACTGGCCTTGGCTATTATTGGGGTTGTTTTGCCCTTATTGCCGACAACGCCTTTTCTTTTGTTGTCTATTGCTTGTTTCTCAAGAAGTTCCAAGCGCTTCGAAGACTGGCTTTATCATACCAAACTCTATCAAGCATACGTAGCTGATTTTCGCGAGACTAAGTCTATTGCGCGTGAACGAAAGAAAAAAATCATCGTATCTATCTACATCTTGATGGGAATTTCCATTTATTTTGCACCTCTTTTACCAGTCAAAATCGGACTGGGAGCCTTGACCATCTTTATTACCTATTATCTCTTTAAGGTTATTCCAGACAAAGAATAGTTAAAATAGTAGTTATTTGCCTTGATAAAATTGAAAGCATATTCACAACAATATGATATAATAAATTCAAAGTAATACTCAAGGAGAATCAAATGATTTACGAATTTTGTGCTGAAAATGTGACCTTGCTTGAAAAAGCGATGCAGGCTGGGGCTCGTCGAATCGAACTCTGTGATAATCTTGCAGTGGGAGGAACAACACCAAGCTATGGAGTAACCAAGGCAGCGGTTGAATTGGCAGCTAACTACGATACAACCATTATGACCATGATTCGTCCACGTGGTGGCGACTTTGTCTATAATGATATGGAAATTGCAATCATGCTAGAAGACATTCGATTGACTGCTCAGGCTGGAAGTCAAGGAGTTGTATTTGGAGCCTTAACTGCTGAGAAGAAGTTGGATAAACCTAATCTTGAGAAGTTGATAGCTGCATCAAAAGGAATGGAAATTGTCTTTCACATGGCCTTTGATGAATTGAGTGATGAGGATCAACTTGAAGCTATTGACTGGCTTAGTCAAACTGGTGTCACTCGAATTCTGACTCGTGCGGGTGTATCTGGTGACTCCTTAGAAAAACGTTTTGCTCACTATCACAGAATTTTGGAACATGCTAAAGATAAGATTGAAATTCTACCAGGTGGGGGGATTGACCTTGACAACCGTCAAACCTTTATTGACCGGCTGGGCGTGACACAATTGCACGGAACTAAGGTTGTCTTTTAAAAAATAGAAAGGAATTGCTGCTTAGGGTAGCAGTTTTCACTTATGTTTGAAATTTTTAAATCCTATCAGTTTAATCAAGAAAAAGCTCATGCTTATGGTTTTGTAGAAAATAGTGGAGTCTGGACCTATAGTTGCCAGATTTTGCAAGGTGACTTTGTCATGGTTTTGTCCATCACTACTGATAATGTGAGTTTTCAAGTCTTTGACCAGGAGACTGGTGATCTCTATCCTCAAGTCCATATGGAAAGTTTTAAAGGAAGTTTTGTTGCAAGTGTCCGTGAGACTTGTTTGGAGATTCTTTACCAGATTCGGAAGGCTTGTTTTGAGGTACAGGATTTTATCTGTCCTCAGACTAAGCGTATCATGGTTCAGGTTCAGGAAAAGTATGGAAATCAGTTGGAGTATTTGTGGGAGAAATCGCCTGATACAGCAGTGTTAAGACACGAAGGCAATCAAAAGTGGTATGCCGTCTTGATGAAAATTTCTTGGGATAAGTTGGAAAAGGGTAGAGAGGGGCAAGTGGAAGCAGTCAACCTCAAACATGATCAAGTAGCTGATTTACTTTTAAATAAAGGTATTTATCCAGCTTTTCATATGAACAAACGCTACTGGATTAGTGTGGCTCTTGATGGTACTTTGTCAGATTCAGCAATCCTGGAATTGATAGAAAAAAGTTGGAACTTAACCTCTAAAAAATGAAAAATTTCAATGATTTTCAAGAACTTTCAATTAGCTAAATATTCTATACTGAAGAAATTTTCAGAAAATATTGGATTTTTTCTTGACAAGTGTTTTTACCTATGCTAAAATACTAAACAAGATATCAAACGAAGGAGAAAGTCAAACATGAAAACAGCTAAGTTTAATCAATTTGCTTTGTTGTTGAGGTACTCGGGCTAGTGCAAAAAGCATTAGTCCTGTTTGGCTTACCAAGCGGGAGTGAATCAACATCTCGCTTGGATTTCTAAGCGAGATGTTTTTTTAAAAACCACATTTGGAAAAGGGGAAATCTTATGAGAACAGTTGAATTTCTAGATACCAGCCTTCGGGATGGAGAGCAGACACCTGGTGTTAATTTTTCAATCAAGGAAAAAATTGCCATAGCAAGACAGCTGGAGAAATGGGGTATTTCAGCCATCGAAGCTGGTTTTCCAGCGGCTAGTCCAGACTCATTTACGGCAGTGCAGGAGATTGCTAAGGTCTTGAAGAAAACAGCGGTGACTGGTTTGGCACGCTCTGTCAAGTCTGATATTGATGCTTGTTACGAGGCCCTCAAGGACGCAAAGTATCCACAGGTTCACGTCTTTATCGCTACCAGTCCGATTCACCGAAAGTATAAGCTCAATAAGAGCAAGGAAGAGATTTTGGAAGCTATTAAGGAGCATGTCTCTTATGCACGTTCCAAGTTTGAAGTGGTCGAATTCTCTCCTGAAGATGCGACCAGAACAGAGTTGGATTTCCTTCTACAAGTTGTTCAAACAGCGGTTGATGCAGGTGCGTCTTATATCAATATTCCTGATACGGTAGGATTTACCACACCAGAGGAATATGGAGCTATCTTCAAATACTTGATTGAGCATGTCAAGACGGATCGTCAGATTATCTATTCGCCTCACTGCCACGATGACCTTGGAATGGCAGTGGCTAATAGCCTTGCTGCTGTCAAGAATGGGGCAGGACGTGTCGAAGGAACTATCAACGGTATTGGTGAGCGAGCTGGAAATGCTGCTTTAGAAGAAATAGCAGTGGCGCTCAATATTCGCCAAGATTACTATCAAGCAGAAACCAGTATTGTCCTAAATGAGACAATCAATACGTCAGAAATGGTTTCTCGCTTCTCAGGTATCCCAGTTCCTAAAAACAAGGCTGTGGTCGGTGGCAATGCCTTTTCTCACGAATCTGGTATTCACCAAGACGGAGTCCTTAAAAATCCTCTTACTTATGAGATCATCACTCCTGAATTGGTCGGTGTCAAGAGTAATAGCCTCCCACTTGGAAAATTATCTGGTCGCCATGCCTTTGTCGAGAAACTAAGAGAATTAGCACTAGATTTTACAGAAGAGGACATCAAACCACTTTTTGCTAAGTTCAAGGCGCTGGCTGATAAAAAGCAAGAAATCACAGATGCAGATATTCGTGCTCTGGTAGCTGGAACCATGGTTGAAAATCCAGAAGGTTTCCACTTTGATGATTTACAACTTCAAACTCATGCAGATAATGACATTGAAGCACTCGTTAGCCTAGCCAATATGGATGACGAGAAAGTTGAGTTCAATGCGACAGGACAAGGTTCTGTTGAAGCAATCTTTAACGCTATCGATAAGTTCTTTAATCAATCCGTCCGCTTGGTGTCCTATACTATTGACGCTGTGACAGATGGAATTGATGCCCAAGCTCGGGTCTTGGTCACTGTTGAAAACAGAGATACAGAAACTATCTTTAATGCAGCAGGTCTTGATTTCGATGTGTTGAAAGCTTCGGCTATTGCCTACATCAATGCCAATACCTTTGTTCAAAAAGAGAATGCTGGTGAGATGGGACGCAGTGTTTCCTATCGTGACATGCCTAGTGTGTAAAGGAGAAGGCTATGACAAAGAAAATAGTAGCTCTAGCAGGGGACGGAATTGGCCCAGAAATCATGGAGGCTGGTTTAGAAGTCCTGGAAGCCCTAGCTGAAAAAACAGGTTTTGACTATGAGATTGATAGACGACCTTTTGGAGGTGCAGGTATCGATGCTGCAGGGCATCCCTTACCTGATGAAACTCTCAAGGTATGTCGTGAAGCAGATGCCATTCTCCTAGCGGCTATCGGTAGTCCTCAGTATGATGGAGCAGCGGTTCGGCCTGAACAAGGCTTGCTAGCTCTCCGTAAGGAACTCAATCTTTACGCTAATATTCGCCCTGTAAAAATCTTTGACAGTCTCAAGCATTTATCACCACTCAAACCAGAACGAATTGCTGATGTAGACTTTGTTGTGGTGCGTGAGTTGACAGGCGGGATTTACTTTGGAGATCATATTCTTGAAGAAAGAAAAGCGCATGATATCAACGACTATAGCTACGAGGAAGTGGAGCGGATTATTCGCAAATCTTTTGAGATTGCAAGAAGTCGGAGAAAAATCGTTACCAGCATCGATAAACAAAATGTTCTAGCGACCTCAAAACTCTGGCGGAAAGTAGCTGAGGAAGTCGCGCAGGATTTCCCAGATGTAACCTTGGAGCACCAGCTAGTCGACTCAGCTGCTATGCTTATGATTACCAATCCTGCTAAGTTTGATGTCATCGTGACGGAGAATCTTTTCGGAGATATTCTCTCTGATGAATCAAGCGTTCTATCTGGCACGCTTGGAGTTATGCCATCAGCCAGTCATTCTGAAAATGGACCAAGTCTCTATGAACCTATTCACGGTTCAGCACCTGATATTGCTGGTCAAGGAATTGCCAATCCTATCTCCATGATTTTATCAGTGGCCATGATGTTGAGAGATAGTTTTGGACGTTATGAGGATGCAGTGCGTATCGAGCGTGCTGTTGAGGCAAGTTTGGCAGCTGGAATTTTAACGAGAGATATAGGAGGACAGGCTTCGACCAAGGAAATGACGGAAGCTATTATTGCAAGGTTATGAAGTTAGACGAAAAAATTACTCTAGTCCTTTTGATTTGGAATGTCATGGTTTTCTTGATTTATGGTATTGACAAATCCAAGGCAAGGAGAAGAGCTTGGCGCATCCCAGAGAAAATCTTACTCATTTTAGCCTTTGCTTGTGGTGGTTTTGGTGCCTGGTTAGCAGGAATCATTTTTCACCACAAGACTAGAAAATGGTACTTTAAAACAGTTTGGTTTCTTGGGATGGTGACTACACTAGTAGCCTTATATGTTATTTGGAGGTAATGGATGGCAGGAAAATCGATTTTTGATAAATTATGGGACCGCCATGTCATCACAGGAGAAGAGGGGCAGCCCCAACTCATGTATGTGGACCAGCACTATATCCACGAGGTGACCAGTCCTCAGGCTTTTCAAGGATTACGAGACGCAGGTCGTAGATTGAGACGACCAGACTTGACATTTGGAACCTTTGACCACAATGTCCCGACGGTTAATATCTACGATATTCGAGATGTGATTTCTAAGGCTCAAATTGATAAGCTGGCTGAAAATGTTGCGGAATTTGGGATTGAACATGCGGCCCACGGTTCTGAAAAACAGGGAATTGTGCACATGGTGGGTCCAGAGACAGGACGAACCCAACCAGGAAAATTCATTGTCTGTGGAGACAGCCATACGGCAACCCATGGAGCTTTTGGAGCCATCGCCTTTGGGATTGGGACTAGTGAGGTCGAGCATGTCTTCGCTACCCAGACCCTCTGGCAGGTTAAACCTAAGAAAATGTTGGTTGAATTCACTGGAGTTCCTCAAAAAGGAGTTTATTCCAAGGATTTCATTTTATCCTTGATTGCTAAGTACGGTGTTGCCTGTGGTGTTGGCTATGTGGTGGAATATCGTGGACAGGCAATTGATGCACTGAGCATGGAAGAGCGCATGACCATTTGCAATATGTCCATCGAGTTTGGATCCAAGATGGGAATCATGAACCCAGATCAGACGACTTATGACTATCTCAAGGGACGAGAATGTGTTCCAGAGGACTTTGAAGAGGCTGTGGCTGATTGGAAAACAATTGTCAGTGATGAGGATGCCGTTTATGATAAGGTTATCCAGATGGATGTCTCAGGATTGGCTCCCATGGTGACCTGGGGAACCAACCCTGCTATGGGGGTTGACTTTGACAGTAGATTCCCAGAAATTAAGGATATGAATGATGAACGAGCCTACAATTATATGGATTTGGAACCAGGTCAAAAGCCAGCGGATATTGAACTAGGATATATCTTTATCGGCTCTTGTACAAATGCTCGTCTCAGCGACTTGCAACTGGCTGCGCGATTTGTCAAAGGAAAGAAAATAGCCCCTAATCTAACAGCAATCGTGGTTCCAGGCTCTCGTCCTGTCAAACGAGCTGCGGAGAAATTAGGCTTGGATAAAGTTTTCTTAGATGCTGGCTTTGAATGGAGAGACCCAGGTTGCTCTATGTGCCTAGGAATGAATCCGGACAAGGTTCCTGATGGTGTCCACTGCGCCTCAACAAGCAACCGCAACTTTGAAGACAGACAGGGATTTGGTGCTAAGACCCACCTCTGCAGTCCAGCCATGGCAGCAGCAGCAGCTATTGCAGGACGCTTTGTAGATGTTCGACAAATGCCAGAAGCCCAGTAAGGAGAGGATATGGAGAAATTTACAGTTTATACGGGAACGACCGTTCCTCTCATGAATGATAACATCGACACCGACCAAATCCTACCCAAGCAGTTTCTCAAGTTAATTGATAAAAAAGGCTTTGGTAAGTACCTCATGTATGCTTGGCGTTATTTGGATGACAAGTACACTGAGGATCCAGACTTTGTCTTTAACAGACCTGAATACCGTAAAGCAACTATCCTCATCTCAGGGGATAACTTTGGGGCAGGGTCTTCGAGGGAACACGCAGCTTGGGCTCTAGCGGACTATGGTTTTAAGGTTGTGATTGCAGGATCTTTCGGTGATATTCATTACAATAATGAACTTAATAATGGTATGTTGCCCATTGTTCAGCCCAGAGAGGTTCGAGAGAAACTAGCCCACTTGAAACCAACTGACCAGATAACTGTGGACTTGGAACAACAAAAAATCATCTCACCAGTTGGAGAATTCACTTTTGAAATCGATAGTGAGTGGAAACACAAGCTCTTAAATGGTTTGGATGATATCGGTATTACCTTGCAGTATGAAGATTTGATTGCTGCTTATGAAAAACAACGACCAGCCTACTGGCAGGATTAGAAGAAAAATAGAAAAGGAAATAGAACTATGACAAAACACATTCAATGGAACGGAACACTTTCACAAGAAGGCTATGACATTTTAAAAGGTGAGGGCGGATGTATCGTTTGCCCTACAAAAGTTGGTTACATTATTATGACTAGCGACAAGGCAGGACTTGAGCGCAAGTTCGCAGCTAAAGAGCGTAACCGTAACAAACCAGGTGTTGTTCTCTGCGGTAGCATGGATGAGCTTCGCGCTTTAGCACAACTCAACCCAGAAATTGAAGCCTTTTACCAAAAACATTGGGATGAAGACATTCTTCTTGGTTGTATTCTTCCTTGGAAACCAGAAGCCTTTGAAAAATTGAAAGCATACGGGGATGGCCGTGAAGAACTGATGACTGATGTTCGTGGTACTAGCTGTTTCGTTATCAAGTTTGGGAAAGCTGGTGAACAATTAGCTGCCAAACTTTGGGAAGAAGGCAAAATGGTTTACGCTTCATCTGCAAACCCATCTGGAAAAGGAAACCGTGGTAAGGTAGAAGGTATCGGAGAACGTATCGAAGGAGCTGTAGACCTTGTCATTGAAGCAGACGACTATGTGGCATCTATCCAGCCTGACAAAACGATTGAAACACGCTATGAGCAAGGTGTGATGGTCTCTATGGTCGATAAAGACGGCAAACTCATCCCAGAACAAGGAGGAGCACGTTCAACTTCACCAGCTCCAGTTGTGATTCGCAAAGGGCTTGACATTGATAAGATTATGATGCACCTGTCAGACACCTTTAACTCATGGGACTACCGTCAGGGAGAGTATTATTAGAATGTAGAAGAAGTCTAGCGTTAAGAGACATTAAAGCTCCTAACACTGGACTTTTCTTTAGAATTTCTTTTCTTTTTTATATAGATGTGATATTCTATATGTGAAATAGAGCTTTGAAATATTAAATACTAACTAGCCTATAATATGAAAATGGAGCTACAAAATGGAAGAAAAATTAAATTATTGGATGATAGTTGCAGGAGGAGGTGGAAAAGTTTGGTCTTTATTTAAAGAAGAAAATATAGCTTGTATAGATTTTGATTCTAATTTATCTAATATTTTAGATTACAATAATCCTGAAGAATTGAAGCAAGGAAAGCAGAGAAATTTATTTATTTGGAAGTTTGCACATGACATAAAAATAAATGATTATATAATAGCTACCTCAGGATTTAACAAAATTTTGGGTATTGGACAATGTGTGAAAACATATTACTTTGATGAAACAAAAACAGAGTTTAAACATTGTATTGGTGTTAATTGGTTGAAAGTAGATGGTGGATGGGAATACCAAGGTAAAAAAGGTGCAAGACAAACCATCAACTGGGATAGAAATTCAGAACGTATCAATTTGTATAAATCTATTCTAAATGGTACATACAGAAAAAATATAGAGAAGGTTGTTATGAATAAAAATATTAACGATTATTTAGATAAATTAAGAAAATCCAAAAACCTCATCCTCCGCGGTGCTCCTGGCACGGGAAAAACTTATCTTGCTAAAGAAATTGCTAAAGAATTAACGGATGGCAACGAAGATCAAATCGGCTTTGTTCAGTTTCATCCTTCGTATGACTACACGGATTTTGTCGAGGGTTTGCGCCCAGTATCCAATGGGGATGGAGCTATCGAGTTTAAATTACAAGATGGTATTTTTAAGAAGTTTTGTCAGAATGCTATAGATTCTAAGAAGATTGGAGGTCAAGATAATTTTGATGAAGCTTGGGATCTTTATCTTGAGTATGTAAATAACAGAGATGAAAAAGAATATTTGACAGAATTTTCCTATCTAACAGTAAATAGTCGAAATAATTTTAATATCAATTATGAAACTAAATCCCAAGGAACTGTCTTAACAAAATCTTATGTTTATGAACTATATAAAGATGAAAACTATCTGAAACAGCCCTATTATCATAACCAAGGAAAAAAAGTCCTTGAAACTTTAAAGAAAAGATTTGCTTTGAAAGACTATATTTCTCCAGAAGAGGTTGAAACAGACAAGAAATTCGTTTTCATTATCGATGAGATTAATCGTGGTGAGATTTCTAAGATTTTTGGTGAACTCTTTTTCTCTATTGACCCTGGCTATCGTGGTGAAAAGGGATGTGTTTCTACTCAGTATGCTAATTTACATGAGACTAATGAGAAATTTTATATCCCTGAAAATGTCTATATTATCGGAACTATGAATGATATTGACCGTTCAGTGGACACCTTTGATTTTGCTATGCGCCGTCGTTTCCGTTTTGTTGAAGTTACTGCTGAAAGCCAGTTATACATTCTAGATAACGAACTAGATGGACATGAGGAAGAAGCGAAAAAACGTTTAAGAAACTTGAACGCTGCTATTGAAAACGTTCAGGAGTTAAACAGTCATTATCATATCGGACCAAGTTATTTCCGTAATTTAAAAGAGTTGGATTATGATTATGAATTACTTTGGTCTGATTACCTCAAACCGCTTTTGGAAGATTACTTACGAGGTTCTTATGAAGAGGCTGAAACTCTGGGTACATTGAAAAAAGCATTTGATCTGACAAAGAATGAGCAAAAAGATCAGGCAGTAGCTGATGACCATGAAGGCGATGAAGACGATGATGCGGATAACTGATAATCAGCATAGAATTGCTAAGGAAGGCTTTGTCGCAGAATATCCCAAACTAAGTCAAGCACTTCTTGATAGAACACTAGATAACCTTTCTAAAGAGGACAATATCTTTATTTTTCCAAATGATTTGAAAAATTCTCCTGACTTAGAGAAGGACCAAAAAATCTTTGAAACAGTTAATCAGAAAATCAAGACTGGAAATGTGGTTGGTTTTCTGGGGTGTGGTCAGGAAAGATTAACAATTGCCTCTCGCTTTTCTGATGAGAGTAATGACCATTTTTTGCATTATCTCTTACACAAGGTTCTTCATATCAATCTCACTAGTTTAGATGTTGCTTTGTCTCTTGAAGAGAGGCTTTATCAACTTTTGATGTATCTCTTCCCTAAGTATCTACAAGCTGCAATTCGAAAAGGTCTTTATAAGGAATACCAGAGATTTTCTCATAATGACACTCATGTTAAGGGAGTGATTGATGTAAGAAACCATCTCAAGAAAAACCTTCCTTTCACGGGAAATATTGCCTACACAACGAGAGAGTTCACCTATGATAATCCCCTCATGCAGTTGGTCCGTCACACTATTGAATACATTAAGAACCAGAAAAGCATTGGTCAAGGGGTTCTTGATAATCTCTTGGCTAGTCGTGAAAATGTAGCAGAAATCGTGCGGGTAACTCCTTCTTATAAACTAGCTGATCGTGTTAAGATTATTCGGGGAAATCAATCTAAACCTATACGTCATGCATACTTTCACGAGTACAGAAAGTTACAAGAACTTTGTCTGATGATATTAAACAGAGAAAAGCACGGTTTTGGATATCAAGAGCAAAAAATTCATGGCATTCTCTTTGATGTTGCTTGGCTTTGGGAAGAATATGTTCATACCTTGTTGCCAAAAGATTTCATACATCCTAGAAATAAGGATAAGACGGACGGTATTTCAGTATTTTCTAATCGTGAAAGAAAAGTATATCCAGATTTTTATCAAGAAGAGCTTAAAATAGTATTAGATGCTAAGTATAAAAAACTGGAATTGACTGAAAAAGGAATCAACCGTGAGGACTTATTCCAGCTGATTTCCTATTCTTATATTTTGAAAGCTGAGAAGGCTGGTCTTGTTTTTCCGAGTAGGGACAAGGTTGTTGATAATGAGATAGGAAAGCTAGCAGGTTATGGAGCTTTGTTGAAGAAATGGTCTATCCAAATTCCTCAGAAGTCTTCATCCTATAGTGAATTTTGTGAAATGCTGGAAAACTCCGAAGAAATATTTAAAAGTAATATTACTAAAGAAGTGGGGAGAAAATAATCTCTCCTCTTTCTTTTATTTATACAAGTAAATTCCGAACTATATATTTTAATTTATAAAATAATTTGACAAAAACCTTACTTTGATTTATAATTAATTAAGGAAACGTCGGAAAAGACGTAGAGATGCGCAAGCATAGGTAGGTCATTACAAAAGAAACGAGACATCGATATGTTAAATGAATTTCCAATTTTTGATTACGAAGATATTCAATTGATCCCAAATAAATGTGTGATTAAAAGCCGTGCAGAAGCAGATACAAGTGTCACTCTAGGAAATCACACCTTTAAACTACCTGTTGTGCCAGCTAATATGCAGACGATTTTGGATGAAAATGTAGCAGAGCAACTGGCTAAAGGTGGTTACTTCTACATTATGCATCGTTTTGATGAGGCAGGACGCATTCCTTTTATTAAACGCATGCACGAGCAAGGGCTCATTGCTTCTATATCTGTTGGTGTTAAGGACTACGAGTATGATTTCGTTAGCCAGCTCAAGGCTGATGCTCCTGAGTACATCACTATTGATATTGCCCATGGTCATGCGGATAGCGTGATTTCTATGATAAAACACATCAAGAAAGTATTGCCAGATACCTTTGTCATTGCTGGAAATGTGGGAACACCAGAAGCTGTGCGTGAATTGGAAAATGCTGGTGCAGATGCTACTAAGGTTGGTATCGGTCCTGGTAAGGTTTGTATCACAAAGGTCAAGACAGGTTTTGGTACAGGTGGTTGGCAGTTGGCTGCTCTCCGCTGGTGTGCTAAGGCTGCACGTAAACCGATTATTGCTGATGGAGGAATTCGTACTCATGGCGATATTGCCAAGTCTATCCGCTTCGGTGCCAGCATGGTCATGATTGGTTCCCTCTTTGCAGGACACATCGAAAGTCCAGGGAAAACGATTGAAGTTGATGGTGAACAGTTCAAAGAGTACTATGGTTCAGCTTCACAATATCAAAAAGGTGCTTACAAAAATGTGGAAGGCAAACGTATCTTGCTTCCTGCTAAAGGTCATCTGCAAGACACTTTAACTGAGATGGAACAAGACCTTCAAAGTGCTATTTCTTATGCAGGTGGACGTGAGGTTGCTGACCTTAAACACGTTGATTATGTTATCGTGAAAAACTCTATCTGGAATGGGGATGCTTCCCACTAAGACGGGCTATCTCACTAGAAAAAAACTTGTTATTAGAGCAAATTTCTGTTATAATAAAACAAGTTTCCACCCTTAGTGTAATGGATATCACGTAAGATTCCGGTTCTTGAGATGGGGGTTCGATTCCCTCAGGGTGGATGTAAACATCCTAAAAAGCCTTTAGTAGGGCTTTTTTCTTTATCCTGCCTCAAATTTTTCCCTAAAACTGAAAATCATATTCTATAGAATGCCCAAATGCTTTCCAGTCCCGTTTTAAAGTGACTCAGGGGGCTTTTTTTGATATAATAAAAAGGACTGTTATCAGTTAGAAAGAGGTTGGTATGAAAGAATTACAAACTGTACTAAAGAACCATTTTGCAATCGAATTTGCAGACAAAAACTTACTGGAAACTGCCTTTACTCATACGAGTTATGCCAATGAGCACCGCCTCTTAAAAATTTCACACAATGAACGCTTGGAATTTTTAGGAGACGCTGTTCTACAGTTATTGATTTCAGAATATCTGTATAAAAAATATCCTAAAAAGCCTGAGGGTGACTTGTCTAAACTCCGTGCCATGATTGTCCGCGAGGAAAGTTTGGCTGGTTTTGCGCGTGATTGCCAGTTTGATCAGTTTATCAAACTTGGTAAAGGGGAAGAAAAGTCTGGTGGACGCAATCGTGATACCATTCTTGGTGATGCCTTTGAAGCCTTTCTTGGTGCCCTTCTTTTGGACAAGGATGTGGCCAAGGTCAAGGAATTTATCTATCAAGTCATGATTCCTAAGGTTGAAGCAGGCGAATTTGAGATGATTACAGACTACAAAACCCATCTCCAAGAGTTACTTCAGGTCAATGGCGATGTGGCTATTCGTTATCAGGTGATTTCTGAAACGGGTCCTGCCCACGATAAGGTCTTTGATGTAGAAGTTCTTGTCGAAGGTAAGAGCATTGGTCAAGGTCAAGGTCGTTCTAAGAAACTAGCAGAGCAGGAAGCTGCCAAAAATGCCGTTGAGAAAGGGCTGGATTCATGTATTTAAAGGAAATCGAAATTCAGGGATTCAAGTCTTTTGCTGACAAGACCAAGGTCGTCTTTGACCAAGGTGTGACGGCAGTTGTTGGACCCAATGGATCTGGAAAGTCGAATATTACAGAAAGTCTGCGTTGGGCCTTGGGGGAGTCCAGTGTTAAGAGTCTCCGTGGGGGCAAGATGCCAGATGTCATCTTTGCTGGAACAGAGAGTCGCAAACCGCTCAATTATGCTTCTGTGGTTGTGACTTTGGATAATCATGACGGATTTATCAAGGATGCAGGTCAAGAAATCAGGGTAGAACGCCATATCTATCGTAGTGGAGATAGCGAATACAAGATTGATGGCAAGAAAGTCCGTCTGCGTGATATCCATGACCTTTTCTTGGATACAGGTTTGGGACGAGATTCCTTTTCTATCATTTCCCAAGGCAAGGTTGAGGAGATTTTCAACTCCAAACCTGAGGAACGTCGTGCTATTTTCGAAGAAGCTGCAGGAGTTTTAAAATACAAGACTCGCAGAAAAGAAACTGAGAGTAAACTGCAGCAAACTCAGGATAATCTAGACCGCTTAGAGGACATTATCTACGAGTTGGATAATCAAATCAAGCCTCTTGAGAAACAAGCTGAGAATGCCCGTAAGTTTCTAGACTTGGATGGTCAACGTAAGGCCATTTATTTAGATGTTTTGGTTGCTCAAATCAAGGAAAATAAGGCTGAACTAGAGTCAACAGAAGAAGAGTTAGCACAGGTTCAGGAACTCTTGACGAGCTACTACCAAAAACGGGAAAAATTAGAGGAAGAAAATCAAACTCTTAAAAAGCAACGCCAAGATTTACAGGCTGAAATGGCCAAAGATCAGGGCAGTTTGATGGACTTGACTAGTCTGATTAGTGATTTAGAGAGAAAATTAGCCCTATCTAAACTGGAATCTGAGCAAATAGCTCTGAATCAACAAGAAGCACAGGTACGCTTGGATTCTTTAGAAGAAAAGAGAATTGCCCTCAGTCAAGAGAGGTCTGTAAAAGAAGCTAATCTGGCTCTATTAGAAGAAAGTTTCGCTGAAAATCATGGAAAACTCAATCGTTTAGAAGCTGAATTGCTAGCTTTTTCAGATGATCCTGATCAGATGATTGAACTCTTACGTGAACGCTTTGTGGCGCTTTTACAGGAAGAAGCCGATGTCTCAAACCAGTTGACCCGTATCGAAAACGAGTTGGAAAATAGTCGTCAGCTTTCTCAAAAACAAGCAGATCAATTAGAAAAGATGAAAGAACAGCTGGCTACAGCTAAGGAGAAGGCTAGTCAGCAAAAAGAAGAACTTGAAACTGCCAAGGAGCAGGTTCAGAAATTATTGGCCGACTACCAAGCTATTGCCAAGGAGCAAGAGGAGCAGAAAACTTCCTATCAAGTTCAACAAAGTCAACTATTTGACCGTCTGGACAATCTCAAAAACAAGCAGGCCAGAGCTCAGAGTTTGGAAAATATTCTGAGAAATCATAGTAACTTTTATGCAGGTGTTAAGAGTGTTCTCCAAGAAAAAGCCCGACTTGGTGGGATTATTGGGGCAGTCAGTGAGCACCTGACCTTTGATGTGCATTATCAAACTGCCCTAGAGATTGCCTTAGGGGCAAGTAGCCAGCATATCATCGTAGAAGATGAAGAGTCGGCAACCAAGGCTATTGATTTTCTCAAACGAAACAGAGCTGGTCGTGCAACCTTCCTTCCGTTGACAACTATCAAGGCGCGTACGATTTCTAGTCAGAATCAAGATGCTATCGCAGCAAGTCCAGGATTTCTGGGTATGGCAGATGAGCTGGTTACTTTCGATACTAGACTGGAAGCTATTTTTAAGAATTTGTTAGCTACGACAGCAATTTTTGATACTGTAGAACACGCGCGTATAGCAGCTCGCCAGGTTCGTTATCAGGTTCGTATGGTGACTTTGGACGGTACAGAGTTGCGCACAGGTGGTTCTTATGCAGGTGGTGCCAATCGCCAGAATAACAGCATTTTTATCAAGCCAGAACTGGAGCAATTGCAAAAAGAAATTGCTGAAGAAGAAGCAAGTCTTCGTTCAGAAGAGGCGACTTTGAAGACCTTGCAAGATGAGATGGCTAGATTGACAGAAAGTTTAGAAGCTATCAAATCTCAAGGAGAGCAGGCTCGTATTCAGGAGCAAGGTTTGTCCCTCGCTTATCAGCAAACTAGTCAGCAAGTTGAAGAGCTAGAAACTCTTTGGAAACTCCAAGAAGAGGAATTAAATCGTCTTACTGAGGGAGATTGGCAAGCAGATAAGGAAAAATGCCAAGAGCGCCTTGCTACCATTGCCAATGAAAAGCAAAATCTGGAAGCTGAGATTGAAGAGATTAAGTCCAACAAAAATGCCATCCAAGAACGCTATCAAAACTTGCAGGAAGAGCTAGCGCAAGCTCGCTTACTTAAGACAGAACTGCAAGGACAAAAACGTTATGAAGTTGCTGATATTGAACGTTTAGGCAAGGAATTGGATAATCTGAATATCGAGCAAGAGGAAATCCAGCGCCTTCTTCAAGAAAAGGTTGATAATCTGGAGAAGGTTGATACAGAATTGCTCAGTCAACAGGCCGAAGAAGCCAAAAATCAGAAAACAAATCTCCAACAAGGTTTGATTCGCAAGCAGTTTGAGTTGGATGATATTGAAGGTCAATTGGATGATATTGCTAGTCATTTGGATCAGGCCCGCCAGCAGAATGAAGAGTGGATTCGCAAGCAAACACGTGCTGAAGCTAAGAAAGAAAAGGTCAGCGAGCGCTTACGCCATTTACAAAGTCAATTAACAGACCAGTATCAGATTAGCTATACTGAAGCACTAGAAAAGGCACATGAATTGGAAAACCTCAATCTGGCAGAGCAAGAGGTGCAGGATTTAGAGAAGGCTATTCGCTCACTGGGTCCTGTCAATTTGGATGCTATTGAACAGTACGAAGAAGTTCACAGCCGTCTGGATTTCTTGAATAGCCAGAGAGATGACATTTTGTCGGCGAAAAACCTGCTCCTTGAGACTATTACTGAGATGAATGATGAGGTTAAGGAACGCTTTAAATCAACCTTTGAAGCTATTCGTGAGTCCTTTAAAGTGACATTCAAGCAGATGTTTGGTGGAGGTCAGGCGGACCTCATTTTGACTGAGGGAGACTTGCTGACAGCTGGGGTTGAGATTTCTGTTCAACCTCCAGGTAAGAAAATCCAGTCTCTAAACCTTATGAGTGGTGGTGAAAAAGCCTTATCAGCTCTTGCTTTGCTTTTCTCTATTATTCGTGTAAAGACCATTCCGTTTGTCATCTTGGATGAGGTAGAGGCTGCGCTTGACGAAGCCAATGTCAAACGTTTTGGGGATTACCTCAACCGCTTTGACAAGGACAGCCAGTTTATCGTCGTAACCCACCGTAAAGGAACCATGGCAGCGGCTGATTCCATCTATGGAGTGACCATGCAAGAATCAGGTGTCTCAAAAATTGTTTCGGTGAAGTTAAAAGATTTGGAAGAAACAGTAGACTAGTTACCATATGATAGCATCTCTTAGGGGATGCTATTTTTTAAATAACATCTTGAATGATTTTTTAAGATCAGTTCAGGGGCAAAAAACGACATTTGGGATTTCCTTTTAGCGAAAAGGCTTTCTCTATGATATAATAGTTTCATGATTACAACAGTACCTATAAAAAATGAAAAAGACATCGCAGTACCGGATAAAACAGTTCTTGTATTAGGCTATTTTGACGGTATTCATAAGGGACATCAGAAGCTTTTTGAAGTAGCTAGTAAGGCTTCGATGAAAGATTATCTTCCAGTTGTCGTGATGACCTTTACAGAGTCCCCTAAGCTCGCATTACAGCCTTATAAGCCAGAATTAATGCTTCATATTGTCAGCCATGAAGAACGGGAACATAAGATGAAATGGCATGGAGTAGAGGCTCTTTTCTTACTTGACTTTAGTAGTAAATTTGCTAGTTTAACGGGGCAAGAGTTCTTTGATACCTATGTTAGAGCATTAAAACCAGCGATTATTGTAGCGGGATTTGATTACACGTTTGGTTCTGATAAGAAAACTGCAGATGATTTGAAGGATTATTTTGATGGAGAAATCATCATTGTTCCACCTGTTGAGGATGAAAAGGGGAAAATTAGTTCTACTCGTATTCGTCAAGCTATTCTTGACGGAGATGTCAGGGAAGCTGGTCATTTACTTGGCACTCCTTTACCGTCACGCGGAATGGTTGTTCATGGCAATGCTCGTGGACGGACTATCGGTTACCCAACAGCAAACTTAGTTTTACGAGATCGAACCTATATGCCAGCAGATGGTGTTTACGTAGTTGATATCGAAGTGCAGCGTAAAAGATATCGTGGAATGGCGAGTGTTGGGAAAAATGTTACTTTCGATGGAGAAGAGCCACGTTTTGAAGTCAATATTTTTGATTTTTCAGATGATATTTACGGTGAAACAGTTATTGTCTACTGGCTAGACCGTGTCCGTGAAATGGTCAAATTTGACTCTGTTGAAGAACTGGTAGACCAACTCCAGAAAGATGAAGAAATTGCTCGGAATTGGAAGGATGCTGAGTAGGAAATCGGAGTTTTATATAAAATTATCCATACTTTAGATTCTTATTTCTGAATAGAAAAAGTAGCCCTTTCTAGGCTACTTTTTTAAAACACTCGATAAACATAGGGATTTTCTGGTTTATCAACTTTGGTAAAGCTGTCAATTTCCAAGGTTGGGAGGTTTTGTTTGAGTTCTTTATGATAGTGATTGACTAGTTTTCCTTTGGCTGTTATCCAGGTGTTATTCTCATACTGACGGGTATTTCCCTTGGTCAGCAATCCATAGACACCTGAATCCGCGATACAGTGAATAATACCGAAGCGGAACAAAAATTGACTATTAGCATGACTGGGGTCATTATAGACAAAGCCTGTGAACTGGACTGTCTTGCCCTCAAATTCATCTGGATAGTCGTAGATAGCCTCCATGACCTCCATATAGTTTTCGTTGGTGATCTGAATACTATCTTGGGACAAGTATTTATCCGCCGCCGTTCGCATCTCCTTTTCATAGGCTGATTTTGAAAAGTAAGAACTGGTATCTGGTTTCAAATATTGGCTTGTCGTCCCTTCACTCGTCTGAATGGCTTGATCCGTTCCTTCCGATAGGGGGAAATGATAGCCTTTAGCTGAAACGGTCTGAGAATCCAAGCTAACAGTTGGAAAAGTTAAGCCAACGACAATTGGAATAGCCAGAAGAGCAATACTAGTTCCTTTAGCTAATCGGCTATTCAGATGACTATGGGTTTTGACTTGCTTCATCCAAATATACAGTTGAACAATTGCCAAAATAAAGGAAAGTACCATGGAAATATAGGCCAGATAGGAATAGTGCATGTTGATGTACTGGTTTAATTTGCCCGACAGATGGAGATAAATGGTCAGTTCAAAATAGCCAGTTAAAACTAAAAATCGAATCATAGGATGACTCCAATCAAGAGAGAATACACTAAGACGACAAGAGTCACAATCGTTATGAAGTGACTGATAAATCGTGCTTTCAAGTAATTTTTCATCATGAGAATATTTTTGATATCCAGCATTGGGCCAATCACGAGAAAGGCCAGAACTGGTGCCAAGCCGAAACTTGAGAGAAGAGAAGCACCGATAAAGGCATCCGCCTCACTGCAGAGAGAGAGAAGAAAGGCCAAAAGCATCAAGAGCAAGATGGCAAAAAGAGGGGTTGCGCTGATAGAAGTCAGAATACGAGTCGGAACATAGACCTGTATCATAGAGGCAAAAAGACAGCCAAATACCAAATAGCGTCCCATATCAAAAAACTCATCAATTGCTTGCACAAAGACTTGAAAAACTTTTTTTGCAGGACTCAAGTGAGAAAAATTGTGCTCATGACAAGCCAAACGATTTTCTTTTTGAATCGGTTCTTGCCAGAAAAATCCAAGAAAAATCCCAAGTATCACAGCTACAAGAATGGAGCCCAGAGCTCGTAACAGAGCGATATGGAAGGAGTTGCCAAAGGCAGAATAGGTCGCAAAGAGAACAATAGGATTGATAACAGGTGCTGTCACAAGAAAGGGAACGGCCGTGTAACTGGGAACCTTTTTTTCCAGGAAACGATTGATAATGGGGACGATTCCACATTCACAAGAGGGAAAAAGTATCCCCACGAAGGTGCCAAAAAAGATTCTCCCCCAACGATTTCGAGGGAGAAAATGATAAACCTTGTCAGGTGTGATATAGACCTCAATTAGTCCTGAAACAATACTTCCTATCAGAACGAAGGGTAGGGCTTCAATGATTATAGAGAGAAAAATAGCCCCAGTCTGAAGCACACTCGATGGGAGTTGTTGGAAAGCAGTCATCTAGTTTTTCTTTTCTGCTTTGGCTTTTTTCTCTTTGTCATCGGGGAAAGTAACTTGTTTCAAATCAGGGAGTTTCGCAAACTCTTCAAACATCTTGTCTAAGTCGTCTCGTTTTGTAAATTTTACAGCCATAGGTGTACCTCGATTCTAAATTCTACCTCTATTATACTATTATTTTGAGGAAAAGGGCGGTTTTTAATTTGTTTTCGATAGTTGATATTCTTCGAAAATCTCTTCAAACCACGTCAGCTTCGCCTTGCCGTAGATATCATAGGTATAGGTAACTGACTTCGTCAGTCTTATCTACTACCTCAAAACGGTGTTTTGAGCAATCTGTGGCTAGCTTCCTAGTTTGTTTTTTGATTTTCATTGAGTATGAAAAGGATTGGAGCAAGCCTTCCCGCTTGTGGTATAATAGATTCATGGATAAAAAATATGAAAAAATCTCCCAAGATTTGGGAGTGACGTTAAAGCAAATCGATACCGTTCTAAGTTTGACAGCTGAAGGGGCGACAATTCCCTTCATCGCGCGTTATCGCAAGGACATGACTGGTAGTCTGGATGAGGTGGCGATTAAGGCCATTATTGACTTGGATAAAAGTCTGACAAATCTCAACGACCGTAAGGAAGCTGTTTTAGCTAAGATTCAAGAACAAGGCAAGTTGACCAAGGAATTGGAAGAAGCTATCTTAGCTGCCGAAAAATTAGCAGACGTAGAAGAACTCTATCTTCCATACAAGGAAAAGCGTCGAACCAAGGCAACTATTGCCCGTGAAGCCGGACTCTTTCCGCTTGCTCGCTTGATTTTGCAGAATGTAACTGACTTAGAGAAGGAAGCTGAAAAATTCGTCTGTGAAGGATTTGCGACTGGGAAGGAAGCCTTGGCTGGTGCAGTTGATATCTTGGTCGAAGCCTTATCTGAAGATGTCAATTTACGCGCTCTAACTTATCAGGAAGTGCTGAGACACTCTAAAATCACCTCGCAGGTCAAAGATGAGAGTCTTGATGAAAAGCAGGTCTTTCAGATTTATTATGACTTTTCAGAGACAGTTGGAAATATGCAGGGTTATCGTACCTTAGCCCTCAATCGTGGGGAGAAGCTAGGTGTCTTGAAGGTCGGTTTTGAACATACGACGGACCGTATTCTAACTTTCTTTGCTTCTCGTTTCAAGGTGAAAAACGCCTATATAGATGAAGTTGTCCAACAGTCAGTTAAGAAAAAAGTTTTGCCTGCTATCGAGCGACGCATTCGGACGGAATTAACTGAGAAAGCAGAAGAAGGGGCTATCCAACTCTTTTCGGACAATCTGCGCAATCTGCTCTTGGTTGCTCCGCTGAAAGGGCGCGTGGTTCTTGGATTTGACCCTGCCTTTCGTACAGGTGCCAAGCTAGCTGTCGTGGATGCAACAGGAAAAATGCTGACAACTCAGGTCATTTATCCTGTCAAACCAGCATCAGCTCGTCAAATCGAAGAAGCAAAGAAAGATTTGGCAGATTTGATTGGTCAATACGGTGTAGAGATTATTGCCATCGGTAATGGAACGGCCAGTCGTGAAAGTGAAGCTTTTGTGGCGGAAGTTCTTAAAAATTTTCCTGAGGTTAGTTATGTCATCGTCAATGAAAGTGGTGCTTCGGTCTATTCTGCCAGTGAACTTGCTCGTCAGGAGTTCCCAGACTTGACCGTTGAAAAACGCTCTGCCATTTCTATCGCCCGTCGTTTGCAAGATCCTCTTGCGGAATTGGTCAAAATCGATCCTAAGTCAATTGGTGTCGGTCAATACCAACATGATGTCAGTCAGAAGAAATTATCTGAGAGTCTGGACTTTGTTGTCGATACAGTGGTAAACCAAGTCGGTGTCAATGTCAATACAGCCAGCCCAGCTCTTCTTTCCCATGTCGCTGGACTCAATAAAACCATTTCTGAAAATATTGTCAAATACCGTGAGGAAGAAGGAAAAATCACTTCGCGCGCTCAAATCAAGAAGGTTCCGCGTCTGGGTGCTAAGGCTTTTGAACAGGCAGCTGGTTTCCTTCGTATCCCTGAAAGTAGCAACATCCTTGATAATACAGGAGTTCACCCAGAAAATTACGTTGCCGTTAAGGAACTCTTCAAACGTTTGGACATTACAGACTTGAATGAAGAAGCCCAAGGCAAACTCAAGTCGCTTTCAGTCAAGGAAATGGCGCAAGAGCTAGACCTTGGTCCAGAAACTCTTAAAGATATCATTGCAGATCTTCTCAAACCAGGTCGAGATTTCCGTGACTCTTTTGATGCACCTGTGCTTCGCCAAGATGTCCTAGATATCAAAGACTTAGTGGTTGGTCAGAAGCTAGAAGGAGTGGTGCGTAACGTCGTTGATTTCGGTGCCTTCGTTGATATCGGTATTCACGAGGACGGCTTGATTCATATTTCCCATATGAGTCGCAAATTTATCAAACACCCAAGCCAAGTGGTGTCAGTTGGAGATTTGGTGACCGTTTGGGTTAAGAAAATCGATACTGAACGTGAAAAAGTCAATCTGTCGCTTCTAGCTCCAAATGAAACTGACTGATTACGTTAAGCAGGTTTCACTAGAAGACTTCGGCAGACCTTTTATCCATCATGTCCAGTGGAATAGGCGTCTACGTTCGACAGGTGGGCGATTTTTCCCCAAAGATGGGCATTTGGATTTTAATCCCAAGGTTTATCAGGAACTTGGTTTGGATGTTTTTAGGAAAATTGTCCGACATGAACTCTGTCATTATCATCTCTATTTTCAAGGGAAGGGCTATCAACATAAGGATCGGGATTTTAAGGAACTTTTGAAAGCAGTGGATGGATTACGCTTTGTGCCCTCCTTGACAAATAGCCACTCCAAACCACTCAAGCTCTATCGTTGTCAATCCTGCCAGCAAAGGTATCATCGCAAGCGAAGGATTGATACTAAACGCTATCGCTGTGGACTTTGTCGAGGTAAATTGCTACTTATAAATCAGCCTGAGGACTGATGAAAGCCGAGCCTACCCGTGATATACTATGTCTAACCTAGCAGAAAGAGGAAAAATCATGAACAGTAAATTTTATAAAATGAGACGAAATCGCATGATTTCAGGAGTTCTGGCAGGTCTGTCAGATAAGTGGAACTTTGATGTTACCCTTGTTCGTTTCTTGTTTGCCATTTTTACAGTTGCAAACTTTGGACTTGGCGTGATTATCTATATCATCCTAGCTTCTATCATGCCTACCAAGGAAGAAATCGAAGCAGAAATGTACGGAACAGGCCCACGCAAACGCAAAGAAGTCCAGGCCATTGACGATAATGAAGGCTGGTTTTGGTGAGGTAGAAACAGTTATTTTACTGTTAGTCTATGAATTCGACTAATCTATTTTAAAATTTTTGAACCCTTGTATCTGCAAGGGTTTTCTTCTTACTTTCTTTTTATGGTAAAATATTTTTAATGAAATGGCTACATTTCCCCCAATCTTACAAAAATGTAAGATTAAAGTCTCTTTTGTAAGGTTAGGTTATGGCAAGCGGTCTTTTTTTGATGTAAACTAGACTCATAAAGAACAAAGGAGTAACATCATGAAACAAATCTTACATAAGAAAACTAGAAAACCAAGCCATAAAGATATCGAGCGTGTTCAGCTGGGATGCGCTATGATGCAAGCGACATTTCATTTGATGGGATATTAAGAAAGGAGATTCTCATGACACTTTTAGATGTAAAACACGTTCAAAAAATTTATAAAACCCGTTTTCAGGGCAACCAAGTAGAAGCCCTCAAGGATATTCACTTTACCGTGGAAAAGGGTGACTACGTTGCCATCATGGGTGAGTCTGGTTCTGGTAAATCAACTCTTCTCAATATTCTAGCTATGCTGGATAAACCAACTCGTGGGCAGGTTTACTTGAATGGAACTGACACCGCAACCATTAAAAATTCACAGGCTTCTAGCTTCCGTCGTGAAAAGCTAGGATTTGTCTTCCAAGACTTTAACTTGCTAGATACTCTGTCTGTTAAAGACAATATCTTGCTTCCTCTTGTCTTGTCAAGAAGACCCATTACGGAAATGATGAAAAAATTGGTGGTGACAGCTGAGAATCTAGGCATCAACCAATTGCAAGAGAAGTACCCTTACGAGATTTCTGGTGGTCAGAAACAGCGTGTAGCAGTAGCTCGCGCCATCATCACAGAGCCAGAAATTCTCCTTGCGGATGAGCCAACAGGTGCCCTTGATTCCAAGTCCTCTGCAGCCTTACTTGATGTCTTTGATGAAATCAATGAGCGTGGCCAAACCATTCTCATGGTAACCCACTCAACAGCAGCAGCTAGCAGGGCTAAGCGTGTGCTCTTTATCAAAGACGGCATTCTTTACAATCAAATCTACCGTGGAGAGAAGACAGAACGTCAGATGTTCCAAGAAATTTCTGATACCTTGACTGTCATGGCAAGCGAGGTGAATTAGTATGTTTCGATTAACCAATAAGTTAGCGGTATCGAACTTGATTAAAAACCGCAAACTCTACTATCCTTTTGCGCTGGCTGTTCTCTTGGCAGTCACCGTCACCTATCTCTTTTACTCTCTAACCTTCAATCCCAAGATTTCGGAAATCCGTGGAGGAACAACCATTCAGGCTACACTTGGATTTGGTATGTTTGTCGTCACCCTTGCGTCAGCCATTATCGTCCTCTATGCCAATAGTTTTGTCATGAAGAACCGTTCCAAGGAACTAGGAATTTATGGCATGTTGGGCTTGGAAAAGCGTCATCTTATCAGTATGACCTTTAAGGAGTTAGTGGTATTTGGGATTCTAACTGTTGGAGCGGGTATCGGTATTGGAGCCTTGTTTGATAAGTTAATTTTCGCTTTCTTGCTCAAACTGATGAAATTGAAGGTTGAGCTGGTCGCTACCTTCCAAATGAATGTTGTCATTGCAGTACTTGTTGTCTTTGGATTGATTTTCCTAGGCCTCATGTTCCTGAATGCCCTTCGAATCGCCCGTATGAATGCCCTCCAGCTTTCTCGTGAAAAAGCTAGTGGTGAGAAAAAAGGTCGTTTCCTACCTCTACAAACTATTCTTGGTTCCATAAGTTTAGGGATTGGCTACTATCTTGCCCTTACTGTAAAAGATCCTCTCACAGCCCTAACAACCTTCTTCCTAGCTGTTTTACTGGTTATCTTTGGTACTTATCTATTGTTTAATGCAGGAATTACCGTTTTCCTCCAAATCTTAAAGAAAAATAAGAAATACTATTACCAACCAAATAACCTTATCTCAGTCTCTAACTTGATTTTCCGTATGAAGAAAAATGCAGTTGGATTAGCAACAATCGCTATTTTGTCAACAATGGTCTTGGTTACCATGTCTGCAGCGACAAGCATTTTCAATGCTTCAGAATCCTTTAAAAAAGTGATGAATCCGCATGACTTTGGCATTACTGGACAAAATGTTGAAAAAGAAGATTTGGACAAACTCTTGAGCCAGTTTGCAAGTGACAAAGGTTATAGTGTCAAAGAGAAAGAAGTGCTTCGTTACAGTAACTTTGGTATTGCAAATCAAGAAGGAACCAAGTTAACCATTTTTGAAAGGGGACAAAATCGTGTCCAACCTAAAACAGTCTTCATGGTATTTGACCAAAAAGACTATGAAAATATGACTGGTCAGAAGCTTTCTCTATCAGGCAATGAGGTCGGCCTCTTCGCTAAGAATGATGGACTGAAAGGACAGAAAGCTCTAACTCTAAATAACCATCAATTTTCTGTAAAAGAAGAATTTAATACAGATTTTATTGTGAACCATGTCCCAAATCAGTTTAATATTTTTACTACTGATTACAATTACCTTGTTGTTCCTAATTTGCAAGCATTTTTAGACCAATTCCCAGATTCGGCTATCTATAATCAGCTTTACGGTGGTATAAATGTAAATATCAGTGAAGAAGAACAACTCAAAGTCGCTGAAGAATATGAAAAATACTTACAAAAGTTTAATGCTCAATTAAACACTGAAGGTAGCTATGTGTATGGTAGCAATCTAGCAGATGCTAGTGCTCAAATGAGTGCCCTCTTTGGTGGTGTCTTCTTTATCGGTATTTTCCTATCCATTATCTTTATGGTCGGAACCGTTCTGGTCATCTATTACAAACAAATTTCTGAAGGCTATGAAGACCGTGAGCGCTTTATTATCTTGCAGAAAGTCGGTTTAGATCAAAAGCAAATCAAGCAAACCATCAACAAACAGGTTTTAACTGTTTTCTTCCTTCCTTTGCTTTTTGCCTTCATACATCTAGCCTTTGCCTACCATATGCTTAGTCTGATTTTAAAAGTGATTGGTGTAATAGATACGAATATGATGTTGATTGTGACCTTGTCTATCTGCGCTATCTTCCTCATCGCCTATGTCTTGATTTTTATGATTACTTCTAGAAGCTATCGCAAGATTGTGCAAATGTAAAAAAGATACCTCGATATATACTGACCCCCAAAAGTTAGACAATTAATTTATCCAAAGGATTTAGTTCTGTATTGTACAGGGCTAAGTCTTTTTAGTTTGGCTTTGATTCGTTTGTTATAGAAAAATATAGTTAATAATTGCTTTATTAATTTTTTAAAGAACTGCAATTTCTAGTGAAATAACAATGTATTGCCAATTTCAAAATTTTGAGGTTGTATTCAATCATATTTGGAGAATATTAAAATATTTTTAAATTTTTATGATATAATCATGATAGTTAAATATTTTAGAGGAACCCGATAATGAGTGAAATAAAAAGTGTAACATCTTTAGCTGTTCAAAGAGCAACGGCGATTGCAAAAGCTACAGAAAGTCTTGCTAATCTTATAGCAATTGAAAAAGATAATCAGACAACTGTAGCGGGGAATGTAAAAGCTTCCTCTGCAATTGATTTAGCGCAAACTACTGCGAGTCAAATTGGTAATGTATTATCAGCGATGTCAACGAATATTCATAATCTTTCTTCAGCTTTTCATGCTATGGATCAGAAAGTAGCAAACCAATTGTCACGCATTGACGATGCTAGCACGAGGTTTACGTTAAATGGTTAATCGTGATATCATTAATTTAGAGTTATCACTCAAACAAAGAGAAGAATCTCTAAAAGTAAAGAAACGTCATCTATACATTGTACGAGATGAATATGATCAACTTACTAAAAAAAGTAAATTCTTTTTTAGTGAAGTTGCAGAGTTGATGAGTAAATCTGACGATAGTTATTATTTTAAAGATTTAGAATCACAACATCTCCAGGCATCGCAAAAACTTCAAACCTATTTTCAAGAACAGGAAGAGTTACTTAAACAGTCACAAAAACTATTAGAAGTTGATAAAGAACAATTGAAACAATTAGAAAGAGAGGTGAGAGAAAAAAATGGGGGTTGATATGTATTTATGGAAATCCAAGAATCAGGCAAGTAGTACATCAAGAGCACTACAGAATCAAAATCAAGCCTATCAATCTTTACAGAAGGCTCTTAATGATTTTTCATCAAACAGTGGAGATTTATCTGGTTTAGCTTATGATTCTGCAAAAGTTTATTGTAGTCAAATATTGATTCCATTAACAAAAGCTTGCATTTTATTAAATGAGGAAATAGAAAAAGCAACATTGAGTCTTCCGGATAAATTCATTAGTGAAGTGGATAGTGTAAGTTTAAGAGAAGATGAGTTGCGTCAAAAAATTGCGCAAGCACATAAAAGTATTGTTTACTATCAGAAACTACGAAACATGGAATATCGTGTGGAACAACCAGACTATTTTTTTATTAATAGTTTAACAGAACATATTGAGATTCAACAGAAAGTCAAACAAAAATTGGAGGAAAAGCTTCAAAAACTTTTGACATTTCATAATTCATCATCAGGTCTTTTTTCAAATATAGATGGTCTTTATCAAGTAGTAAGGCAAGGGTTATCTCAAGCAAAAAGCTCTTGGAATGAAGAAACAAAAACATTTGTAATTCCACCTCAAGAGGAATTGATGTGGGTTAAACAGGTCCACGAGTCTTGGGGAAGACGATTGGACAAAGAAAAGTTGAAATCAGGAGAGGGATTAACAATAGAGGACATTGAAGCTTTACTTACCTATGCTCGGTCCCATCCAGAAGAGTTAGTTTCACCTGAGTTGATTCAGCAATTAAAAAGTGCATTAGAGTTAGTTCGAGAGAATTATGATAAAAATAGCACGCAGTTTGACTTACTTGCAACTATAATTGAGCAACTTGGAATAGGGGTTCAACGTTTTGGTGGTTTAGCTACTATTTTAGAAGGAATTAAAGGCCCTAGTACATTTGCTTTAAACGGAGCCTCAACTTCATTTGTTTTAGTTAAACAAACTGGTATAGGTCAAGCTTTGGTTCAAAAAGGTACAAATATAGCGAACTGGGGCAAATGGGGTGGCCGTTCCTTAATGGGAATTGGCTTTGGTCTTGGAATGTATGATGATATTGTTAACAAAGATAAAAGTATTGGTCAGGCAGTTGTGCATAATGGTTTGTCAACAGGGATTGGTTTTGGAGCTGCGGAGCTAACTACAGTAGCTTTAGGAGCATTTTTGGGAAGTAATCCTGTTGGTTGGGCTGCTGTTGGTGTAGCGACTGCATCATTTGCTATTGGAGTTGGAGTTACTTGGTTGTTTAATAAAGCCTATGAAAATAACTTTTTAGGGCTTAAAGATGGTTTAGACACTACAGGGGCATTTTTGGATGATGTAGGGAAAAACGTAGGTCAGGCAATATCAAATAGTGTTGAAAGTGCAAAAAATTGGGCCAGTGAGATGGTAAGTGATGTAGGAAATGCCATTTCAGGTGGGCTAAGTGCCCTTAACCCCTTTGACTAATGAGAAATGATGGAAAAAATTCGTTTTACTTATGGAAATTTTCGTTATTTAGTATTTGAATTCAATCATCAATACTATTTACTTGATAGAAGACCATGTCATTTGAGAGGATATCTTTTTCCACCTATAAATTGGCTTTTCTTTCAACATGTGTATCCCATTACATCGGATGAGTACTGTAAAATAAAAGAAAAAACTGGACGTGCTACAAAACTCACTGTTTCAGCTTCTCTCGGTGCTGGGCTGAGTATCTTTTTATATAATTGGTTACGGGTTAACAAGATTGATATCACTAAGTATTTTGAAACGAATCTTTCAAGTTTTACGAAAGTGGCACTCTTTTTAATGACTTTTCTTTTAACATATGTTCTGGTTGAATTATTTTACTATTCTCGGAAAAGAAGGATGGCCTTCTTGATAGGGCACGAACTTAGGCATTTACAATATTATAAAATTACGCCAGTAAAAATTGACTTTAAACAATTGCTAGGATTTATAGTGGTTATTGGTGGGCTAGCATTTTTTATGCCAATGTATTATTTCTACTCAGGTAACTTACTTTTTGGCTTAATGGCCAATGCAATCATCTTTCTATATTTGTCGGCTTCTAATGTTGCATTTGGAACTGAAAGCCATCACTTATATAAAATAAATGATAAAAAACTAAAATAAGATGTAGCCGATATCAAGATACTCCTCATAGCTTGGGAAAACTCATGTTTTCTTAGATTAGTAAGGATTAAAATGCAAAAAATAAAATTATATTATAAAGGGAATTTTCGATACCTATTATTTCATTATCAGGGGAAACAGTATCTATTAGATAGATCTCCTAAACATTTTCTCGGATATTTCTGTTTGCCTTTAAACTGGTATTTTTATCAGAAAGTTTATGCTATCTCAGATGAAGAACTTTTTAAAATCGAAGAAAAAAACTCTAAGGCGAGCAAATTTATCCTTCCAACATCATTAGCTGCAGGATTGGCAGTTTTTGTGAATGCCTGGGCTCGTATGAATCATATTGATTTATTTGCCAACTTTTATGTGAATTTTTCGATAGTAACTAGTTTGCTTTTAGTAGTTATTGGTTTATTATTGTCTTTTAGTTTGCTTCAGCTTTTATATTCTAAAAAGAAAAAAAGTTTGGAGGAATTACTTAATAGATCATTGGAACAATCTATTTATTTTAAGATAAAACCAGTAAATTCATCGCGTTTTTACGTAAAAATGCTTCTTTTACGAGTATGTTTCTTTGCTTTAGCTCTTATATTTGCCTTAGCTTTTATTTATATAAAAAATGTTGCCATGCTTTTGATAATGATTTTAACAATGTTCATTTCTCTAGCAACCATAAATGTTGCCTTTGCACCTGGAGAAGAACGGGAATATGAGATAGTTGATGTTTTATCAAAGTTGAAATAAAATGTTGTTTTACCTAAATTCAGTGCTATATTTTTTATATTATTGAGATTTATTATTTAAAAAAATAAAATTATTACTTAAATATCGAAAGGAAGAAAAGATTATGTTACCTATTGGAAGTATTGTTTATTTAAAAGATGGAACCCGTAAAATTATGATTCTTAATCGGGGAGCTTTCATTGACAATGATGGAGAAAAAGTAATTTTTGATTATTCAGGATGCATATACCCAGTAGGGCTTGATGCTGAACAAATTTTATATTTTAATAAAGAAAATATTGATAAAGTTCTTTTTAAAGGTTACAGTGATAACGAAGAGGAACGATATCAAGAACTTTATAGTCAGTGGCTCTTAGAAAATGAGAATAATTTTCAAAGGGGCAAGGTCGATTAATAGATTAGCTTCCGTTGAAGCGTTTATCTCTTATAATAGGAGTCGATTTGACATTATTGAGAATACTATCACTTTTAATGATTGATGTTATTGATTAAAATAATTGCAAATAAAGTAAATAACTTTCAACTATTCAGGCGGATGATTTTTTCTGGTAACGTTATAAAATCTTAGAAGACATCAAAACGTTATTAGAAAAACACACATTATAGAATCATTGTCTACGATTGTAGATATAATAAAAGAGAGAATCAAGTTTCTCTCTTTTATTATATCTAAGTAGATGTGAATCTTTTATTTTGTAGGTAGTGCAATTTCATTTAGATATTTCTTATATACTAAATGCTGAAAAGTTGTCCTAGCAGAAAGGTAACTCCCATAGTTAAGAGACCAATAGCAAGGTTCCGAATCATAGCTGTTTTGGTAGGTGCTTTTCCAAGTTTGGCACTAGTGTAACCAGTGAGAAGAAGGGCCACACCGACGATAAGGACGGTAGCAGGGATGCGGTATTCACTTGGGAAAATGGTAATTGAAAGCATTGGTGGTAAGCTACCAAGGAAAAAAGAAATAAAGCTAGAGATAGCAGCATGCCAAGGATTGGTAAACTCTTCATACTCAATCCCATATTTTTCCTCTACCAAAGCCTTGAGCGGATTTTTAAGAAAGGCCTTGTTGGTGAGAAGTTGGGCTGATGTTTCACACTCGCCATTTTGGATATAGGCAGCATAGAGAGATTTTTTAGCTAGTTCCATATCTTGGTCTAGCAAGAGTTGCTCACGCGCAACGGCTGCTTCCTCAGTATCTTTTTGAGTTGAAACGGACACATATTCTCCACCTGCCATCGAAAAGGCACCGGCCAAAATAGCCGCAAATCCTGATAAAAAGATAATCCATATATTGCTCGTAGCACTGGCAACCCCAATAACCACACCAGCGATGGAAATAATCCCATCATTAGCACCAAGAACACCCGCACGCAGGATATTTAAACGACCTGCAAAATTTGAATCGATTTCGTGATTTGTTTCTGACATACTATTCTCCTTTTTATCCAGTATAAAGGAAAGAGGTAATGAAATCAATCTTTTAAAAGTATCTGAAAAAAGTTGCACGATTTTAATTTTACGAGCTTTTTTAAAAGTTAGAAACACCACTAGCTAGTAGAGAAGGATAAAAGAGATGCAAAGCTGATAGACTCGTCCTTTTTCTAGTTATCTATGGTATAATAGGAGGTAGATTTACTAATCGGAGTAAGAAAGATTTTATGATTAAACTAGTAGCAACGGATATGGACGGAACCTTCCTAGATGAGAATGGACGTTTTGATATGGACCGCCTCAAGTCCCTTTTAGCTTCTTACAAGGAAAAAGGGATTTACTTTGCGGTGGCTTCAGGGCGCGGATTTCTATCTCTAGAAAAATTATTTGCTGATGTTCGTGATGACATTATTTTCATCGCGGAAAATGGCAGTTTGGTAGAATATCAAGGTCAGGACTTGTATGAAGCGACTATGTCTCGTGAGTTTTATCTATCAACTTTTGAAATGCTGAAAACTTCACCTTATGTAGATATCAATAAACTGCTCTTGACGGGAAAAAAGGGAGCTTATGTTCTAGATACGGTTGATGAGACCTATTTAAAAGTGAGCCAGCACTATAATGAAAATATCCAAAAAGTAGCGAGTCTGGAAGATATTACAGATGACATTTTCAAATTTACAACCAACTTCACAGAAGAAACGCTAGAAGCTGGGGAGGCTTGGGTCAATGAAAATGTCCCTGGTGTTAAGGCTATGACAACTGGTTTTGAATCCATTGATATTGTTCTGGACTATGTTGATAAGGGTGTGGCCATTGTTGAATTAGTTAAAAAACTTGGTATCACAATGGATCAGGTCATGGCTTTTGGAGACAATCTAAATGACTTGCATATGATGCAGGTTGTGGGACATCCTGTAGCTCCTGAAAATGCACGACCAGAAATTTTAGAATTAGCAGAGACTGTGATTGGTCACCATAAGGACCAGTCGGTTATAGCTTATATGGAGGGCTTATAATGGCAGATATAAAATTGATTGCATTGGACTTGGACGGGACCTTGCTGACTACTGATAAAAGGTTGACGGATCGTACCAAGGCAACTTTGAAAGTTGCGCGTGATCGTGGTATCAAGGTCGTATTGACAACTGGTCGTCCCTTAAAAGCTATGGATTTCTTTCTCCATGAGCTAGGGACTAATGGTCGGGAAGATGAGTATACCATTACTTTTAATGGTGGTTTGGTTCAGAAAAATACAGGTGAAATCCTTGATAAAACAGTCTTTTCATATGATGATGTGGCACGCTTGTATGAGGAAACAGAGAAATTATCACTGCCTCTTGATGCCATCTCAGAAGGAACTGTTTATCAAATTCAATCAGACCAAGAAAGTCTTTATGCCAAATTCAATCCAGCTTTGACTTTTGTTCCAGTGGACTTTGCAGACTTATCTAGTCAAATGACTTATAATAAATGCGTGACCGCCTTTGCTCAAGAACCCTTGGATGCAGCTATTCAGAAGATTTCTCCAGAATTGTTTGACCAATATGAAATCTTTAAATCACGTGAAATGTTGCTAGAGTGGTCACCAAAGAATGTTCATAAAGCAACAGGTTTGGCAAAACTAATCAGCCATCTAGGAATCGACCAAAGCCAAGTTATGGCTTGTGGCGACGAGGCCAATGACCTCTCTATGATTGAATGGGCAGGGCTCGGTGTTGCCATGCAAAACGCTGTTCCTGAAGTCAAGGCAGTCGCAAATGTAGTGACGCCAATGACCAATGATGAAGAAGCTGTCGCCTGGGCTATCGAAGAATACGTGTTAAAGGAGAACTAAGATATGGGATTATTTGACCGTCTATTCGGAAAAAAAGAAGAACCTAAAATTGAAGAAGTTGTAAAAGAAGCTCTGGAAAATCTTGATTTGTCTGAAGATATAGAAGCTGAGGAAGTTTCTCAAGAAGTAGCAGAAGTTGAAAGTTCTGAAGAAGCTGTGCTCCAAGAAGAGGAAAATCAAGACACAGTTGAAGAAAGTCTGGATTCAGAGCCAACTGTAGAAGTTTCTCAAGAAGAAATAGAAGAATTTCCAAACTCAGAAGAAGTCACAGAGGAAGAGAATACTGAGCTCCAAGAGCCTGTAGAAGAAAATAGTTCTGAGGTTCTTGAAGCAGAAAGGTCTCAGTTAGAAGAAACTGTTCAGGAAAAATATGACCGCAGTCTTAAGAAAACTCGTACAGGATTCGGTGCTCGCTTGAACGCCTTCTTTGCCAACTTCCGTTCTGTTGACGAAGAATTCTTCGAAGAACTGGAAGAACTGCTAATCATGAGTGACGTTGGTGTCCAAGTCGCTTCTAACTTAACAGAGGAGTTACGTTACGAAGCCAAGCTTGAAAACGCCAAGAAACCCGACGCACTACGCCGTGTCATCATTGAGAAATTGGTTGAGCTTTATGAAAAGGATGGCAACTACGATGAAAGCATCCACTTTCAAGATGGCTTGACAGTCATGCTCTTTGTTGGTGTGAATGGTGTTGGGAAAACAACTTCTATCGGGAAACTAGCTCACCGCTACAAACAAGCAGGCAAAAAAGTCATGCTAGTAGCAGCAGATACCTTCCGTGCGGGGGCAGTAGCCCAGCTTGCTGAATGGGGTCGTCGTGTTGACGTTCCAGTTGTAACTGGACCTGAAAAAGCTGATCCAGCTAGCGTTGTCTTTGATGGGATGGAACGAGCAGTAGCTGAAGGTATCGATATTCTTATGATTGACACCGCTGGTCGTCTGCAAAACAAGGACAACCTCATGGCTGAGCTGGAGAAGATTGGTCGTATTATCAAACGTGTTGTACCAGAAGCACCACATGAAACCTTCTTGGCTCTTGATGCATCAACGGGTCAAAATGCCCTGGTACAGGCCAAAGAATTTTCAAAAATTACCCCTTTAACAGGAATTGTCTTGACTAAGATTGATGGAACTGCTCGAGGTGGTGTTGTTTTAGCCATCCGTGAAGAACTCAATATTCCTGTAAAATTGATTGGTTTTGGTGAAAAAATCGATGATATTGGAGAGTTTAACTCAGAAAACTTTATGAAGAGTCTCTTGGAAGGCTTAATCTAATCAGAAGCAAAAATCCTGCAAGCTACAAACTTGCAGGAAATTTTTTATTCTAAGCGACCATCTTGACGATAGGCGATATCTGGTTGCCAAGTCCATTTGGCATCGAATTTTTCAAGTAAGTCAAAGCTGGCTTGAGGTCCCATGCTTCCAGCTTTATAGTCATGAAGTGGGGCACCATTTTCAGCCCAGAGCTCTTCGATACGGTCAATCAATTTCCATGACGCACCAACTTCATCCCAGTGGCTAAAGTTAGTTGAGTTGTTATTTAGGACATCATAAATCAATTTCTCGTATGGTTCTGGAGAAGCACCAGTTGCGGTCGCATCTGTGCGGTAATCAAGTGAGTTAGGAGCCAAGTTGAATTCTTCTCCTACTTGTTTCCCATTTAGGCTAAGAGAGAAGCCTTCTGTTGGTTGGATATAGATGGTCAAAATGTTTGGAGCAAGTGGTTCTCCAAAGATAGAATCCATTTGTTTAAAGACGATGTTGACATGAGTTCCTTTTTCAGTCAGACGTTTACCAGTACGGAAGAAGAAAGGAACACCACGGAAGCGATCGCTGTTTACAAAGAAGGCACCAGATGCAAAGGTTTCAGTTGTAGATTCTGGATTTACATTTGGCTCGCTACGATAAGAAATGTATTTCATGCCATCAATCTTACCTGAACGGTATTGACCACGGATAAAGTGTTCTTTAAGCTCTTCATCCGTTGGATGATAGAGGTTTTTAAAGACCTTAATCTTTTCGGCACGAATCTCGTCTTTTGTGAAGCTTGCTGGCTTATCCATGGCAAGCAGAGAAAGAAGTTGCAAAGTATGGTTTTGTACCATGTCACGGAGGGCACCAGATTGGTCATAGTAGCCACCACGTTCTTCTACACCCAAGCGCTCTGCAAAAGTAATTTGAACATTATCGATAAAGTCCTTGTTCCAAACATTTTCAAAAATCAGGTTTGCAAAGCGAACTGCAAAGATACTTTGGATCATTTCCTTACCAAGATAATGGTCGATACGGAAAATTTGTTCTTCATCAAATGTTGCTAGGAGTTCGTCATTCAACTTGCTTGCAGTTGCGTAATCTGTACCAAATGGTTTTTCAACGATTAAGCGCTCAAAACCTTTACCATCCACAATGTTTTCAGACTTGAGGTGTTTTGCGATAGTTCCAAAGAACTGAGGTGCCATAGACAAGAAGAAGAGCTTGTTGTGTTCAGCTTGGTACTTGTCATTTAGTTCAGCCTGCAATTGACGTAAAGCAATGTAGTGTTCCGTATCATTGACATCATGACTTTGATAGTAGAAGTGGCTAGCGAACTCTTGAGCCTGTTCGGTACTATCTGCCAAATCAAGGATCGATTCGACTACAACAGATTCAAAATATTCCTTGCTCCAAGGACGACGAGCAGTTCCAATGACTGCAAAGTGCTCGGAAAGATTGCCGGATTTATATAGTCTAAAAAGGGAAGGGTAGAGCTTGCGTTTAGCCAGGTCTCCACTCGCACCGAAAATTGTAACAATAACCTTAGATGACATCTAGCTACCTAATTTCTATTTTTATTCCTAGTCATGCTAGGTATGAGGAAATCTCATTTCATAAATTTAATTCTAACATAATTTTCCGGAAAATCAAAAAATCCAATACGAGATAGAAAAAAACTGCAAGGAAATCCTTACAGTTTGCGTTTAGACGTTTAAGACCTTGTCCAAGAACTCTTTCAGACGTGGGTGCTGTGGGTTATCAAAGATTTGATCAGGTGTTCCGTCTTCAAGGAATTCACCATCCGCAGTAAAGATAACGCGGTTGGCAACCTGACGAGCAAATCCCATCTCATGGGTTACGATAATCATAGTCATACCTTGCTCAGCCAATTCCTTCATAACGTTCAGTACGTCTCCGACCATCTCAGGGTCAAGGGCAGAAGTTGGTTCATCAAAGAGCATGATGTCTGGATTCATTGCTAGTCCACGAGCGATAGCCACACGTTGTTTTTGACCACCTGATAGGCTATCTGGATTAGCATTAGCTTTATCTGCTAGCCCAACCTTCTCAAGCAACTCCATCCCCAATTTCTCAGCTTCTTCCTTAGTCATCAACTTGTGCTCAATAGGAGCAAAGGTGATGTTGTCCAATACAGACATATGAGGGAAGAGGTTGAAGTGTTGGAACACCATTCCGATATTTTCACGGACGTGGTCAACGTTGGTTGTTTTTTCAGTTAAGTCATAACCGTTCACAGTGATGTGACCACTCGTAACTTCTTCTAAAAGATTAAGGCTACGGAGGAAAGTTGACTTACCAGAACCTGAAGGACCGATGATACAAACAACATCTCCTTCATAGAACTTGGTCGTAATTCCTTTTAAAACCTCATTTTTTCCATAGTGCTTGTGTAAATCATTTACATCAATTTTTAGTTTTGCCATTAACGAATCCTCTTTTCTAAGCGTTTCGCTAGTCTAGTCAAAAGTGTGATAATTACAAGATAGAAGATAGCAAGGATTGCATACATCTTGAAACTTTGGTAGTTACGGGCAATGATAATCTTACCAGTTTGGAAGAGTTCAACCAAACCGATAGCAGATACGATAGTTGTATCTTTAAGAGCAATAACGAATTGGTTAACAAAGTTTGGCAACATCAATTTAGTGGCTTGTGGCAAGATAATCTTACGCATGGTTTTTCCATAAGAGATACCCAAGCTTCGGCTGGCTTCCATTTGGCCAACTGGGACGGCTTGAATACCACCACGAACGATTTCAGCGATATAAGCAGCCGCATTGAGTGAGAGGGCAATAGTACCAGCTACGAAATCGTTAATTGGACTTTGTTGGCCTGTGATAGACTCGATGAAGTTTGGAATTCCCCAGAAGATGAAGGCTGCAAGAATCATCAATGGAATACCACGGATAACGTCAACGAAAATCTCAGAGATTACGCGAAGAGATTTGTATGGGCTAACGCTAAACATACCAAAGATAATTCCGATAACAATGGCAATAGCAAATGAGATAAGAGCTAGAGCAAGAGTGATACCAAGCCCGCTAAGGAGTTGTTTGTAGTTGTTTTGAAGCAAGCCCCAGATAGTTGTCTCATCAACAGTGCTTGTTGAAGCAGTTGAAGACTCACTAGCTAGGTATTTATCAAGAATCTTTTGGAATTCTCCGTTTGCTTTAAGGTTTGCAAGTCCGTTGTTGAACATTTGAATCAATTCTGGATTTGCTCCTTTTTTAACGGCAAAGGCTGTTTCACCGATTGGAGTTCCAGCGATTGGTGTTTTCAATTTTTGTCCTTGGCTGATAGAATATTTGAGAACAGGTTCATCATCCATAACGGCATCAATGGCACCAGTGTTTAAACTGTCATACATTGAAGAACCATCAGCAAAAGTTTTGATTTTGTAACCGTATTTGCTTTGATTTTCTGTTAGGAAGGTTTGAGAGGCAGTTCCGTTTTTAACACCAACTGTCTTTCCTTTTAAATCTTCATAAGAAGCAATGGTGCTTGATTCTTTGACACCAAGGATAGTATTTGCAGTGTAGTATGATTCTGAGAAGTCAAAAGTTGCCTTACGAGCATCTGTGACAGACATACCAGCAATGATACCATCAGCTTGTCCAGCTTGAACAGCACTGATAGCGGCATCGAAACCAGGGTTGGTGATTTCAATTTCAAAACCTTGATCTTTAGCGATTGCCTTAATCAAATCCATATCAATACCAGTAAATTGGTTGCTTGAGTTTTGGAACACAAAAGGTGCAAAAGAAGAATCGCTGGCAATGATGTATTTAGCTTTAACAGGAGTTGCTTTTAGACCAGCTGCAGTAGTTGTGGTTGGCACTGCTGAAGATGATGAAGCAGTCCATTTTTTGATGATTTTATCAAGACTACCATCCTTTTTCATTTCAGCCAAGGCTTGGTTAAATTCAGTGACTAGGTGCTCGTATTTGCTTCCTTTTTTAACACCGAAAGCAAAACTACCTACAGCTTCCCCATCCATTTCGATATGGAGGTCTTGCCCTTGGTTAATGGCATATTCGATAACAGGTTTGTCATCCATCATGGCATCGATGGCACCAGCACTCAAGCTGTTGTTCATCAAATCACTAGTGTCAAATGTTTTAATAGTAAAGCCGTATTTATCCTTGATACTTTCAAGGAAACGTTGAGCGGCTGTTCCGTTTTTAACACCAACAGTTTTACCTTTTAATTGGTCATACTGACTAATCTTGTGTGACTTTGTAGTTGCAATGACAACTTTTGTATCATAGTAAGTATCAGACATGGTGAAAACTTTTTCACGTTCTGCAGTTTTTGTCATTCCAGCCATGATAGCGTCAGCTTGACCAGCTTGAACCGCATTCACCGCTGCGTCAAATCCAGGATAAGACATCTGAATGTTCCATCCTTTAATCTCAGCGACTTTGTTGATAATGTCAACATCAATTCCTTTATAAGTTTGATCTGAATCTTTAAACTCAAAAGGTGCATAGGCGGTATCAGAAACAATCTTAATCGTTTCAGCTTTCGCAATACCTAATGAGAAAATTGGGAATAAAATTAGCAAAAATGCTAGAAATTTTTTCTTCATTTTTAGTCTCCTTTTCCGAATATTTTCCCATTATATCAGAAAAATTAAAAAAAAGCAAATCTAGGGACTTTTATGTTAGAAGATATAACATAAAAGCTCTTTATTTCTTTCTTGAACTGCTACCACAAAGTGCTATAATAATAGTATATAATGGAAGAAAAGAGGACGGAGATGTGAAGAACAAAAGAATTTTTAAAGACTTCCAAGCTTCTCAAATGCGGTTAAACCTCTACACAAGCCCCTTGTTAGCCTTTGCTTTTGTCTTCATAGGAGAGTTTGTGGCTTTTACTTTGTATGGTATTAGCTTGTTAGCTCTCATCGGACTTGCTAGAAATTTTGGAGAGGCTGGTCAAAATCTTGCAAGCTACTTCCAAAACTTGCTGGCGAGCTTGACGGATAAAACAAGTGACTTTCGTTTAATTTTAGAATTGCTGTCCTTTGGTTTCGTTCTCAACACTGTGTTCAGATGGACTAGAAAAGTTGAGAAAAGACCTATTCGAACCTTGGGATTTTATAGAGAAAATTTCCTCAGCAGTCTTCTGAAAGGTTTTGGGCTAGGTCTGGCACTTTTTCTTCTTACTTTGTTAGGTTTAGTGGCCTTGGGGCAGTATCATTTTGAGTCTATTCACTTGAATCCTTACTCGCTTGTCTTTGTTGTCTTTACTATCCCATTTTGGATTTTACAGGGGACAGCAGAAGAAGTGGTTTCCCGTGCATGGCTCCTTCCTCAATTGGCATCAAGAACTAATTTAAAACTTGCTGTTCTTATATCTAGCCTATTCTTTACCCTGCTTCATATGGGGAATTCTGGTCTAACACCTCTATCTCTAATGAATCTCTTCTTATTCGGAGTTGCCATGTCACTTTACCTCCTCAAAACAGATACAGTTTGGGGTGTTGCAGGTATTCATGGTGCTTGGAATTTTGCTCAGGGAAATCTCTTTGGGATTTTAGTTAGTGGTCAACCATCAGGAACGTCTTTGATGACCTTTTTACCACAAGGCAATCAAGCTTGGCTATCAGGAGGATCTTTTGGGATAGAAGGTTCTATCATGACAAGTTTAGTCTTGTTACTTTTGATTGTCTATCTCGCTCATCAATTAAAGAAAGAAAATGAAAGGATGTGACTTCGGTCCGTCCTTTTCTTCGTGAAAATGCTATAAGTATGCTAAAATAGGAATAGCACATGGAAAGAGGATTCTTATGATCAATCGCATTACAGATAATCAATTTAAACTAGTATCAAAATATCAACCATCAGGAGATCAACCCCAAGCTATCGAGCAGTTGGTAGATAATATCGAGGGTGGAGAAAAAGCTCAGATTCTGATGGGGGCGACTGGTACAGGGAAGACCTATACCATGAGTCAGGTCATTTCCAAAGTCAATAAACCAACTCTGGTTATTGCCCACAATAAAACTCTAGCAGGCCAGCTCTATGGGGAGTTTAAGGAATTTTTCCCTGAAAATGCTGTTGAGTACTTTGTATCTTACTATGACTATTACCAGCCTGAGGCTTATGTACCTTCTAGTGATACCTATATTGAAAAGGATAGCTCTGTCAATGACGAGATTGACAAACTCCGCCACTCTGCTACTTCAGCCCTTTTGGAGCGTAATGATGTTATTGTCGTGGCCTCAGTCTCTTGTATCTATGGTTTGGGTTCGCCCAAGGAATACGCTGATAGTGTCGTTAGTCTCCGTCCAGGTCTTGAAATTTCTCGTGATAAACTCTTAAATGACTTGGTCGATATTCAGTTTGAGCGAAATGATATTGATTTCCAACGGGGAAGATTTCGTGTGCGTGGGGATGTGGTAGAGATTTTCCCAGTTTCCCGTGATGAACACGCTTTTCGAGTAGAATTTTTTGGAGACGAAATTGACCGTATTCGTGAGGTTGAGGCTCTGACAGGTCAGGTGTTGGGAGAAGTGGATCATTTGGCTATTTTCCCAGCCACTCACTTTGTGACCAATGACGACCATATGGAAGTTGCTATTGCTAAAATTCAGACCGAATTAGAAGAGCAACTAGCTATCTTTGAAAAGGAAGGTAAATTGCTAGAAGCCCAGCGATTGAAACAGCGAACAGAGTATGATATTGAGATGCTGCGTGAGATGGGCTATACCAACGGGGTTGAGAACTATTCACGTCACATGGATGGGCGTAGCGAAGGTGAGCCTCCTTATACCCTTCTCGACTTTTTCCCAGATGATTTCTTAATTATGATTGATGAGAGCCACATGACAATGGGGCAAATCAAGGGCATGTACAATGGGGACCGTTCGCGTAAGGAGATGCTGGTTAATTATGGTTTCCGTTTGCCATCAGCTTTGGACAATCGACCTCTCCGTCGTGAAGAGTTTGAAAGCCATGTGCATCAGATTGTTTACGTTTCAGCGACACCTGGTGACTATGAAAATGAACAGACCGAGACAGTGATTGAGCAAATCATTCGTCCGACCGGTCTTTTGGACCCTGAGGTGGAAGTTCGTCCGACTATGGGACAGATTGATGACCTCTTAGGTGAAATCAATGCCCGTGTAGAAAAGAACGAACGAACCTTTATCACAACTTTGACCAAGAAGATGGCAGAAGACTTGACCGACTACTTCAAGGAAATGGGCATCAAGGTCAAGTACATGCACTCGGATATCAAGACCTTGGAACGGACAGAGATTATCCGTGACCTGCGCTTGGGCGTCTTTGACGTCTTGGTCGGAATCAACCTCCTCCGTGAAGGGATTGACGTTCCTGAGGTAAGCTTGGTTGCCATTCTCGATGCTGACAAGGAAGGCTTCCTCCGTAACGAGCGTGGACTCATCCAGACCATTGGACGTGCTGCCCGTAATAGCGAAGGGCATGTCATTATGTATGCGGACACTGTGACTCAGTCTATGCAACGTGCCATCGATGAAACTGCTCGTCGTCGTAAAATCCAGATGGCCTATAATGAAGAACACGGTATTGTGCCTCAGACAATCAAGAAAGAAATCCGTGATCTGATTGCTGTGACCAAGGCAGTTGCTAAGGAAGAGGACAAGGAAGTCGATATCAATAGCCTCAACAAACAAGAACGTAAGGAACTTGTCAAGAAACTAGAAAAACAAATGCAAGAAGCCGTCGAAGTGCTTGACTTTGAACTAGCAGCTCAGATTCGTGATATGATGTTGGAAGTCAAGGCGTTAGATTAGGGGAATTTTATGAATATTTTAGTTATCAATGGACATCCTGATAAAGAAAGTTACTGCCAAGCAATTTTTCAAACGATTGTAGAAAACATAGACTCAAATAGACATGAACTTGAAATGATTAATCTTAATGCAGAAGAGTTTGATCCTGTTTTACGTTATGGTTATCGACAAAGGATGGAGGACGATCCGTTTATTCTACGCTCTCAAGAATTAATCCAGTGGGCAGATCATTTCATTTTTGTTTATCCTATTTGGTGGAGTGGTATGCCTAGTCTATTGAAGGGGTGGATTGATCGTGTTTTTACGCCAGGCATTGCATACTCTGCAAATAATCGAGGAAGCTTTATTTTGAATTACTTGAGAGGTAAACAGTTCAAAAAATTACTAAAAGGAAAAACAGCTAGTATCTATGCAACCTCTATGGCACCAACTTGGTGGTACAAAGTATTTTCTGGTCCGATTAATATTCCAGACAGTTATGGAATATCAGTATTAAAGAATGCTGTCCTGAATCATTGCGGTATCAAAACAAAGAGGGTTTCAATCTTAGGAGAGTTAGGACGTGAAGTGAATACAAGTTCAACAAGAGAAAAATTTCTACAAAAAGTAGCAAAGGAAGTCAGACTGTTGGATTAAGGAGAAGAAAATAAATGACGGTTGTTATCAAATCAATGGAAACTCCTGAAGAGATAGAAAGTAAATCTCTCGTTCACTGGAAAGCGTGGAGAGAGGCTTATGACGACCTTTTGCCTGCAGAATTTCAGGAGACAATGACATTGGAAAGGTGTCGATTCTTTAGTCAAAAGTATCCAGAAAATACATTGATTGCGATAGATGGCATGAAGGTAGTTGGTTTTATCAGTTATGGCAACTTTCGTGATGAGACTATTCAAGCTGGTGAAATTATTGCTTTATATGTTTTAAAAGACTATTACGGAAAAGGTATCGCACAAAAGTTAATGAAAGCAGCTTTGACTGATCTTGATCATTTTTCTGAAATATTCTTATGGGTATTGAAAGATAATAAGCGCGCCATTGCTTTCTATCAAAAAATGGGCTTTACTTTTGATGGACAAGAAAAGATACTTGAACTTGGAAAGCCTATAAAGGAAAAACGGATGGTATTCTATTCTAAATAATTTTAAAAAGTAGAAGCTAATGGTACTGGTACTAAGTCTAAAATTTAATAAATTAGAAAGCGAGTAAATTTATGTCCCGTTCCCAATTAACGATTTTAACAAACATTTGTCTGATTGAAGACCTCGAAACTCAGCGCGTGGTGATGCAGTATCGCTCTCCTGAAACCAATCGCTGGTCTGGTTATGCCTTTCCAGGAGGCCATGTAGAAAATGGCGAGTCTTTCACAGAGTCTGTCATTCGTGAAATCTATGAAGAAACAGGGTTGACTATCCAAAATCCGCAACTGGTAGGCATTAAAAATTGGCCACTGGATACAGGTGGGCGCTATATTGTCGTTTGTTATAAGACAACTGAGTTCTCTGGTACCCTTCGCTCTTCAGATGAAGGAGAAGTTTCTTGGGTGCAAAAAGACCAGATTCCAAACTTGGATCTGGCCTATGATATGTTACCCTTGATGGAGATGATGGAAGCTCCTGACAAATCTGAATTTTTCTACCCTCGCCGTACAGAAGACGATTGGGAAAAGAAAATTTTCTAGTCTTTTACTAAATAACCGAGCTGATCCAAGGCCTCCTCGATATAGTGGAGGTCTTGTTGTGTTTCGGCCTCGACTAGGTGGTAATGGATGCCATCTGTCAATTCAGATAAAGGTCTAAAATCAGAATGCTCGACTTGTTCTAGAAAATGTTGTACATCTCTGCGGCAAGACAGTTTCAGCAAGGTTTCAATTTCTCCATAAACGGGATGGTCAATCAAGGTGTTTTGAACACGTCCACCATTATCTACGATAGCAAGGAGTTCTTGACCGATTTCTTCAACTTCATGTTTCACTTTGAAAAGTTTGTGAACATAAGGATTGGTTTCAATTTGCTTATAGACGTAGCCACGATTAGTGGATAGGATAGGAGCGCCATCGGCTCTCAAAATTGCAATGTCCTGCACAATGACCTGACGTGTGACATGAAAATGTTCCGCCAAACTTTGGCCATTGAGGGCTTTAGGGGCTTCTTTCAAGAGTTGAAGTAGGGCTTGTTTGCGATCTTTTGTCATAGTTCTTCCTTTTAACGGCGTTTTCGAAGCACTTTATAGACAGCTAGTGCTAATGTATAGTCTACCATACTATGGATAATTGTGCCAAATCCAACTAGCACAAATAGAACATAAAACATATTTTCTACATTGGTACCGGAAGTTGCGTAAAAAAGGACACAGGCCAATACTTCAGCAAGGGCATGGATAAGTGCTAAAACAAAGTTAAAAATCCAAGAAGATTTTGGTTTATCTAGGGTATCGGGGAATTTTTGTAGGTAAAGAGCCCCCAAAGTCCCAAAAAAGATATGAGAAAAAGCTCGAAATACGATAACCATGGGATAGCCAGCCATCAAAAATCCAAAACTAGAGGCTAGGATGACAAAAACAGCCATCAAGGGCGACAAGAACATAGCGATAAAAATAGCGATGTGGCTTCCCAAAGTGTAAGAAGCAGGCGGAATGACAATCTTAAAAGGCATAACAATTGGAATCAAAATCGCAATAGCCGTTAAAAGAGCAGTCATTGTCATAAATTGTGTCTTTTTCCGTGTGTTCATAAGAATCTCCTTTTTTCTGTATATACACTAGTATAGTACAATAAACAAGACAATAAAGCAAGGATTTACTTGAGTTTATAGGTCGTTTTTTAGTTAAAAGTTAGTAAAGATTTCACTAAAAAGAAACTGTATAGAGCAAAATCTCCACCTTCAAGCTTGAAAGTGGAGATGTTTTTATTTTTTCAAAGTCTGTAGTCTTGGAACAATGGCTAGGGTTAGAACTGCGGAAATGACTAATTCGGCAATAGAATTTGTTGAGATAACAGTTGCCAGAAGTAGTTTGATATTTCCATCAAAAACATTTCCAAATAGGAAGAAGATTCCACCAAGGACAAAGACTGTGTTGGTAAGTGAACCAAGGGCACCAGCTAGAATCAAACCAGTTTTATTTTTCATCAGTTTATAGACTAGATACGGAGTTAAACCAATCAAAATACGTGGGACGATAGCTATGATAGCTGAGTAGATGTTTCCGTTTGGTACAAAAGGTGAGAAGAGGTAGCTTGTCGGCAGAATCGTAATTGTATTAACCGTCAAACTAAGTAGCCCCATCAAAAATCCAAGTGTAACCCCAACTCGTGGACCGTAGATAATGCTGGCAATAATGACAGGAATATGAACGATGGTTGGTTTGATTGGAAATGGAAAAAGGTTAAAGACAAGTGAGCTCAGAAAATGAATCACAAGCATGGTTGCAAAAAAGATAGCAATAGGTGCAATATTAGAGCGTTTTTTCATCGAGAGTTTCCTCTATTCTTTCTAAAATAATTGTGAGGTCAGTTAAAGCTCCTCGTCCGTGGTCTCCGCAAGCTAGTAGGGATTCCTTAGGAGCAATCAGCTGATAGCCGTAGGTTTCTAATGTTTTCAGATTAGCCTGAGTTGCCAGATGGTCATACATTTTTGTATTCATTGCTGGTGCGATGAGTTTGGGAATATGACTTGGCAGGGCTAGAGCTGTACTGGTTACCATGTTGTCCGCAAAGCCGTGGGCTAGTTTTGCAATAGTGTTAGCAGTTGCAGGGGCCACGATAAATAAATCTGCTTTTTTTCCAAGTTCGATATGATTGACCTGATCAGGATAGGGTTCCTTCATGACATCCAAGTGGACAGGATTCTGTGATAAGACCTGTAGAGTTAAAGGTTGGATAAACTCTGTAGCGGCTTGAGTCATTAAGACAGTGACTTGATGGCCTTGTTTTTTTAGAGAACTGACTAAATCTGCCGACTTGTAAGAGGCGATAGACCCCGTTACAGCCAAGAGAATATGTGCCATAGCTTTCCTTTCTATGAATGATAGGCTTGAATTTTTTCAAGGAGGAGTTCTGCAATTTCTTCTTTAGTCTGGACTGTTTGAAGCTGATCTTTTTCAACAAAGATTGCACGATGCTGGTTTGCTGAAATTTGAGTCAGGTCATTTGCGATAATCAAGTCAGCTTGGTTCTTGATAAGACTTTTTCTAGCAATGTCAACCAGATGATCTTCGTTAACATCAACCAGCAGTTTGAAACCAATCAGATGAATAGCAGGATTCCATTCCTTGACTAGAGAGATGATTTTGGGTGTTTTTTTCAGAAACAAAACTTGAACCTCATCAGTTGAAGAAATCTTAGCTTGATGATTCTGCTTGCTTAAAAATTCTTCTAGATTGGAGCTAGCCTGAACTTCCTCCATCCCCGTCATATAAACAGGAGTGTAGTCAGATACAGCCATTGAGTGAATCAAGATCTGATAATCCTTAACACGTTCTTGCATTTCAAGGAGAAGGTCCTTGGTATTGTTAATTTCTATAATACTTAGGTTGGGATGGGCTTCTGGCCTCAGAGCTCGTTTTGTAGTAATTAAACAAACTTCATGTCCTGCAGCAAGCAAGGTTTCTGTGATGATTTTGCCCAAACGACCTGTAGAATGGTTAGTGATAGAGCGGACGCTATCGATAGCTTCACTGGTACCGCCCGATGTAACTAAAATTTTCATAGCACTATTGTACACAAAAATAAACGGTAAGTAAAATGAAAGTGATAAAATTTTGGTAAAAGGAAAGAATATAGTTTCAAACTATAAAGCCATATAAAATTTAAGAAAGGGCTCTAAAAACCTTAAAAATAAGGATATTTACGAACGTTTAGAGAGTTTAAGGATGTTAAAAATCTTGTTTTGTGTTATAATGAATTATCATATAAGAGGTTAGAGGAGTTTTGAATGAAAACAGATATTGAAATCGCACAGAGTATTGAGTTGAAGCCAATCGTTGATGTTGTAGAGAAACTTGGTATTTCTTACGACGATTTGGAGTTGTACGGAAAGTACAAGGCTAAGCTCAGCTTTGATAAAATTCGTGCAGTTGAGAGCAATCCAGTTGGGAAATTGATTTTGGTGACTGCCATCAACCCAACACCTGCAGGTGAAGGAAAATCAACTATTACCATTGGTCTTGCGGATGCCTTGAACAAGATTGGCAAGAAAACCATGATCGCTATTCGCGAACCATCTCTTGGTCCAGTAATGGGTATTAAGGGAGGTGCTGCAGGAGGTGGTTACGCTCAAGTTCTGCCAATGGAAGACATCAACCTACACTTTACGGGGGACATGCATGCCATTACGACTGCCAACAATGCGCTTTCTGCCTTGATTGACAACCACTTACACCAAGGAAATGAGTTGGGAATTGACCAACGTCGTATCCTCTGGAAACGTGTAGTGGACTTGAATGATCGTGCTCTTCGCCATGTGACCGTTGGACTTGGTGGCCCTTTAAATGGTATTCCTCGTGAGGATGGCTTTGACATTACCGTCGCTTCCGAAATCATGGCGATTCTTTGCTTGGCAACGGATATCGAGGACTTGAAACGCCGTTTCGCTAATATCGTTATCGGTTATCGCTATGACCGTACACCTGTTTCTGTAGGTGATTTGCAGGTTGAAGGTGCCTTAGCATTGATTTTGAAGGATGCTATTAAACCGAACCTGGTTCAGACAATTTACGGTACACCTGCCTTTGTACATGGTGGTCCATTTGCCAATATCGCTCACGGATGTAACTCTGTCTTGGCAACTACAACAGCCCTTCACTTGGCTGATTACACAGTTACTGAAGCTGGTTTTGGTGCAGACCTTGGTGCTGAGAAATTCCTTGATATTAAGACACCAAACTTGCCAACATCTCCAGATGCAGTAGTTATTGTTGCAACCCTTCGTGCTCTTAAGATGAATGGTGGCGTGGCTAAAGACGCTCTTACAGAGGAAAATGTTGAGGCAGTTCATGCAGGTTTTGCTAACTTGAAACGCCACGTTGAAAATATCCGTAAATTTGGAGTACCCGCAGTTGTTGCGATTAACGAATTTGTATCTGATACAGAAGCTGAAATTGCAGCCTTGAAAGAACTCTGTGCTTCTATTGATGTGCCAGTTGAACTAGCAAGTGTCTGGGCTGATGGTGCAGAAGGTGGAGTAGCTCTTGCTGAAACGGTTGTCAAGACTATCGCTGAAAACCCATCTAACTATAAACGTTTGTATGATAATGACCTTTCTGTCCAAGAAAAGATTGAAAAGATTGTTACTGAAATCTACCGTGGTAGCAAAGTGAACTTTGAGAAGAAAGCTCAAACACAAATCGCCCAAATCGTTCAAAACGGTTGGGACAAATTGCCAATCTGTATGGCTAAGACCCAGTATAGCTTTTCAGACAATCCAAATGCACTTGGAGCACCTGAAAACTTTGAAATTACCATTCGTGAATTGGTGCCAAAATTAGGTGCAGGCTTCATCGTTGCATTAACTGGTGATGTCATGACCATGCCAGGCCTTCCAAAACGACCAGCAGCCCTCAACATGGATGTTGAAAGCGATGGAACAGTATTAGGCTTGTTCTAGTATATTGTAATTGACTTTATACTCTTCGAAAATCAAATTCAAACCACGTCAGCTTCACCTTGCCGTACTCAAGTACAGCCTGCGGCTAGCTTCCTAGTTTGCACTTCGATTTTCATTGAGTAAAAAATGAGTTTGGAAATACCATCCAAGCTCATTTTTTATCTAGATATAAGAAGTTGCCTTCTACACGTAACCAGTCTAGGTAAAGATATTTTCCCTGAATTCTGATATAATAGAAATATTGACTTCAAGAGTAAGGAAGAGAAGATGAACGCATTATTAAATGGAATGAATGACCGTCAGGCTGAGGCGGTGCAAACGACAGAAGGCCCCTTGTTGATCATGGCGGGGGCTGGTTCTGGAAAGACCCGAGTTTTGACCCACCGCATTGCTTATCTGATTGATGAAAAGCTGATCAATCCGTGGAATATCTTGGCCATTACCTTTACTAATAAGGCTGCGCGTGAGATGAAAGAGCGTGCTTATAGCCTCAATCCAGCTACTCAGGACTGTCTGATTGCGACCTTTCACTCCATGTGTGTTCGTATTTTGCGTCGCGATGCGGACCATATTGGCTACAATCGTAATTTTACAATTGTCGATCCTGGTGAACAGCGAACGCTCGTGAAACGCATTCTCAAACAGTTGAACTTGGATCCGAAAAAATGGAATGAACGGAGCATCTTAGGGACTATTTCCAATGCTAAGAATGATTTGATTGATGATGTTGCCTATGCTGCCCAAGCTGGAGATATGTACACGCAAATCGTGTCCCAGTGCTACACTGCTTACCAAAAAGAACTGCGTCAGTCTGAGTCTGTTGACTTTGATGATTTGATTATGTTGACCCTGCGTCTCTTTGATCAAAATCCTGATGTTTTGACCTACTACCAGCAGAAGTTTCAATACATCCATGTTGATGAGTACCAAGATACCAACCACGCTCAGTACCAATTGGTCAAACTCTTGGCTTCCCGTTTTAAAAATATCTGTGTGGTTGGAGATGCGGACCAGTCTATCTACGGTTGGCGTGGTGCTGATATGCAGAATATCTTGGACTTCGAAAAGGATTATCCCCAAGCCAAGGTTGTTTTGTTGGAGGAGAATTATCGTTCAACTAAAACCATTCTCCAAGCGGCCAATGAGGTTATTAAAAATAATAAAAACCGCCGTCCTAAGAATCTCTGGACTCAAAACGCTGATGGGGAACAAATCGTTTACTATCGTGCCAATGATGAGCTAGATGAGGCTGTATTTGTAGCCAAAACCATCGATGAACTGGGTCGCAACCAAAACTTCCTTCACAAGGATTTTGCAGTTCTCTATCGTACTAATGCGCAGTCCCGTACTATTGAGGAAGCCTTGCTCAAGTCAAATATTCCTTATACCATGGTTGGCGGAACCAAGTTCTACAGCCGTAAGGAAATCCGAGATATTATCGCTTACCTCAATCTTATTGCCAATTTGAGTGACAATATCAGTTTTGAGCGTATTATCAACGAGCCGAAACGTGGAATTGGGCCAGGAACGGTTGAGAAAATCCGTGACTTTGCGAATATGCAAGACATGTCCATGCTAGATGCTTCAGCCAATATCATGTTATCTGGTATCAAGGGTAAAGCAGCCCAGTCTATCTGGGATTTTGCCAATATGATTCTAAATTTACGAGAGCAGCTAGATCAATTAACTATTACAGAGTTGGTTGAGGCCGTCCTAGAAAAAACAGGTTACGTCGATATTCTAAACGCTCAAGCGACTTTAGAAAGCAAGGCTAGGGTTGAAAATATTGAAGAGTTCCTTTCTGTGACGAAAAACTTTGATGACACATCTGATGGACCAGAAGAAGAAACTGGTTTGGACAAACTAAGTCGTTTCTTAAATGACCTGGCCTTGATTGCTGATACAGATTCAGGTAGTCAGGAGACATCAGAAGTTACCCTAATGACCCTGCATGCTGCCAAAGGTCTCGAGTTTCCAGTTGTCTTTTTGATTGGGATGGAAGAGAATGTCTTTCCGCTTAGCCGCGCGGCTGAGGATCTAGATGAATTAGAAGAAGAACGCCGTCTGGCCTATGTAGGAATTACGCGTGCAGAGAAAATTCTCTATCTGACAAATGCCAATTCGCGCCTGCTTTTTGGTCGTACCAACTACAACCGTCCGACTCGTTTTATTAACGAAATCAGCTCAGACTTACTTGAGTATCAAGGTCTGGCTCGTCCTGTAAATACAAGCTTTAAGACATCTTATAGCAGTGGTGGTCTCGCCTTTGGTCAAGGTATGAGTCTTGCCCAGGCCCTTCAAGACCGTAAACGCGGTGTGGCACCAAAAACTATCCAGTCAAGCGGTCTCCCATTTGGTCAATTTACAGCTGGAGCAAAATCAGGGTCTAGCGAGGCAAATTGGTCCATTGGTGACATTGCTCTCCACAAGAAATGGGGAGAGGGAACTGTTCTGGAAGTTTCAGGAAGCGGTGCTAGGCAGGAATTAAAAATCAATTTCCCAGAAGTAGGTTTGAAAAAACTTTTAGCTAGTGTAGCCCCAATTGAGAAAAAAATATAATTTTCCATCCTTCTCACGAATAATAAAGTGAGGAGGATTTTTATGTACAGTATTTCATTCCAAGAAGATTCACTATTACCAAGAGAAAGGCTGGCAAAAGAAGGAGTTGAAGCGCTCAGTAATCAAGAGTTGTTAGCTATTTTACTTAGGACAGGAACACGTCAAGCTAGTGTTTTTGAAATTGCCCAGAAAGTTTTGAACAACCTTTCAAGTCTAACGGATTTGAAAAAAATGACCCTGCAGGAATTACAGAGTCTGTCTGGTATTGGGCGTGTTAAGGCCATAGAATTACAAGCTATGATTGAACTGGGGCATCGTATTCACAAACATGAAACTATTGAGATGGAAAGTATTCTCAGCAGTCAAAAGTTGGCCAAGAAGATGCAACAGGAGTTGGGACATAAAAAACAAGAGCACCTGGTGGCGCTCTATCTCAATACTCAAAATCAAATCATTCATCAACAGACCATTTTTATCGGCTCAGCTACTCGTAGTATTGCTGAACCACGTGAGATTCTTCACTATGCTATCAAGCATATGGCAACCTCTCTTATCTTGGTCCACAATCATCCTTCAGGAGCGGTAGCCCCTAGCCGAAATGATGATCATGTGACTAAACTTGTAAAAGAAGCCTGTGACCTGATGGGGATTGTCCTCTTGGACCATTTGATTGTCTCTCATTCTAATTACTTTAGTTATCGTGAAAAGACGGATTTAATCTAAAGTTCATTGACGACATAGTCAAAGAGGTTTTTATCTTTGGGACGATTTTCAAAAAGAAATTCTGGGTGCCATTGGACACCGAGAAAGGCGACATCATCTGTACTCATGACAGCTTCAATGATACCATCCTTAGGATCATGAGCTGCAATCTTTAAGTTAGGTGCTAAATCTTTGATGCTCTGGTGGTGGAAGGAGTTGATATGGGAAATTTCTCCATAGATTTCTCGAAGAACAGTATTTGGTTCTGTCATCAAGCGTTGAGTTGTGTACTCGGCAGAACAATCTTGCCAGTGGTCTTCGATATCTTGATACAAAGTTCCACCCATGGCAACATTAAAGAGTTGAGTCCCACGGCAGACGGAGAAAATAGGCTTTTTCTGGTTAATAGCTTCCTTGATGAGGGCCAGTTCAAAGATATCCCTTTGAAGGTGATAGTCATCGCTATCGATGGTTTTTGGTTCACCATAGAATTTTGGATCAACATTTTGCCCACCTGTCAAGATGAGCTTGTCAATCAAACTAATATAGTGGCTAGCCATTTCTTGATCACCAATCGGTAGGATGATGGGAATCCCTCCAGCGTCTTTAACGCCTTCAACAAAGCCTTTTGCTGCGTAACTCATCATGATGTCATCATCTGGATGAGTTTTTTCGTTTCCTGTTATCCCAATAACTGGTTTTTTCATAAAATGATTTTCGCTTTCTAATCCTCTTTTCGCATGAAGTAGAGGAGAGTTTGGAGTTCACTTGTCAAATCGACATATTGAACGACCACGTCTTTTGGTAAATGCAGATGGACTGGTGAAAAACTGAGGATTCCTTTCACGCCAGCATCCACCAAGAGATTGGCAACCTCTTGCGACTTGACGCTGGGAACAGTCAAGATAGCAGTCTTCACATCAGCATCCTTGATTTTATCCTTGATTTGAGAAATTCCGTAAATGGGAATCCCATCAGGAGTTTGGGTACCGACTTCAGGATGGTCATCTAGATCAAAGGCCATGATAATCTTCATCTTGTTACGCTCGTGGAAGCGGTAGTGGAGAAGGGCATGGCCCATATTTCCAATACCTACCAGCATGACATTGGTAATAGAGTTATCATTGAGTAAATCGGCAAAAAATGTCATCAGTTTTTTGACATCATAGCCAAAACCACGACGACCTAGTTCACCAAAATAGGAAAAATCACGACGTACGGTCGCGGAATCAATACCGATAGCCTCTGCAATTTGCTTAGAGTTGGCACGTTCAATCTTTTCTGCATGAAATCTCTTAAAAATTCGATAGTAGAGAGAGAGTCTTTTCGCTGTAGCTTTTGGAATAGCAGACTGTTTATCTTTCACAAAATCACAACCTTTCTATTCTTCTATTTTATAGAAACATTGTGAAAAAATCAACAAAAATAAGAAAAAACTAAGAAAAATCTTAGTTTTGATGTAAAAAATCTGCATGTGATAGAAAACGGTAGAGGTCTCCGACCAGTCCTTGGTAAACTTCTTGTCCTTTAAAGGTCAAAGAAGTTACATAAAGTGTATCTGGTAGGGTAACACATCCTGACAGAGCCAGCATGAGAGCTTCGTAATCCTCATACTTGAGAGTTCGCTCTACATGATAGCTGTCCTTATAGGTCAGTTCAAACATTTTGGCTCTATCTTTCCGATTTTGTAAAGACACCACGTTCTACCAAGCTATCCATGAGGAAGTAGAATTTTTCCTGATGAATGTGGTGGTCTTCTGATTTGAAAATATCAACTAGGCGTAGCCCAAACTTGTCAGTGATATTGATTTTAGCACCTGTAAGTTCCTTGTTAATGATGATTTTGAGTTGGAATCCCTCACCGCTGTTCGGAACTTTTTCCAAAAGGCGAGTCAATTCATAGTTACCAACCTTAGTCTCAAAAAAGGTGTTGTCCTTAAGGGTGAATTTTTTAACAGAAGGACTAAGAGTGTAGTCGTAACGACAATTTTTTAACTGAATGGTTTTTTCAAATGCCATATGGCTAACCTCCGATAATTTCTTTTAAGGTTTTTGCGAGGGTATGTAGGTCTTCAACAGTATTTTGTGGCGACAAACTGATACGAACGGATTCCTTCAAGCGTTCTGAATTTGCTCCGTACATAGCTTCAAGAACATGGCTGGATTGGACAATGCCTGCAGTGCAGGCTGAGCCAGTAGAGATTGAAATTCCAGCCAAATCTAAACGAAGGAGTAAGAGGTCATTTTTTTGGCCAGGAAATCCAATATTGAGGACATAAGGGAGATGATATTCTCCTCTATTCAAGTAATACTGAACTCCCTCTAGCTCTGCAAGAAAGGCAGTTTCTAGATTTTGTACATGTTGAAAATGTTCTTCTTGTTTTTCTAGGTCCTCTTTTAGGGCTGCAACCATGCCTACGATGGCAGCCAAATTTTCAGTACCTGCACGTTTTTTCTGTTCTTGGTCTCCACCATGGAGATAGGAATCAAAGTCCATGCTAGAAGCATAGAGAAAACCGATTCCCTTAGGACCATGGAATTTATGTGCAGAAGCGGTGAGAAAATCAATGCCCAACTCTTCTGGGTGAATTGGTATTTTACCAATAGCTTGAACTGCATCAACATGATAGGCAGCAGGGTGTTGCTTGAGTATTTGGCCAATTTCAGCGATGGGAAGTAGGTTTCCTGTCTCATTATTGGCAAACATGGTAGAAACCAAAATTGTATCATCACGTAAAGCTTTTTGAATTTGTTGGGCTGTGATTTCTTGATTTTCTGGTTGGATAATGGTTGCTTCAAAACCGAAGTGTTGAACCAAGTAATCAATGGTTTCAAGGACGGCATGGTGCTCAATGGCAGTTGTGATGATGTGTTTTCCTTGTTCTTGATGACGAAGGCAGTAGCCAATGATAGCAGTATTGTTGCCTTCAGTCCCACCAGAAGTGAAAAAGATATGTTGAGGTTTTGTTCCCAGTAACTGGGCTAGTTCCTGACGGGCTTCGCGTAAGAGCTTGCCAGCTTGACGGCCATGCCCATGAATACTAGAAGGATTTCCATGAGTTTCTTGCATAACCTTGGTCATAGCTGAAATAGCAACTGCTGACATGGGAGTCGTTGCAGCATTGTCCAAATAAATCAAAGAATCACCTTATTTCTTTTTGTTGTAGGCAAAGAGTGGGCTGACTGGTTTTCTTTCGTGGATACGGACGATAGCATCACCAATTAACTCACTAGCAGTGATGTAGCATACGTTTTTAGGAGTTTTTTCTTTTGTTGCTACTGAATCAGTCACAAGAATTTCTTTAATATTAGTATTGTCGAGAAGTTCAGCAGCTCCCTCAACGAAGAGACCGTGGCTAGAAACAGCATAAATTTCTGTAGCCCCTTCACGTTCAACGATTTTAGCAGCTTCAGAGAAGGTGCGTCCTGTATTTAAAATATCGTCAATCAAGATGGCTTTCTTACCTTCAACATCACCAATAATATAACCTTCGTTACGAGTTGCATCGTCCTGAGGGTAATCGATAATGGCGATAGGAGCATCAAGATATTCAGCTAAGCTACGAGCACGTTTTACACCTGAATTTTTAGGGCTAACCACGACAACATCTGAACCGAGTAGGCCCTTATCGCAATAATGTTTTGCAAATAGGGGAACTGTGAAAAGGTTATCGACAGGGATGTCAAAGAAGCCTTGAACCTGAACGGCATGCAAATCAAGCGTAAGGATACGATCGACACCAGCCTTAACTAGCATATTGGCAACTAGTTTCGCTGTAAGTGGCTCACGAGGTGAAGCGATACGGTCTTGACGTGCATAGCCAAAATATGGAAGGACAACGTTGATACTGTGGGCACTTGCACGTACACAAGCGTCGACCATGATCAACAATTCCATTAGGTGGTTGTTAACAGGGAAACTTGTAGACTGGATGATGTAAACATCATAACCACGGACACTTTCTTCGATATTTACTTGGATTTCTCCATCAGAAAATTGACGTGATGACAGTTTTCCAAGTGGAATACCGACAGCATCCGCAATTTTTTGTGCAATCTCTTGGTTAGAGTTGAGCGCGAAAAGTTTCATATTTTTTCTATCTGACATTATAGACCGTCCTCTGTAAACTTTATAAAACCGAGTTATATCTGCTTTACATATATGAACTAGGTTTTGTGTATTTTTATCTTTTCTATTTTACCAAAAAATAGAGATTATTTCAGCTATTTTTCATGCTTTTGACAAATCGAACCAATTTTGAAGGAGCTTTTTGGTAAGCAATCTGATTTTTCTCTAAAAATTGCTGGAAATCTTGCTTTCCTTGCTCGTGATTTTCCACCTCAAGCTCTAATTCGTAATCTGTAATATCAAAGTACTGACTTTCATCCAGTGCCATGAGGCCAATTGGTGTTTGCATTTCATAGCGAAGAGTTGTTAGACAACCAAGAACCTGCCATTTTTTACTTTGGATACCATGTTTAGCCAATTCATCCAGCACCAGTCCCTGAGGAAGTTCTTTCTTGCACAGGTAGTTTTCAGCATCTTTTAGTTCCAATTTTTGGTTGTACTCCATGTTTCCAACACTTTGCGGGACTTTGAGTGTCAATTCTGCCCAGTCTTCAAAAGTTCGAATGCGCATAGCAACCTTCTTTTCTCGCAGTTCAAAATCAGGCGTGTCGATGTAGTAATTTTTTTGAAGAACAGGAGTGACACCTGTGAACTGGTCTTTTAGACGATCATATTCATCTTTTTTCAGGAGTGTTTTCAATTCAATTTCTAAATGTTTCATTTTTCTTACCTTTTCTTTATCGTTGAAAGCGGATTTATGGTATAATAAGCATTGTATTTATTGTATATGAATCTGGAGAAAAAATCAAAGATATTTTTGAAGGATAATATGAGAACAAGGGAGAATATATGACCTTAGAATGGGAAGAATTTCTAGATCCTTACATTCAAGCTGTTGGTGAGTTAAAGATTAAACTTCGTGGTATTCGTAAGCAATATCGCAAGCAAAATAAGCATTCTCCGATTGAGTTTGTGACTGGTCGAGTCAAGCCGATTGAAAGTATCAAGGAAAAAATGGCTCGTCGTGGCATTACTTATGCGACCTTGGAACACGATTTGCAGGATATTGCTGGCTTGCGTGTGATGGTCCAGTTTGTAGATGACGTCAAGGAAGTAGTGGAGATTCTGCGCAAGCGTCAGGATATGCGGATCATACAGGAGCGTGATTACATTACTCATCGAAAATCCTCAGGCTATCGTTCCTATCATGTGGTAGTTGAATATTCGGTTGATACCATTAATGGGGCTAAGACTATTTTGGCAGAAATTCAAATACGTACCTTGGCCATGAATTTCTGGGCAACGATAGAACATTCTCTCAACTACAAGTACCAAGGGGATTTCCCAGAGGAGATTAAGGAGCGACTAGAAATCACGGCCAAAATCGCTCATCAGTTGGATGAAGAAATGGGTAAAATACGTGATGATATCCAAGAAGCCCAGGCACTTTTTGATCCTTTAAGTAGAAAATTAAATGACGGTGTAGGAAACAGTGACGATACAGATGAAGAATACAGGTAAACGAATTGACCTGATAGCTAATAGAAAACCACAGAGTCAAAGGGTTTTGTATGAATTGCGAGATCGTTTGAAGAGAAATCAGTTCATACTCAATGATACCAATCCGGACATTGTCATTTCTATCGGTGGGGATGGCATGCTCTTATCAGCCTTTCATAAGTACGAAAATCAACTTGATAAGGTACGCTTTATAGGTGTTCATACTGGACATTTGGGCTTCTATACGGACTACCGTGATTTTGAGTTGGATAAGCTAGTAACTAATTTGCAGCTAGATACCGGAGCTAGAGTCTCTTACCCTGTTCTGAATGTGAAGGTCTTTCTTGAAAATGGTGAAGTGAAGATTTTTAGAGCACTAAATGAAGCCAGTATCCGAAGGTCTGATCGAACCATGGTGGCTGATGTTGTGATTAACGGTGTTCCCTTTGAACGTTTTCGTGGAGATGGGCTAACAGTTTCGACCCCGACTGGTAGTACAGCCTATAACAAGTCTCTCGGTGGAGCTGTTTTGCATCCTACCATTGAAGCTCTTCAGTTGACGGAAATTGCCAGCCTTAATAATCGTGTTTATCGAACGCTGGGTTCGTCCATTATTGTTCCTAAGAAGGATAAGATTGAACTCATTCCAACGAGAAACGATTACCATACCATTTCGGTTGACAATAGTGTGTATTCCTTCCGCAATATTGAGCGAATTGAGTATCAAATCGACCATCATAAGATTCACTTTGTTGCCTCACCTAGCCACACCAGTTTCTGGAACCGTGTTAAGGATGCTTTCATCGGCGAGGTGGATGAATGATGTTTGAATTTATCGCAGATGAGCATGTCAAGGTTAAGACCTTTTTGAAAAAGCACGAGGTTTCTAAGGGACTGCTAGCTAAGATTAAGTTTCGAGGCGGAGCTATTCTGGTCAATGACCAACCACAAAATGCAACTTATTTATTGGACGTTGGAGACCGCGTTACTATCGATATTCCCGCTGAGGAAGGTTTTGAAACTCTGGAAGCAATCGAGCGCCCACTGGATATTCTCTATGAGGATGACCATTTTCTAGTTTTGAATAAACCCTATGGAGTGGCTTCTATTCCTAGTGTTAATCACTCCAATACCATTGCTAATTTTATCAAGGGTTACTACGTCAAGCAAGACTATGAAAATCAGCAGGTTCACATTGTAACTAGGCTTGATAGAGATACTTCTGGCTTGATGCTCTTTGCCAAGCACGGCTATGCCCATGCACGATTAGACAAGCAGTTGCAGAAGAAATCTATCGAGAAACGCTACTTTGCTTTGGTTAAGGGAGATGGACATTTGGAACCGGAAGGAGAAATTATTGCTCCGATTGCGCGTGATGAAGACTCCATTATCACCAGAAGAGTGGCTAAAGGTGGAAAGTATGCCCATACATCCTACAAGATTGTAGCATCTTATGGGAATATTCACCTAGTTGATATTCGTCTTCATACTGGGCGAACCCACCAAATCCGAGTGCATTTTTCTCACATTGGTTTTCCTTTGTTGGGAGATGATTTGTATGGTGGTAGTCTGGACGACGGCATTCAACGTCAGGCCTTGCATTGCCATTACCTATCCTTCTATCATCCATTTTTAGAGCAAGACTTGCAGTTAGAAAGCCCCTTGCCGGATGATTTCAGTAACCTTATTACCCAGTTATCAACTAATACTCTATAAAAATTATTTGGAGTATAATTTATTTTCTTAAAGGAGAAAACTCATGGAAGTTTTTGAAAGTCTCAAAGCCAACCTGGTTGGTAAAAATGCTCGTATCGTTCTCCCTGAAGGGGAAGAACCTCGTATTCTTCAAGCGACTAAACGCCTGGTAAAAGAAACAGAAGTGATTCCTGTTTTGCTTGGAAATCCTGAAAAAATTAAAATTTATCTTGAAATCGAAGGTATTGAGGACGGTTATGAAGTCATCGACCCTCAACACTACGATAAATTTGAAGAAATGGTTGCTGCTTTAGTGGAGCGTCGCAAGGGCAAAATGTCTGAAGAAGATGCACGCAAGGTTTTGGTTGAAGATGTCAACTATTTTGGTGTTATGTTGGTTTACTTGGGCTTGGTTGATGGAATGGTGTCAGGAGCGATTCACTCAACAGCTTCAACAGTTCGTCCAGCTCTTCAAATCATCAAAACTCGTCCAAATGTAACTCGTACTTCAGGTGCCTTCCTCATGGTTCGTGGTACGGAGCGTTACCTCTTTGGGGACTGTGCCATCAATATCAATCCAGACGCTGAAGCCTTGGCTGAAATTGCAATCAACTCAGCAATTACAGCTAAGATGTTTGGAATCGAGCCTAAAATTGCTATGCTAAGCTATTCTACTAAAGGTTCAGGATTTGGAGAAAGCGTTGATAAGGTTGTTGAAGCAACTAAAATTGCTCACGACTTGCGCCCTGACCTTGAAATCGATGGTGAGTTGCAATTTGATGCAGCCTTTGTTCCTGAAACTGCAGCTTTGAAAGCTCCTGGAAGTACAGTAGCTGGTCAAGCAAATGTCTTCATCTTCCCAGGTATCGAGGCAGGAAATATCGGCTACAAGATGGCCGAACGTCTCGGTGGTTTTGCGGCTGTTGGTCCTGTTTTGCAAGGTTTGAACAAGCCAGTTAACGACCTTTCTCGTGGATGTAATGCTGATGATGTTTACAAGTTAACACTTATCACAGCAGCCCAGGCAGTTCATCAATAAGATTTAGTCCTCTTTCCCTTGGGAAGAGGCTTTTTATACTCAATGAAAATCAAAGAGCAAACTAGGAAACTAGCCGCAGGCTGTACTTGAGTACGGCAAGGCGACGTTGACGTGGTTTGAATTTGATTTTCGAAGAGTACTAATACTAGGAAAAGGACAGTTAGAATCTTCTGTGTTATACTAGAAATATGTTAGATTTGAAAGAATACGGTATCGTCATGTGGCCAGAGGAGAAGATTGTTTCTTTTCGTGAGAAACTTCTCACTTGGTATGATGAAAACAAAAGAGATTTACCATGGCGTAGGAGTAAGAATCCTTATCATATCTGGGTCTCTGAAATTATGCTTCAGCAGACCAGGGTGGATACGGTTATCCCTTACTATGAACGATTCTTGGACTGGTTTCCAACAGTGGAAAGTTTGGCAACTGCCCCTGAAGAGCGTTTGTTGAAGGCTTGGGAAGGTTTGGGGTATTATTCTCGAGTACGCAATATGCAGGCTGCGGCTCAGCAGATTATGACAGACTTTGGTGGTCAATTCCCAAACACCTATGAAGGAATTTCCATCTTGAAAGGTATTGGACCTTACACAGCAGGAGCCATATCCAGTATTGCTTTTAATTTGCCTGAGCCGGCTGTAGATGGTAATGTCATGCGGGTCTTGGCGCGTCTATTTGAAGTTAATCACGATATTGGGATTCCAAGTAATCGTAAAATTTTTCAGGCAATGATGGAAATCTTGATTGACCCAGAAAGGCCTGGTGACTTTAATCAAGCTTTGATGGACTTAGGATCTGATATTGAGGCGCCTGTAAATCCCAGACCAGAAGAAAGCCCAGTTAAGGACTTTAGTGCGGCATATCAGAATGGCACAATGGACCGTTATCCAATTAAGGCTCCCAAGAAAAAGCCTGTTCCCATTTATCTTAAAGCCTTGGTGGTCAAAAATACTCAGGGACAATTTTTACTTGAAAAAAATGAAAGTGAAAAGCTATTGGCAGGTTTTTGGCATTTCCCCTTGATAGAAGTTGATAACTTTTCGCAAGGAGAGCAGTTTGACCTCTTTCATCAGGTTGCAGAAGAAAGCGTGAACTTTGGTCCCAGTCCAGAAGAGAGTTTCCAGCAGGACTATGACCTAGATGTTGATTGGCTTGATATTTATTTTGAGACTGTCAAGCATATCTTTAGTCATCGTAAGTGGCATGTTCAAATTGTAGCAGGTCAGGTGAGTGACTACAATGACTTTCCAGATAGGGAAGTTCGCTGGCTTTCACCAGAAGAGTTTAAGAATTACCCACTTGCCAAACCCCAACAAAAAATCTGGCAGGCTTATGCAAAAGCCAACTTAGACAGTAGTAAAGACTAGCTATTGTGTCTTCTTGTTATTTTTTTGGTATAATAGTAGAGAAAAAGGTGAACAAATGAAAAAAATATTAATTGTAGATGATGAAAAACCAATCTCGGATATTATCAAGTTTAATATGACCAAGGAAGGTTACGAGGTTGTAACTGCTTTTAATGGTCGTGAAGCACTAGAACAATTTGAAGCAGAGCAACCAGATATTATTATTCTGGATTTGATGCTTCCCGAAATTGATGGTTTAGAAGTTGCAAAGACTATTCGTAAGACGAGTAGTGTTCCTATTATCATGCTGTCAGCTAAAGACAGCGAATTTGATAAGGTTATTGGTTTGGAGCTTGGAGCGGATGACTATGTGACAAAACCCTTCTCAAATCGTGAGTTGCAGGCGCGTGTTAAAGCTCTTCTTCGTCGTACGGACTTGGTTTCTGTAGATAATCAAGAGTCAGATGAAAAGAAAACCCAACCTTTGCAAATTGGGGACTTGGAGATTGTACCAGATGCCTATGTGGCTAAAAAATATGGTGAAGAACTAGACTTGACCCACCGTGAATTTGAACTTTTGTACCACTTGGCTTCTCATATTGGTCAAGTGATTACCCGTGAACACTTGCTTGAAACGGTCTGGGGGTATGATTATTTCGGAGATGTTCGGACTGTTGACGTAACTATCAGACGTTTGCGTGAGAAGATTGAAGATACACCTAGTCGTCCAGAGTATATCCTAACACGTCGTGGTGTTGGTTATTATATGAGAAATAATGATTGAATTGATTAGAAAAAATATTCTTACTAGTGATTTTATCTTCATTTTAATTTTATTGGGTTTTATCTTGATTGTTACCTTGCTTTTGCTAGAAAATCGGCGAGATAATATTCGGTTGAAGCAAATTAATCAAAAAGTTAAAGACTTGATTGCAGGAGATTATTCTCAGGTATTGGATATGCAGGGAAGCTCTGAAATCACTAATATTACCAATAATCTCAATGATTTATCAGAAGTAATCCGTTTGACCCAAGAAAATCTGGAACAAGAGAGTAAACGATTGCACAGTATCCTCTCTTACATGACAGATGGAGTCCTCGCGACCAATCGTCGTGGTAAGATTACTATGATTAATGACATGGCTAAGAAACAGCTAGGTGTTCAGAAGGAAGATGTTCTCAATAAAAGTATTCTAGAATTACTTCAGATTGAAGATGAGTATGAACTTCGTGATTTGATTACCCAAGTTCCTGAACTCATGATTGATTCTCAGGATGCCAATGGTGAGTATCTGAGCCTTCGTGTACGCTTCGCCTTGGTGCGTCGTGAGTCTGGATTTATCTCAGGTTTGGTAGCTGTTTTGCATGATACGACGGAGCAGGAGAAGGAAGAACGCGAACGAAGACTCTTTGTTTCCAACGTTAGTCATGAGTTACGGACGCCTCTGACTAGTGTAAAATCCTATCTTGAAGCCTTGGATGAGGGAGCCTTGTCAGAACCTGTTGCACCAGACTTTATCAAGGTGTCTCTAGACGAAACCAACCGTATGATGCGGATGGTGACAGACCTTCTCCATCTTTCTCGAATTGATAATGCAACTAGTCACCTAGATGTGGAACTGATTAACTTTACTGCCTTTATTACCTTTATCCTTAACCGTTTTGATAAGATGAGGGGACCAGACGAAGAGAAGAAATACGAATTGGTTAGAGATTATCCGATTACCTCTGTCTGGATTGAAATTGATACAGACAAGATGACGCAGGTGATTGATAATATTCTCAACAATGCCATTAAATATTCTCCAGATGGTGGGAAAATCACAGTGACCATGAAGACTACTGATGATCAGATGATTTTATCCATCTCAGACCAAGGCTTGGGTATTCCTAAGCAGGATTTACCACGTATCTTTGACCGTTTCTACCGTGTGGATCGTGCTAGAAGTCGTGCCCAAGGTGGAACAGGTTTAGGACTGTCTATTGCCAAAGAAATTATCAAACAACATAAGGGCTTTATTTGGGCCAAGAGTATATATGGTAAGGGTTCAACCTTTACCATTGTGCTCCCTTATGATAAGGATGCAGTGAAGGAAGAAGTATGGGAGGACGAAGTAGAAGACTAGAATGAGTGAAACAGGCTTTAAATACAGTATTTTAGCGTCGGGTTCCAGTGGAAATTCCTTTTATCTGGAAACCCCAAAAAAGAAATTGTTAGTGGATGCAGGCTTATCTGGTAAGAAAATCACCAGCCTACTTGCTGAAATAAATCGCAAACCTGAAGACCTGGATGCTATCTTGATTACGCATGAGCATTCAGACCATATACATGGAGTCGGTGTGTTGGCTCGCAAGTATGGTATGGATTTGTATGCCAATGAAAAGACTTGGCAGGCCATGGAAAATAGCAAGTATCTTGGCAAGGTGGATTCTTCGCAAAAGCATATCTTTGAGATGGGCAAAACCAAAACCTTTGGAGATATTGACATCGAGAGTTTTGGTGTAAGCCATGATGCAGTCGCACCGCAGTTCTATCGCTTTATGAAGGATGACAAGAGTTTTGTTCTTTTGACAGATACAGGTTATGTTAGTGACCGTATGGCAGGAATTGTCGAGAATGCAGATGGCTATCTTATCGAGTCCAACCATGATGTAGAGATTTTGCGAGCAGGTTCTTACGCTTGGCGACTCAAACAACGAATCCTATCAGATCTCGGTCACCTTTCTAACGAGGACGGTGCTGAAGCAATGATTCGGACGCTAGGAAATCGTACTAAGAAAATCTACCTAGGACATTTGTCTAAGGAAAACAATATCAAGGAACTGGCTCATATGACCATGGTCAATCAGCTGGCGCAAGCTGATCTAGGTGTAGGAGTAGACTTTAAGGTTTATGATACCTCACCAGATACCGCAACACCATTGACAGATATATAGAAAGAACGCTAAGAAGGTGTTCTTTTTATATTGACTGAACACCTAAAAAGTAATACAATGGTGTTACTATTAAAAAAGGGAGTGCAAAAGATGACTACTATTACATTAAAAGTTTCTGAAGCTGACAAAACATTTATGAAAGCAATGGCTAAGTTTGAAGGAGTTTCCCTGTCGGAACTTATCCGCACCAAAACTCTTGAAGCTCTAGAAGACGAATACGATGCTCGTGTGGCAGATTTAGCCTATCAAGAGTATTTAGAAGACTTGGAAAAAGGAGTTGAACCCATTACTTGGGAAGAAATGATGCATGATTTAGGCTTGGAGGATGAATAATTTGTATAAATTAGTTCCAACAAGACGTTTCATCAAGCAATTGAAAAAATTGGATCGTTATACGCAGAAGATAATTACAAACTATTTACAAACCAATGTTTTGGAAGACCCAAGACGACACGGAAAGGCTTTGGTTGGTAATCGCGTTGGTCAATGGCGCTATAGGATTGGTAATTATCGAGTTATCGTACAAATTGTAGATGATGAATTAGTCATTGCTACTTTAGAAGTTGGTCATCGGAGAGATATTTATTGAATTAAAGTTGAGTAATAACAGTATAGAAAGTGAGGAGAGTAAAATTTGAAGAAAAAATGGTTTTTTGCAGATTATTATGATACAACAATTATTTTACTTGCTTTAATCTCTGTTATTCTGGTATTACTTGGATTTGCTGAGATGATTGATTTAGACAGTCCTCCATACAGTATTATTGACTTACTACTTTGGTTTGTGTTTGTGGTAGATTATGTTTGGCGGTTCTTTTCAAGTGAAGCAAAATGGAGGTTTATACTTGAAAATATCTTTGACTTGTTAGCTATCCTTCCTTTAAATGCTATTTTTACAGTATTTCGATTAGGGCGTATTTTCCGCTTAGCAAGGCTGACAAAATTACTGAAACTGACTCGTTTACTTAGAATAATTGGACTTACAGGTAAATTAGAAAGAAAAATTAGTAGATTCTTACGGACAAATGGCCTGATTTATATCTTGTATGTTAATATCTTTATTGTTCTAGTAGGAAGTTCAATTTTATCTGTAGTTGAAGAAAAATCTTTCTCAGATAGTCTTTGGTGGGCTCTTGTGACAGTAACCACTGTTGGTTATGGTGATATTGTTCCAGTTTCCCTTTTTGGGAAATGGCTAGCTGTTTTATTAATGTTGGTAGGGATTAGTACAATAGGAATGTTAACAAGTGCCTTGACGAACTTTTTTGTAAAAGATAATCCAGGTGAACAGATAAAACTTGATAAACTACAAGACGAATTATCGAGCCAAAGAATATTAATAGAGAAACAATCTGAGAAAATCGAAGAACTACAGCGAATGATACAAGATTTGATTGAAAAAAGGTAATTTTGACCATTTAAAAACCACTCGATGAGTGGCTTTTTTACAATCCTGCAAATTCTTTGATTTCTTGTGCTGACATTGAAGAGTCGCAACGGACATTGATTTGTCCATCTGCAATGTGAACGAAGCCTGGTACAGTTGGGATTCCGTAGCGTGAGCGGAATGCTTGCAACTCATTGAGTTGGCTTGGTTCTTCACTGTTGATGAAGTAGATGTGAGCTTTGGTTTCAGCTACGACACCTGCTAAAGTACCTGCAAATTTACGGCAGTAAGGACAAGTTTTGCGACCAATAAAGAAGGTTGCAGTTTCTTTTTTATCAAGAGCTTCTTGCGCACGCGCAACTGTAGTGACTTCAAGGTCTTTGATATTATCTAAAAATTGTTCCATGAGATTACCTCGCTTTCATTGATAAGTCTAGTATGCCATAAAGTTTCTAAAATTGCTTAGATTTGATACGAAAAAAGATGAGATTGGTTGGTCTCATCTTTTATAGGACTTTATTTTACAAAAGCATTGATCTCTGCTTCGATGTTAGCAATCTTAGCTTGTGATTCTTCGTTGGTTTCACCTACAACTGCAATGTAGAACTTGATTTTTGGTTCTGTACCTGAAGGGCGAACGGCAATCCATGAACCGTCAGCAAGTGTGTATTTCAACACATCACTTGGAGGAGTTGTCAAATTTGTAACAGTACCGTCAGCAGCAGTGGCAGTTTGAGCCTTGAAGTCTTCTACTACAGTGATAGCTGTTGCATTCCATTCTTTTGGAGCGTTGTTACGGAATTTAGCCATAATCGCTTTGATTTGTTCAGCACCATCAACACCTGAAAGGGTAACAGAGATAGTTTTTTCTGCGTAGTAGCCGTATTCTTTGTAGATTTCTTCGATACCGTCAGCAAGTGTCAAACCACGAGAACGGTAGTAGGCAGCAAGTTCAGCAACGACAAGAACGGCTTGAATAGCGTCTTTATCACGTACGAAAGGTTTAATCAAGTAACCGAAGCTTTCTTCAAATCCCATCATGTATGTGTGATTGTGTTTTTCTTCGAATTCTTGGATTTTTTCAGCGATAAATTTGAAACCTGTCAAAACGTTGAACATGGTTGCGCCGTAGCTTTCAGCAATCTTCGTTACCAAGTCAGTTGATACGATAGATTTGCAGAGGGCTGCGTTTTCTGGAAGAGTTCCAGCGTTTTTGTGGGCTTCCAAGATGTATTTAGCCATGATAGCACCGATTTGGTTACCTGAAAGGTTGAGGTAGCTACCATCTTTTTGAAGAACTTCAACACCAACACGGTCAGCGTCTGGGTCAGTTGCCACAAGAACATCTGCACCAACTTGACGACCAAGTTCTTCAGCAAGGGCAAAGGCTGCTTGGCTTTCTGGGTTTGGAGATTTTACAGTTGAGAAGTCAGGATCGGCAGTTGCTTGCGCTTCAACGACTTGAACAGAGTTAAATCCTGCTTGGGCAAGAGCGCGACGAGCCAACATTTCACCAGTACCATGAAGTGGTGTGTAGACAATTTTCATGTCTTTACCAAATTCTTCAATCAAGGCTGGGTTGATGTTTACGTCCTTAACTTCTTTGAGGTATTCAACATCGACAGCTTCGCCGATAACTTCAATCAAGCCAGAAGCTTTTTCAGCTTCCACATCAGCAACTTCTACAGCAAATGGATTTTCGATTGCACGGATATATGTAGTCAAAGCGTCTGCGTCGTGTGGAGGCATTTGTCCACCGTCTTCACCGTAAACCTTGTATCCGTTAAATGGTGCAGGGTTATGACTGGCTGTGACCATGATACCCGCAAAACAGTTGAGGTGACGAACTGCAAATGATAGTTCTGGAGTTGGACGAAGGCTTTCAAATACGTAAGATTTGATGCCGTGTTTAGCAAGAACTGCCGCAGATTCAAAGGCAAACTCAGGTGAGAAGTGACGGCTATCGTAGGCAATTGCTACACCGCGTTCTTTTTCGTTTCCACCTTTTGACTCAATCAAACGAGCCAATCCTTCAGTAGCTTGGCGAACAACGTAGATGTTGATACGGTTTGTACCCGCACCAATCAAGCCACGCATACCTGCAGTACCAAATTCAAGATTTGTATAGAAGGCATCTTCCTTAGTTTTTTCATCCATATTTTCTAAATCTTGACGAAGGTAGTCAGGAAGTTCCGCAAAATCAACCCATTTCTGGTAATTTTCTTGGTAAGACATTGAAATTCTCCTTTTTGTAAATTGTTTTAACCGTTCACATTATAGCATTTTTTAGCATTTTAGTAAAACCCTAGCATAATTTACAGAAAAGTAGTGACATATGCCGGTTTATCAAGTCTTGAATGCCTTAGGGAAACATGCTATACTACTCTTATGATTATTTTACAAGCTAATAGAATTGAACGTTCTTTTGCAGGAGAGGTTCTTTTTGATAATATTAACCTACAAGTTGATGAACGAGACCGGATTGCTCTCGTTGGGAAAAATGGTGCAGGTAAGTCTACTCTTTTGAAGATTTTGGTTGGAGAAGAGGAGCCAACTAGTGGAGAAATCAATAAGAAAAAAGATATTTCTCTGTCTTACCTAGCCCAAGATAGCCGTTTTGAGTCTGAAAATACCATCTACGATGAAATGCTTCATGTCTTTGATGACTTACGTCGGACGGAGAAACAACTGCGTCAGATGGAGTTAGAGATGGGTGAAAAGTCTGGTGAGGATTTGAACAAACTGATGTCAGATTATGATCGTTTATCTGAGAATTTTCGCCAAGCAGGTGGCTTTACCTATGAAGCTGATATTCGAGCGATTTTGAATGGATTTAAGTTTGACGAGTCTATGTGGCAGATGAAAATTGCCGAGCTTTCAGGTGGTCAAAATACTCGTTTGGCACTTGCCAAAATGCTTCTTGAAAAGCCAAATTTCTTGGTCTTGGACGAGCCAACTAACCACTTAGATATTGAAACTATAGCCTGGCTAGAGAATTACTTGGTAAATTATAGCGGTGCCCTCATTATCGTCAGCCACGACCGTTATTTCTTAGATAAGGTTGCGACAATTACGCTAGATTTGACCAAGCATTCCTTGGATCGTTATGTGGGGAATTACTCTCGTTTTGTTGAGTTAAAGGAGCAAAAGCTAGCTACTGAGGCAAAAAACTATGAAAAGCAACAAAAGGAAATCGCTGCTCTGGAAGACTTTGTCAATCGCAATCTAGTACGTGCTTCGACGACCAAACGAGCCCAATCTCGACGCAAACAACTGGAAAAAATGGAGCGTTTGGACAAACCTGAAGCTGGCAAGAAATCAGCCAACATGACCTTCCAGTCTGAAAAAACGTCGGGCAATGTTGTTTTGACTGTTGAGAATGCAGCTATTGGCTATGATGGGGAAATATTGTCAGATCCTATCAACCTAGACCTTCGTAAGATGAATGCTGTTGCTATTGTTGGACCAAATGGTATTGGCAAGTCAACCTTTATCAAGTCTATTGTGGACCAGATTCCTTTTATCAAGGGTGAGAAGCGCTTTGGCGCCAATGTTGAGGTTGGTTACTATGACCAAACCCAAAGCAAGCTGACACCAAGTAATACTGTACTGGATGAACTCTGGAATGATTTTAAACTGACACCAGAAGTTGAAATTCGTAACCGTCTAGGTGCCTTCCTTTTCTCAGGAGATGATGTTAAAAAATCAGTCGGCATGCTGTCTGGTGGCGAGAAAGCCCGTTTACTTCTCGCTAAACTTTCCATGGAAAACAACAACTTCTTGATTCTGGATGAGCCAACCAACCACTTGGATATTGATAGCAAGGAAGTGTTAGAAAATGCTTTGATTGACTTTGATGGAACTCTTCTATTCGTCAGTCACGACCGTTACTTTATCAATCGTGTGGCAACTCATGTACTGGAATTGTCTGAGAATGGATCAACTCTCTATCTTGGAGATTACGACTACTATGTCGAGAAGAAAGCAGAAGTAGAAATGATTCAAACTGAGGAAATTTCAACTACTAATCAAGCAAAAGAAGCAAGTCCAGTTAATGACTATCAAGCTCAGAAAGAAAGTCAAAAAGAAGCCCGTAAACTCATGCGACAAATCGAAAGTCTAGAAGCTGAAATCGAAGAGTTAGAAAGTCAAAGCCAAGACATTTCTGAACAAATGTTGGAAACAAACGATGCCGGCAAACTGGTGGAATTGCAGGCTGAACTGGACAAAATCAGCCATCGTCAGGAAGAAGCTATGCTTGAGTGGGAAGAATTATCAGAGCAGGTGTAAGATTTCTAAGTTTTCTGCCCTTCTCCATTGTGAGGAGGGCTTAATTTATGGTAAAATGGTTTTATGAATAAAAGAATGAATGAGTTAGTCGCCTTGCTCAATCGCTATGCGACTGAGTATTATACCAGCGATAATCCGTCGGTTTCAGACAGTGAGTATGACCGTCTTTACCGTGAGTTGGTCGAGTTAGAAACTGCTTATCCAAAGCAAGTGTTAGCAGACAGTCCGACCCATCGTGTTGGTGGCAAGGTTTTAGATGGTTTTGAAAAATACAGTCATCAGTATCCTCTTTATAGTTTGCAGGATGCTTTTTCACGTGAGGAGCTTGAAGCTTTTGATGCGCGTGTTCGTAAGGAAGTTGCCAATCCGACCTATATTTGTGAGCTGAAAATCGATGGCTTATCTATCTCGCTTACTTATGAAAAGGGGATTCTAGTTGCAGGTGCAACACGTGGAGATGGTTCAATTGGTGAAAATATCACAGAAAACCTCAAGCGTGTTAAGGATATTCCTTTGACTTTGCCAGAAGAACTAGATATCACAGTTCGTGGGGAATGTTATATGCCACGCGCTTCTTTTGACCAGGTCAACCAAGCTCGACAAGAAAATGGAGAGCCTGAATTTGCCAATCCTCGTAATGCGGCGGCAGGAACCTTGCGTCAGTTGGATACAGCTGTAGTTGCCAAGCGCAATCTTGCGACTTTCCTCTATCAAGAAGCTAGCCCTTCAACTCGAGACAGCCAAGAAAAGGTTTTGAAGCATCTCGAACAACTTGGTTTTGTGGTTAATCCTAAGCGAATCTTGGCTGAAAACATAGATGAAATCTGGAATTTTATCCAAGAAGTAGGAGAGGAACGGGACAATCTGCCTTATGATATCGATGGGGTGGTGATCAAGGTCAACGACCTAGCAGGTCAAGAAGAACTTGGCTTTACTGTTAAGGCTCCAAAGTGGGCAGTAGCCTACAAGTTTCCTGCTGAGGAAAAAGAAGCTAAACTCTTATCCGTTGATTGGACAGTTGGCCGTACGGGTGTTGTAACCCCGACTGCCAATCTAACACCAGTACAACTAGCTGGTACAACTGTTAGCCGTGCGACCCTACACAATGTGGATTATATTGCTGAAAAAGATATCCGCAAAGACGACACGGTCATCGTCTATAAGGCTGGAGATATCATCCCTGCCGTTTTACGAGTAGTAGAGTCCAAGCGGGTTTCTGAAGAAAAACTAGATATCCCTACAAACTGCCCAAGTTGTGACTCTGACTTGTTGCACTTTGAAGATGAAGTGGCCCTTCGTTGTATAAATCCGCGTTGCCCTGCTCAAATCATGGAAGGTTTGATCCACTTTGCCTCTCGAGATGCCATGAATATTACAGGCCTTGGTCCATCTATTGTTGAGAAGCTCTTTGCTGCTAATTTAGTTAAGGATGTGGCGGATATTTATCGTTTGAAAGAAGAGAATTTCCTACTTTTAGAGGGGGTTAAGGAAAAGTCTGCTTCTAAACTGTATCAAGCTATTCAAGCATCCAAGGAAAATTCTGCCGAGAAACTCTTGTTTGGTTTGGGAATTCGCCATGTCGGAAGCAAGGCCAGTCAGCTTTTACTTCAACATTTTCATTCAATTGAAAATCTGGCTCAGGCAGATCCAGATGAAGTGGCTAGTATTGAGAGTCTGGGTGGTGTGATTGCCAATAGTCTTCAGACTTATTTTGCGACAGAAGGCTCTGAAATTCTCCTCAGAGAATTGAGAGAAGCTGGGGTCAATCTGGACTATAAAGGACAGACGGTAGTGGCAGATGCGGCCTTGTCAGGTTTGACCGTTGTATTGACTGGAAAATTGGAACGGCTCAAGCGCTCAGAAGCTAAAAATAAACTCGAAAGTTTGGGTGCTAAAGTGACTGGCAGTGTTTCTAAAAAGACCGACCTCGTCGTGGCAGGTGCAGATGCTGGAAGTAAACTGCAAAAAGCACAAGAACTTGGTATCGAGGTTCGAGATGAAGCTTGGCTAGAAAGTTTGTAATGATCGTTTAAAAGCAGAGTTTAGATAAGAGGACTATGTTTGTTAATCGGAACAAAATCGGTCAAGTATTTATTAATCAAATAGAAACAAATTAAGAAGTATAAAGGAAAAATAAAAAATGTATAACTACCCTATGCGTATTCATTACCATCGCAAGAATGGAGAATACGACACTTGCTCTTTTGTAAAAAGTCAGGATCAGCGAATTGACTTACTAACTTACCAAGAAGATTATTTTGGCGCTTTATTTAGTTTTGAACATCCAAGCGCTCATCCCCTAGAAAGCTTGAATTTTGTAGTTCATACAGGCCAAACCAGTAAAGAATATGCTATCCGTTTCAATCACTATCCTCTTTTAACAGAGGTCTGGATTTTGGAAGGAGATGACAGAATTTATTACTCTGAGAATCCTGCTATTGCCAGTCCTTTCTATAAAAATCAAAATCCATTTGCCTTTGACAAGGCTATCAATAGTGCTAGTTTCGACCACCACTGGGGGTACCAAGGTGAATTGGGTTGCCGTATAGAGGATAATCAGGCTCATTTTGCCCTTTGGGCTCCAACAGCGATAGAAGTGCAGATTGTCGTTTATGAATCAGCTGCTAACGATGCACCTGTTTGGAAAACATTTGATATGGAAAGAGGCAATAGCTACTCTTATAACCATAAGGACAATACTATTGGTGTCTGGAGTTTGGATGTTGAGGAAGATTTGACTGGTAAGGCTTATCAGTATCAAGTCCAATTCCCTCACCACCAAACACTGACACGCGATCCTTATACAATCGCGACCAGTCCCGATGGCAAACGTTCAGCTATTCTGAGTCATGAAGAAAAGCAAGTTGAAAACTTTGAGGTTAAGCACGGTTCGGAGGCTACTTGGCGCTTGGCTAATCCATGTAAGGCAGTTATTTGTGAAATGCACATTCGTGATTTGACCAAATCACCGACTTCAGGTGTGGATGAACATCTTCGAGGAACTTTCTTGGGTGCTGCTCAGTCTGGAACTGTTAACCAGTACGGTCAGTCAACTGCTTTTGATTACATTAAGGAGCTGGGCTACAATTATGTTCAGTTGCAACCAATTGCAGATCGTCATAAAGAGTATGATGCAGATGGGAATGTAACCTACAACTGGGGTTATGACCCACAAAACTATAACGCACCAGAAACGAGCCTTTCAACTAATCCAGAGGATCCAGCACAGGTCATTCGTGATTTGAAGACCATGGTTCAAGCCTATCATGATGCGGGTATTGGTGTCATTATGGATGTGGTTTATAACCATACCTTCTCAGTTGTTGATGCACCTTTCCAAACAACTGTCCCTGATTACTATTATCGTATGAATCCAGACGGTACCTTCCAAAATGGAACGGGTGTTGGAAATGAAACAGCCAGTGAACACGAAATGTTCCGCAAGTATATGATTGATTCTCTTCTATACTGGGTGCAGGAATACAATATTGACGGCTTCCGTTTTGATTTGATGGGGATTCATGATGTCAAGACCATGCAGATGATTCGTCAAAGTTTGGACGAAATTGATCCTAACATTATCCTTTATGGAGAAGGTTGGGATATGGGAACAGGTCTTGCACCTTATGATAAGGCCAAGAAAGACAATGCCTACCAGATGCCAAATATTGGTTTCTTTAATGACAATCAGCGTGATGCTGTCAAAGGTGGAGAAGTTTATGGTGCTATCAAGTCTGGTTTTGTTAGTGGTGCTGCTACAGAGCCAATTCTAGCCAAAGCGATCCTAGGTAGTCGTGAATTAGGAACCTATACACATCCAAACCAAGTGCTTAACTATGTAGAGGCCCATGACAATTACAATCTTCACGATTTGTTGGCAACCCTACATCCAGACCAAAGTTCAGAGCAAATCATGCGCAAGGTCGAAACTGCCACAGCCATGAATCTGCTCATGCAGGGGATGGCCTTTATGGAAATCGGTCAAGAATTTGGTCGTACCAAACTGGTTGCGACTGGTGAAAATGGTGAGCTGACCCATGATGATAGAGAACGTGCTATGAATAGCTATAATGCTCCAGACAGTGTGAATCAAGTGAACTGGGACTTGATTAATGAGCGTCAAGATAGTATTGAGTTTATTCGTCAGATGATTCGATTGAAGACAGAAAGCAGTGCCTTTTCTTACCCAACTTATGATGAGATTTACCATCATGTTTTTGTTCATTCAGCCCACGAACATAGTGGTTGGATTGTCTATGAGATTCAAGGGGAAGAACATTTACTGGTTGTATTTAATGCTAAAGGGCAAGACTTCCAGTTTGATAATGCTGGAAATCTAGAACTATTGATGACCAATAGCCATTTAAGTGATAAAGACATGGTTGGTGGCGTCAGTGCCAGCGTCTTTAAAGTTTTGTAGAATAGATTTACAATTTAAATTCATTTGTGGTGATTTATCTGTTAATAAAATCAGGAGATTCGTTTCCTGATTTATTTTTTTACTTAAAATTATATTTTTGTTAGCTAAATAACGAACTTTATGATAGTATTGTAAAAAAACAATTCGTTTTCAAAGCGTTTCTGAAAATTTCTTGATTTACAAGTGAACACATCAGTGAATTTGTTGAAGACTTTCAAAAGATTTTTTTGCAAATTCCGTAATTTACTTGAATCTTCCCTAAAAAGGTAGTATAATAAATCTATAGAAAACGCTTACAGAATTAGGAGGGTGTATGGATAAGAAACAAGCTTTAGAAACCTTTATGACAGGTGAAAATTTTCACCTCCAGCACTATCTGGGAGCTCATAGGGAAGAAAAAAATGGAGAGTATGGCTATACTTTTCGTGTGTGGGCGCCTAATGCTCAGGCTGTTCACTTGGTAGGGGATTTCACCAATTGGGTTGAAAATCAAATTCTGATGGAACGGAATGAATTTGGAGTCTGGGAAGTCTTTACCAGTCTTGCTCAAGAAGGCCAAATTTATAAGTACAATATTACACGTTCAAATGGTCATCAGCTGATGAAGATTGACCCTTTGGCTGTACGGTATGAGGCACGACCTGGTACTGGGGCTATTTTAACAGATATTCCAGAAAAGAAATGGAAGGATGGTCTCTGGCTAGCCCGTAGAAAACGATTGAGCTTTGAAGAGCGTCCTGTCAATATTTATGAGGCTCATGCTGGCTCTTGGAAGAGAAATCCTGATGGCAGCCCCTATAGTTTTGCTCAATTGAAAGATGAACTCATTCCTTACTTGGTTGAGATGAATTATACTCACATTGAGTTTATGCCCCTGATGTCTCACCCACTAGGTTTGAGTTGGGGCTATCAGCTTATGGGTTACTTTGCTCTAGAGCATGCCTATGGTCGTCCTGAAGAGTTTCAAGATTTTGTTGAGGAATGTCACTTAAACAATATAGGCGTTATTGTAGACTGGGTACCTGGTCACTTTACTATTAATGATGATGCCTTGGCCTATTATGATGGAACACCGACTTTTGAATACCAAGACCATAATAAGGCTCATAACTACGGTTGGGGAGCACTTAATTTTGACCTTGGAAAGAATGAAGTCCAGTCTTTCTTGATCTCTAGTATTAAGTTTTGGATTGACTTTTACCATCTAGATGGTATTCGCGTAGATGCCGTTAGCAATATGCTCTATCTTGACTACGATGATGCTCCATGGACACCTAATAAAGATGGTGGTAATCTCAACTATGAAGGTTATTATTTCCTTCAACGCTTGAATGATGTGATTAAACTAGTTCATCCTGATGTGATGATGATAGCTGAGGAAAGTTCTTCAGCTACTCAGATTACTGACACCAAGGATTCAGATGGTCTAGGATTTGACTACAAATGGAATATGGGTTGGATGAATGATATCCTCCGATTCTACGAAGAAGATCCGATTTATCGTAAATACGACTTTAACCTAGTGACTTTCAGCTTTATGTATGTCTTCAAAGAGAATTATCTCCTACCATTCTCACACGATGAAGTGGTTCATGGCAAGAAGAGTATGATGCACAAGATGTGGGGAGATCGTTATAATCAATTCGCAGGCTTGCGTAATCTCTACACTTACCAAATTTGTCACCCTGGTAAGAAATTGCTCTTCATGGGTAGTGAATATGGGCAATTCCTAGAATGGAAATCTGAAGAACAGTTGGAATGGTCTAACCTAGAAGATCCAATGAATGCTAAGATGAAGTATTTCACTTCTCAGCTAAACCAGTTTTACAAAGATCACCGCTGTCTGTGGGAAATTGATACTAGCTATGATGGTATTGAAATCATCGATGCGGATAATCGAGACCAGAGTGTTCTGTCCTTCATCCGTAAGGGTAAGAAGGACGATATGTTAGTCTGTATCTTTAATATGGCACCTGTTGAACGAAAAGATTTTACAATCGGACTGCCTGTTGCAGGGATTTACGAAGAAGTCTGGAATACTGAGTTAGAAGAGTGGGGAGGCGTCTGGAAAGAACATAATCAAACTGTTCAAACGCAAGAAGGACTTTGGAAAGATTATGAGCAGACCTTGACCTTTACCCTACCGGCTATGGGAGCAAGTGTTTGGAAAATTAAACGTCGCTTGAAACCTACTAAAACCGTCACAAGTAAAAACTAAAAAGGAGTAGAAAATGAAGAATGAAATGTTAGCTTTGATTCTTGCTGGTGGGCAAGGAACTCGTCTCGGTAAACTCACTCAAAGCATCGCAAAACCAGCTGTGCAATTTGGTGGGCGCTATCGTATCATTGACTTTGCTCTTTCAAACTGTGCCAACTCAGGCATCAACAATGTTGGAGTCATTACACAGTACCAACCACTTGCTCTCAACAACCATATCGGGAATGGTTCAAGCTGGGGACTAGATGGTATCAATTCTGGTGTCTCTATTCTTCAACCTTATTCTGCAAGTGAAGGAAATCGTTGGTTTGAGGGGACTAGCCACGCCATTTATCAAAATATTGATTATATCGACAGTGTCAACCCTGAGTATGTCTTGATTCTGTCTGGGGACCATATCTACAAAATGGATTATGATGATATGCTCCAGTCTCACAAAGATAATAATGCTAGTTTGACAGTCGCAGTTCTTGACGTCCCTCTTAAAGAAGCTAGCCGTTTTGGTATCATGAATACAGATGCAAACAATCGTATTGTTGAATTTGAAGAAAAACCAGCTCAACCTAAATCTACCAAAGCTTCTATGGGAATCTATATCTTTGATTGGCAACGTCTCCGCAATATGCTTGTTGCTGCTGAAAAGAGCAATGTCGATATGTCAGATTTTGGTAAAAATGTCATTCCAAATTACCTTGAGTCAGGTGAAAGTGTTTATGCCTACGAGTTTAATGGCTACTGGAAAGATGTTGGTACGATTGAATCGCTTTGGGAAGCTAACATGGAGTACATTTCTCCAGAAAATGCCTTGGACAGCCGTAACCGTCAATGGAAGATTTACTCAAGAAACTTAATTTCACCACCAAACTTCCTTGGGGCAAATGCTCACGTGGAAGATTCCTTGGTTGTCGATGGCTGTTTCGTAGATGGAACTGTTAAACATTCTATCCTTTCAACAGGTGCGCAAGTTCGCGAAGGGGCAGAAGTAGTAGATTCAGTTATCATGAGTGGTGCAATTGTTGGTCAGGGAGCTAAAATCAAACGTGCCATTATTGGTGAAGGTGCAGTTATTTCTGATGGTGTCGAAATTGATGGAACAGAAGAAGTACAAGTTGTAGGATATGATGAAGTAGTAGGGGTAGCAACAGATGAAGATTGATAAATATTCTGCCATTTTAGGAAACACAGTTGGTTTTCATGATATGTCAACACTGACAGACCACCGTCCAGTAGCTAGTTTGCCATTTGGTGGTAAATATCGCTTGATTGACTTCCCGCTTTCAAGTCTTGCTAATGCTGGTGTGCGTAGCATTTTCGGTATTTTCCAACAAGACAATATCAGTTCAGTCTTTGACCATATCCGTTCAGGACGTGAGTGGGGCTTATCAACCCTTCTTAGTCACTACTATCTAGGTATTTACAATACCCGTGTGGAAAGTAGTACAGTTGGAAAAGAATACTACCAACAGCTTCTTACTTATTTGAAACGTTCCGGCTCAAACCAAACAGTATCACTTAACTGTGATGTTTTGATTAATATTGATCTGAATCAAGTATTCCACCTACACACTACAACAAAAGGTCCAATCACTGTAGTTTATAAAAAACTACCTAAAAAAGATATTTCAGAAGTAAATGCAATCTTAGAAGTGGATGAAACAGACCATGTCCGTTCTCATAAACTCTTTGATAGTAAATCATCAGATGAAGTTTACAATATGTCCACAGATATCTTTGTCGTCGATACACCTTGGTTGATTGAACGCTTAGAAGAAGAAGCTAAGAAAGAACATCCAGAGAAATTGCGTTATGTTTTACGGGATTTGGCGGCAAAAGAAGGGGCTTTTGCCTACGAGTACACAGGTTATCTGGCAAATATTCATTCTGTAGAGTCTTATTACCAAGCTAATAAAGATATGCTTGAATCTCAAAAATTCTACTCTCTATTTACTCCAAACCAAAAGATTTACACAAAGGTAAAAAACGAAGAGCCAACTTATTATGCTAATACATCTAAAGTAAGCACTTCTCAGTTTGCTTCTGGTAGTATCGTTGAAGGTCAAGTGGCTAATTCTGTTTTATCACGTAATATTCATGTCCATAAGGATAGCTTGGTTAAAGATAGCATCTTATTCCCTCGTGTTGTTATTGGAGAAGGTGCTCAGGTAGAATACGCTATCTTGGACAAGGGTGTTGAAGTTGCGGATGGCGTTGTGATCCGTGGAACTGCAGAACATCCAGTCGTCGTTAAGAAAGGTGCTAAAGTAACAGAGGATATTCATTCATGAAAATTTTATTTGTAGCAGCTGAGGGGGCACCCTTTTCAAAAACAGGTGGTTTGGGAGACGTCATTGGGGCTCTTCCTAAATCACTGGTAAAAGCGGGACATGAAGTTGCAGTAATTTTACCCTACTATGACATGGTAGAGGCTAAATTTGGAAATCAGATTGAAAATGTTCTTCATTTTGAGGTGAGTGTTGGTTGGCGCAGACAGTATTGTGGAATTAAGAAAACCGTTTTAAACGGTGTAACCTTCTACTTTATTGACAACCAATATTATTTCTTCCGTGGTCATGTTTACGGTGATTTTGACGACGGAGAACGCTTTGCCTTTTTCCAACTGGCTGCCATTGAGGCTATGGAAAGGATTGACTTTATTCCTGAACTTCTCCATGTTCATGACTACCATACAGCTATGATTCCTTTCTTGTTGAAGGAAAAATACCGTTGGATTCAAGCCTATGAGGGCATTAAAACAGTTTTAACCATTCATAATTTAGAATTCCAGGGACAATTTTCAGAAGGAATGTTATGGGATTTGTTTGGAGTCGGCTTTGAACGTTACGCTGATGGCACCCTTCGCTGGAACAACTGTCTGAATTGGATGAAGGCAGGTATTCTCTATGCGGACCGTGTTTCAACCGTTTCACCTAGTTATGCTCATGAAATTATGACCAGTCAGTTCGGATGTAACTTGGATCAGATTCTTCGAATGGAGTCTGGCAAGGTGTCTGGTATCGTGAATGGGATTGATGCTGACCTTTATAATCCTCAGACGGATGCTCTTTTAGATTATCATTTTAATCAGGACGATTTGTCTGGTAAAGCCCAAAACAAGGCAAAATTGCAAGAAAGAGTTGGCTTGCCAGTTAGAGCTGACGTTCCTCTGGTGGGAATTGTTTCTCGTTTGACACGTCAAAAAGGTTTTGATGTGGTGGTGGAAAGTCTTCACCATATCTTGCAAAATGATGTTCAGATTGTTCTTTTGGGAACTGGAGATCCAGCCTTTGAAGGAGCTTTCTCGTGGTTTGCTCAGATTTACCCAGACAAGCTATCAGCAAATATCACTTTTGATGTCAAACTTGCTCAAGAAATCTACGCTGCTTGTGACCTCTTCCTCATGCCGAGTCGTTTTGAACCGTGTGGTTTGTCTCAGATGATGGCTATGCGTTACGGAACCTTGCCATTGGTCCATGAAGTTGGTGGCTTGCGAGATACCGTTAAAGCCTTCAATCCAATCGAAGGAAGCGGTACTGGCTTTAGCTTTGACAATTTATCTCCTTACTGGTTAAATTGGACTTTCCAAACAGCTTTGGACTTGTATAGAAACCATCCTGATGTTTGGAGAAACCTACAAAAACAAGCTATGGAGTGTGATTTCTCGTGGGATACAGCCTGCAGGTCATACCTTGAGTTGTACCATAGTTTAGTTAATTAATAGATAAAATCGTATGATGACTTCATACGATTTTTGGGCTGTTTAGAGAGGAGAACTGATGTCTCAAGTAAAAGGTTTGTGTGTTATGGATGTTGATGGAACCTTACTCCTAGAAGAAGTAATTGATCTTTTGGGAAGAGAGGCAGGTCGTGAGGAGGAAATTTCGCTGATTACAAGTCGGGCAATGAGAGGAGAGTTAGACTTTGAAACGAGTTTACGAGAGAGAGTAGCTTTGTTAAAAGGCCTCCCTGATTCGGTCTTTGATACAGTATTCAACTCTATTCATCTATCGCCAAATGCCCAGGAATTCATTTCCATTCTCCAAAAGAATGGTATCCTAGTTGGTCTACTGTCTGGTGGCTTTACACCAATAGTTGCGAGACTAGCAAAATCTCTTGGAATTGCCTATTTTTCTGCCAACCAACTTGAAGTCAAAGAAGGTCTTCTAACAGGAAAGTTAGTTGGACAAATTATCAATCCCGAGGTCAAAAAAGATACTCTAGAACAATGGAGAGAGGAACTAAAACTTTCTAAAGATAGAACGGTTGCAATTGGTGATGGGGCCAATGATTTATTAATGTTGAAGTCAGCAGGACTGGGAATTGCTTTTTGTGCCAAAGAAGTGCTGAAACAAGAAATACCAAATCATGTTGACAAGAGGGATTTTTTAGAAGTTCTATCTTTGATTGACTGTTTAGAATGAGGGAAAATATGAAGATTGTAATTGCACCAGATTCATTTAAGGAAAGCTTGAGCGCTGAAGAGGTGGCTGAAGCTATTAAAAGAGGCTTCCAACAATCGATAGCAGATATAGAATGTTTTCTCTGCCCTGTTGGTGATGGTGGCGAAGGTACAGTAGATGCTATTCGGCATTCTATTGACCTTGAAGAAAAATGGATCAAAGTGACAGGACCTTTTGGACAAAAAGAAGCCATGCGCTATTTTCAAAAAGGGGGACTGGCGCTATTTGAAGTTGCCGACTTGGTTGGCCTTGGAAAGATTCCGCTAGAGAAACGAAATCCACTTCAAATCCAAACTTGTGGTATTGGAGAGTTGATTCGTCATCTCATTGCTCAAGGGATTAAAGATATCTATATCGGCGTTGGTGGCACGTCCAGTAATGATGGAGGTATTGGGATTGCTGCTGGTTTAGGTTATCGATTTTATGATAGGGATGGAAATGTCTTGCCTGCATGCGGTCACTTACTAAACTTAGCTTCTGTTTCAACAGAAAATCTCTATGAAATTCCTGAAGGTGTTCAAATTCATATTTTAGCAGATGTCGTGAGTCCCTTATGTGGTCCTCAAGGTGCGACTTACACTTTTGGCAAACAAAAAGGCCTACAACCTACTATGTTTGCAGTCGTAGATCAGGCAATCCAAGATTTTTATAAAAAAGTTTCACCAGCAACATTGCAAATTAAAGGAGCAGGAGCTGGTGGAGGCATTGCTGCTGGTTTGTGTGCCTTTACTCAGGCAAATATCGTGTCGGGAATTGATACCTGCTTGAACCTGATCAACTTTGATAAGAAAGTTTCAGATGCTGACTTGGTTATTGTTGGAGAAGGAAGACTAGATTGTCAAAGCTTTGCTGGGAAAGCGCCTATATGTGTTGCAAAAAAAACCCTGTCGGAGTTCCTGTTATTGCTATTTGCGGTAGTCTTGCTGAGGATTTACCTTCCCTACCATTTGAAAATATTCAAGCTGCCTTTTCTATTTTGGAGAAAAGTGAACCTCTAGAAGATAGTTTGAAAAATGCCAGTCTCTATTTGGAGCACACGGCTGCCAATATCGGGCATTTATTAAATATGCGCATGATTTAGCCAAACCATTTCTTCCATAAGGATGTTTTGGCTGGTTCTTCCTTTTTAACTTCCCAAAGTTTTGCAAAAGCAAGTCGAAGGTTCTTTTCTTCTACTTGAACTGGTGCATTGCTATGGATAATCAGGCCAAAAGGAGAAGAAGTATGCTCTTCAGATACAATGGTAGCTTGACTATCAGTTTCTTTAGCTTCCTTTAAGTAGAAAACTTGCTTGTCAAATTCGATAGTTGGAGAAATCTTTACAAATAGTGGCTCTGCTTTTTCCTGAAGGTTTTCTAAAATAGATAAAAAACCTTTTTCTAACTGAGGGCTATTTGCTGTGTCAATATCTGCATACCCAAGAACTCTTTCCTCAAAGGTACCAAGATAGCGTCTTTGCTCATCTGGATTTAATTTTGCTCCACCATGAGCTTTTTCAAGTAATTGTTTTGATAAATCTGTCATGAAAACAGTATATCATAAAAGTTAGAATAAAACAGACAAAAGAAAGCGATTACTTTATAAAGTTAAGGAAAATTTGCACAAAGATAACGTTTTTTCTTGAAAAAGGAGGGCTTTTAAGGTATTATAGAGGTGTAAAAAAATTAACTCATAAGGAGAGTAAAAAATGTCAATTATTACTGATGTTTACGCTCGCGAAGTCCTAGACTCACGCGGTAACCCAACACTTGAAGTAGAAGTTTACACTGAATCAGGTGCTTTCGGACGTGGTATGGTTCCATCAGGAGCTTCTACTGGTGAACACGAAGCAGTTGAACTTCGCGACGGTGACAAATCTCGTTACGGTGGTCTTGGTACACAAAAAGCTGTTGACAACGTAAACAACATCATTGCTGAAGCTATCATTGGCTACGATGTACGTGATCAACAAGCTATCGACCGTGCTATGATCGCTCTTGACGGTACTCCTAACAAAGGTAAATTGGGCGCTAACGCAATCCTTGGTGTGTCTATCGCTGTAGCTCGTGCTGCTGCTGACTACCTTGAAATCCCACTTTACAGCTACCTTGGTGGATTCAACACTAAAGTTCTTCCAACTCCAATGATGAACATCATCAACGGTGGTTCTCACTCTGACGCTCCAATCGCTTTCCAAGAGTTCATGATCTTGCCAGTTGGTGCGCCAACATTTAAAGAAGCTCTTCGTTACGGTGCTGAAATCTTCCACGCTCTTAAGAAAATCCTTAAATCACGTGGTTTGGAAACTGCCGTAGGTGACGAAGGTGGATTCGCTCCTCGTTTCGAAGGAACTGAAGACGGTGTTGAAACTATCCTTGCTGCGATCGAAGCTGCTGGATATGTTCCAGGTAAGGACGTATTTATCGGATTTGACTGTGCTTCATCAGAATTCTACGATAAAGAACGCAAAGTCTACGACTACACTAAATTTGAAGGTGAAGGCGCTGCTGTTCGTACATCTGCAGAACAAATCGACTACCTTGAAGAATTGGTTAACAAATACCCAATCATCACTATCGAAGATGGTATGGATGAAAACGACTGGGATGGTTGGAAAGCTCTTACTGAACGTCTTGGTAAGAAAGTACAACTTGTTGGTGACGACTTCTTCGTAACAAACACTGACTACCTTGCACGTGGTATCCAAGAAGGTGCTGCTAACTCAATCCTTATCAAAGTTAACCAAATCGGTACACTTACTGAAACTTTTGAAGCTATCGAAATGGCTAAAGAAGCTGGTTACACTGCCGTTGTATCACACCGTTCAGGTGAAACTGAAGATTCAACAATCGCTGACATCGCAGTTGCAACTAACGCAGGACAAATCAAGACTGGTTCACTTTCACGTACAGACCGTATCGCTAAATACAACCAATTGCTTCGCATCGAAGACCAACTTGGTGAAGTAGCTGAATACCGTGGATTGAAATCATTCTACAACCTTAAAAAATAAAATAGTTCAGTGAACTATTTTATCCTGAACCTTGAAATTCAAAAGTTCAGCCGTTGATTTAACAACGTTTCTAGCCCCTCGGATTTTATCCGAAGGGCTTTTTTTCTGTTCAGGGTGCAAAAAAGGGGCAGTGTTTATGGTATAATAGACAAAAATACGTGAATTAGAAAGAAATTATGTCTAAAGAAATTGATATTGAGTATTACCACCAGCTAGCCTTGCAAAAGCAAAAGGAGCACCGTAAAATTTTAGCAAATCTAAAGAAAAAACCACCAAAAAATCTAGATAAGATAGCTCAACAGATTCACCAAGAAGTTTTTGAGGAGATTGATTGCACTGCCTGTGCCAACTGTTGCAAGACATTGGGACCTGACTTTAAAGAAGCGGATATTACACGAATCGCCAAGTATTTTAAGATGAAATTACCCGCTTTTGAAGCAGAGTTTCTGCAGGTAGATGAAGATGGTGACAAGGTTTTCAAATCTATGCCTTGTCCATTTCTAGGAGGAGATAATCTCTGTTCCATCTATGACGTTCGTCCAAAGGCCTGTCGTGAATTTCCTCATACAGACAGGAAAAAGATCCATCAAATCAACCATTTGACGATTAAGAATACTTTGACCTGTCCAGCAGCCTATCTCTTTGTTGAGAAATTAAAGGATAAGTTATAGAGATTTAAAGGATAAAAAATCTCTAATAATAACTAGAGATATGAAGGGAGAACTCTATGCCAAGACCTAAAACAAAAGAGGAGCTAGTACTGGCCTCTAAGGAAAACTATGAAAAGCTTAATCGTTTCATCTCCCAACTAAGTGAAGATGAGCTACAGACTCCATTTGATTTATCAAGAGACCCAAAGAAAAAAGAAGCTCACTGGAAAAGGGATAAGAATCTAAGAGATGTCCTGATTCATCTTTATGAATGGCAGCAGTTACTTTTGACTTGGGTACATTCTAATCAAGAAGGTCTCGAGAGACTTTTTCTCCCTGAATCTTATAATTGGAAAACTTATGGAGAAATGAATGTCGCTTTTTGGAAGAAGCACCAGAAAACCTCCTTAGAAGAAGCGACTAGACTCCTAGAACAATCACATAGGAAGGTTTTAGAGTTGATAGAAGGTTTTAGAGTTGATAGAAGTTTTTAGCAATGACGAACTCTTTACCAAAGGTGTCTATAAGTGGACTGGCGGAACAAGTCTAGGTTCTACTTTGTCAGTAACACCTCCAGTCATTATGATTGGGCTATGAAAAAACTCAAAGCTCATCAGAAAAATTGTAAGTGTCGTAGTTGAGGTGTAGATGGGCTCTTCTAAGTTTCGAATACCTTATTTTTCTTTGTTTTAGAGCAATTCTAGCTTTAGAATCCTTCAAAAATTAAAATTTAAGACTATCATGGACTTAGAATAGTACGAAAGCATTTAGTTTATAGGAGTTCTAGGTCTAGAATTACATGGATATTTATGTATTCAGAGTATTAGATAGTCAGGATAGTTCTATTCTGAAAGATTTGGGCTGTCAATTGGATAGGAGAGTGTTTTTTTATGTTAGATTCCAGTAAAAATGATTTGATAGATAATATTAAAGAAAAATCAAAATCATAATTTTGTTTAATATGGTATAATATTTCTAATAATTTAAACATAATGAGGTAGTAATTTATGGATGAAGTTTTATTTTTTGGCGAAGTTGACTTTGATATTCTTGATATTGACGGTTATGAACTAAAACCCTCAACGTTTTTTAATAAGTTACCAGAAATAGCCCAACCTTTAGCCAAAAATGCAAATAAAATCTTATCTGAAGTAGAAAAAATGTTATATTCTGCTCCAGCCTTTATCCATGTTGTCCAATCTAGTATACCTGAAGAGGTTTTTCAGGCAATTCTTTCTCCAGAACAACGGGAACAAATTGCTCAAGGAGTGCTAAAATTAATGACAAAGAAAGATGGCTCTCTCTTGGCGGTATTAGTAGATACTAATACTAATAAAGTCATTGGAAATGTACCATTGAAATCTGTTAAATTGACACCAGAATTAAATAAAGCGTTAGCTGATTATTCGTCACAAATTCAAATGGCTCAGATTGCAGAGGAGATTCAAAATGTACAATATGCTATTGAAGACGTCAGAAAAGGACAGGAGTCAGATAGACTTGCCATAGCCTATAGTTGTCAACAGAAACTCTTGCAGGCTAGAGAGATATCAGATCCAAACATTAGAACAATGATGTTACTGCAAGTTATTTCAGATGCAGAAGATAGTCGAAACCTTCTAATGCTTAGTCAAAAATCTAATGTAAATTTTATTAAAGAACAACCAGATTCTACTTGGGGGAAGTTATTAAAAGGGGATAAACCAGATAAAATTGAAGCTCGTATGAATGAGATTAGAGATGGATTAGCAGCCGTAAATATCGTTTCACTATCAGCAGCAATAGCTTATAATGAGTTGGGCGAGAAAAAGGCTGCTCAAAAAAGTTTGGATTACTTTGGGAAATTTATTAACGAAACTTATCTCAGTTCTCAAGAATTAGTAGAGAGACTTGATCTACTTGATCCTTCGCCTACAAATTACTGGACAAAAGAATTGCCAAAAATTGAAACTTCTATAATGAAATTGCCAAATAAACCAGATGCTATTGAGACAGAGGTGCTAGAATGAAAGAAATAAAAAAATGCAAGACATGTACTAGGGATTTACCATTAAGTTATAAGCACAATAAGTGCGAATCGTGTAGAAACAAAAAAATAGATGAAGCAAAAAAGATACTTAAAGTTGTTGGACAAGTTGGAAGTGTGGTTACTCCAGTTGTAGTTGGTATGTTGATGAATAAAACTAAGAAAAAGAAGAAATAAACTAATCTATTAAGTACCTAGAAAGGAAAACCTCAAATTGTCCTACAAATTTCTACTCTTCGACCTCGACCACACTCTTCTTGATTTTGATGCTGCTGAGGATGTGGCTTTGACGCAACTCCTAAAAGAAGAAGGGGTTACAGATATTCAGGCTTATAAAGACTATTATGTTCCTATGAACAAGGCTCTATGGAAGGACTTAGAGCAAAAGAAAATCAGTAAACAAGAGTTGGTTAACACGCGCTTTTCTCGTCTATTTGCTCACTTTGGACAGGAAAAAGACGGTAGTTTTCTAGCCCATCGTTACCAATTTTACCTCGCTCAACAGGGACAAACTTTTTCAGGCGCTCATGAACTCTTGGATATCCTCATCGAGCGAGATTATGACTTGTATGCTGCGACAAATGGCATTACTGCCATTCAGACAGGGCGTTTGACTCAATCTGGTCTAGCACCTTATTTCAATCAAGTTTTTATCTCAGAACAGTTGCAAACACAAAAGCCTGATGCTCTCTTTTATGAAAAAATTGGTCAACAGATTGTAGGTTTTAGCAAAGAAGAGACGCTGATGATTGGAGATTCCCTAACCGCCGACATTCAGGGTGGCAATAATGCTGGAATTGACACTATCTGGTACAATCCTCATCACCTCGAAAATCACACACTAGCCCAGCCGACTTACGAAGTTCATTCTTACCAAGACTTGCTGGATTGCTTAGATAAACTGTAAAAAGTGGTTTCCATAGCCACTTTTTGCTATAATAGAGGCAGTAAAAATGAAGGAGTCGGCTATGGAACACTCGTCTTGGCATGCTTTGATTAAGGCGCAATTACCTGAGGGTTATTTTGGGAAAATCAATCAGTTTATGGAGCAGGTCTATGCTCAGGGTACTGTTTATCCGCCCAAGGAAAAGGTTTTTCAAGCTCTCTTGACAACACCGCTTGAAGAAGTTAAGGTGGTGATTCTAGGGCAAGATCCCTATCACGGGCCAGGTCAAGCGCAGGGCTTGAGTTTTTCTGTACCTGACTCTATTCCAGCACCGCCATCTCTGCAAAATATCTTGACAGAATTGTCAGATGATATCGGCGTTAAGAAATCTCATGATTTGACAGCTTGGGCTGAGCAAGGAGTCTTGCTTCTTAATGCTTGTTTGACGGTTCCTGCTGGACAGGCCAATGGTCATGCTGGTCAGATATGGGAACCTTTTACAGATGCGGTTATTAAGGTTGTCAATAATCTGGATAGACCTGTAGTCTTTGTCCTTTGGGGTTCTTTTGCACGCAAGAAGAAGGCCTTAGTTACCAATCCTCATCACTTGATTATCGAATCAGCCCATCCTAGTCCTTTGTCAGTTTATAGAGGATTTTGGGGTTCCAAGCCTTTTTCCAAGGCCAATGCATTCTTAAAAGAGACAGGACAAGAGCCAATCGATTGGCTTAGATAAGGAGAAAATATGCCTCAGTTAGCGACGATTTGCTACATTGATAACGGAAAAGAACTGCTCATGCTCCATCGTAATAAGAAGCCTAATGATGTCCATGAAGGGAAATGGATTGGTGTGGGTGGTAAGCTAGAGCGAGGCGAGACACCTCAGGAATGCGCAGCGCGTGAAATACTCGAAGAAACAGGACTGAAAGCCAAGCCAGTTCTAAAAGGCGTCATCACTTTTCCTGAATTTACACCAGATTTAGACTGGTACACCTATGTTTTTAAGGTGACAGAGTTTGAGGGGGACTTGATTGACTGTAATGAGGGAACGCTGGAATGGGTTCCCTATGATGAAGTCTTAAGCAAGCCGACTTGGGAAGGTGACCATACCTTTGTTGAGTGGCTTTTAGAGGATAAACCCTTCTTTTCAGCCAAGTTTGTTTATGATGGGGATAAATTGTTGGATACCCAAGTTGATTTCTATGAATAAAGGAGAAAGCAGATGCTACTAATCAAAAATGGTCGTGTAATGGATCCCAAGTCTGGTTTGGATCAAGTTTGTGATGTCTTAGTTCAAGATGGGAAAATTATCAAAATTGCGCCTGAGATTAAAGAAGAAGGAGCAGAGATAATTGATGCTACTGGTCTTGTAGTTGCTCCTGGCTTGGTCGATATTCATGTTCATTTCCGTGAACCTGGTCAAACCCACAAGGAAGATATTCATACGGGTGCCCTAGCAGCCGCTGCAGGTGGTTTTACAACTGTTGTCATGATGGCTAATACCAGTCCAACCATTTCAGACGTGGAGACTTTGCAAGAAGTTCTCCAGTCAGCTGCCAAGGAAAAAATCAATGTCAAGACGGTTGCGACCATTACTAAGAATTTTAATGGCCAAGATTTGACAGACTTTCAGGCACTCTTAGAAGCAGGTGCGGTTGGTTTCTCTGATGACGGTATTCCACTTGAAAGCAGTAAAGTTGTCAAGGAAGCCATGGAGGAAGCTAAAAAGCTTAATACCTTTATTAGTCTTCATGAGGAAGATCCAGGTTTGAATGGGATTCTTGGCTTTAATGAAAATATTGCTAAAGAACATTTCCATATCTGTGGTGCAACTGGGGTGGCTGAGTACGCTATGATGGCGCGTGATGTCATGATTGCCTATGCAACCAAGTCCCATGTTCACATTCAACATTTGTCTAAGGAAGAAAGTGTTAAAGTAGTGGAGTTTGCTCAAGGATTGGGTGCGCAAGTAACAGCAGAAGTAGCGCCACAGCATTTTTCTAAGACCGAAGCACTTCTTTTGACACAAGGTAGCAATGCTAAGATGAATCCGCCGCTTCGTTTGGAATCAGACCGTCGTGCTGTTATCGAAGGTCTTAAATCAGGCGTCATCACAGTTATAGCGACTGACCATGCGCCTCATCATGCAGATGAAAAAAATGTTGAGGATATTACCAAAGCGCCATCTGGTATGACAGGTTTGGAAACATCCCTATCTCTTGGCTTGACCTATTTGGTGGAAGCTGGTGAGTTAAGCTTGATGGAATTACTTGAAAAAATGACATACAACCCATCCAAGCTTTACAACTTTGAAGCAGGTTACTTGGCTGAGAATGGTCCAGCGGATATTACTATTTTTGATGCTAAGGCTGACCGCCTTGTGGACTCCCATTTTGCTTCAAAAGCAGCTAATTCACCATTCATTGGTGAAACCTTAAAAGGGCAGGTTAAATATACCATCTGTAAGGGACAAATCGTCTATCAAAACTAGGTGGGAGTCTGCTCTGTAAACAAAAAGAATAGAGAGCCTATATGTACCAAACCCATCATTTTAAAGACAAGTTTATCTTATTTTTAAAGATATTTTTCCCTATCCTGATTTATCAATTTGCCAATTATTCTGCATCCTTTGTTGATACGACTATGACAGGCCAATACAATACCATGGACTTGGCTGGTGTATCTATGGCAACCAGTATCTGGAATCCTTTCTTTACCTTTCTAACAGGTATTGTGTCAGCCTTGGTGCCCATCATTGGCCACCATCTTGGTCGAGGCAAAAAGGAAGAGGTTGCGTCTGATTTTTACCAGTTCATCTATCTGGCCTTGGGTCTATCTGTGGTCTTGCTGGGGATGGTGCTTTTCTTGGCACCACCAATCTTGAATCATATTGGACTAGAAGCACCGGTGGCGGCAGTAGCGGTTCGCTATCTCTGGTTTTTATCTATCGGAATTATCCCCTTGTTGCTTTTTAGTGTCATTCGTTCCTTGCTGGATTCGCTGGGCTTGACCAAACTGTCCATGTACCTCATGCTTTTGTTACTTCCCTTGAATAGTGGATTTAACTATCTCTTGATTTACGGTGCCTTTGGAGTTCCAGAGCTGGGTGGTGCTGGTTCAGGTTTAGGGACTTCTTTGGCCTACTGGGTCTTGCTTGGGATTTCTGTTCTGGTTTTATTTAAACAGGAGAAGCTCAAAGCCCTACATCTTGAGAAACGAATTCCACTTAATATGAATAAAATCAAGGAAGGAGTTCGCTTAGGTCTGCCTATTGGGGGAACTGTCTTTGCGGAAGTGGCTATCTTTTCCGTGGTTGGCTTGATTATGGCTAAGTTTTCGTCCTTGATTATCGCTAGTCACCAGTCAGCTATGAATTTTTCATCTCTCATGTATGCTTTCCCTATGAGTATCTCATCGGCTATGGCTATTGTCGTTTCCTATGAAGTTGGAGCCAAGCGATTTGATGATGCGAAAACCTATATTGGTCTAGGAAGATGGACTGCCCTCATTTTTGCGGCCTTCACCTTATCTTTTCTTTACATTTTTAGGGGAAATGTGGCCAGTCTTTATGGGAACGACTCAGAATTTATCGATTTGACAGCGCGTTTTTTGACTTACAGCCTTTTCTTCCAGTTAGCAGATACCTTTGCGGCCCCCCTTCAGGGAATTTTGCGGGGGTATAAGGATACAGTGATTCCTTTTTACCTTGGTTTGGTTGGCTATTGGGGCGTAGCAATCCCAGTGGCTATGCTATTTGATTCCCTAACAGATTTTGGAGCTTATTCTTACTGGATCGGCTTGATTATTAGTCTAATTGTGAGTGGGGTTCTCTACCGTTGGCGTTTAACTGTGATTATGAAGAGATTTGAATCTGTAGAAAAATCTAAACGCTAAAAAGTTTGTGAAAAAATATTCTTTATAAGTAAATCCCTTGTTTTCATGGGGTTTTCTTTTTTATTTTGTGAAATTTTCTTTAGAAAAACTTTGACAGTATTTGCCAAAAACGGTAAAATAGTAAGGTAAGAAGAAACTTAGAAAGGCAAGAAGATGTTAACTTTAGATAAAAATCTTTTGCTAGAGATGTTCCGTAAGATGGAAGAAATCCGTCGTATGGACTTAAAAATTGCACAATTGGTAAAGAAAGGGAAAGTGCCAGGAATGACGCACTTTTCTGTTGGAGAAGAGGCAGCTAACGTGGGTGCTATGTTGGCTCTCAATCCAGATGATCTGATCACCTCAAACCACCGTGGTCACGGACAAGCTATTGCCAAAGGGATTGACCTCAACGGAATGATGGCTGAAATCCTTGGCAAATACACTGGAACCTGTAAAGGTAAAGGTGGTTCTATGCATATCGCCGACCTTGATGCTGGTAACCTAGGTGCCAATGGTATCGTAGGTGGTGGTATGGGGATCGCTGTTGGTGCAGCCCTCAGCCAACAAATGCAACATACTGGAAAAATCGTAGTCTGCTTCTTTGGAGATGGTGCGACCAATGAAGGTGTTTTCCACGAAGCAGTGAACATGGCTTCTATCTGGAACCTGCCAGTCATTTTCTATTGCATTAACAACGGTTATGGAATCTCTGCGGATATCAAGAAAATGACTAATGTAGAGCATATCCATCAACGTAGTGCTGCATATGGAATTCCTGGAATGTTCATCGAAGACGGTAACAATGTCATCGACGTCTATGAAGGATTTAAGAAAGCTGTAGATCATGTTCGTGGTGGCAATGGGCCTGTATTGATTGAAAGTGTAACTTATCGCTGGCTTGGCCATTCATCATCTGACCCGGGTAAATATCGTACGCGTGAAGAGGTGGAGTTGTGGAAACAAAAAGATCCAATCGAAAACCTCCGCAATTACCTTATTGAAAATAACATTGCAAGTGCCGAAGAATTGGAAGAAATCCAAGCGCAAGTTAAGGAAGCAGTAGAATCTTCTGTTAAATTTGCTGAAGAAAGTCCATTCCCACCGCTTGAATCAGCATTTGAAGATATTTACGCAGACTAAGGAGAAAGAGATAAAATGGAAACAAAAACAATGTCCTTCCGTGACACCATTATCCTTGCTATGTCTGAGGAAATGCGTCGCGATGAAAATGTGTTCTTGATGGGAGAAGATGTTGGTGTCTTCGGAGGAGACTTCGGAACTTCTGTTGGAATGCTTGAAGAATTTGGTCCAGAACGTGTTCGTGACTGTCCGATTTCTGAGGCTGCCATCTCGGGAGCAGCAGCAGGAGCAGCGATGACAGGACTTCGTCCAATCGTCGATATGACCTTCATGGACTTCTCGGTTATTGCCATGGACAATATCGTCAACCAAGCTGCTAAAACACGTTACATGTTTGGTGGGAAAGGTCAGGTTCCAATGACCGTCCGTTGTGCAGCAGGTAACGGAGTTGGTTCTGCAGCCCAGCACTCGCAATCACTAGAGTCTTGGTTTACTCACATTCCTGGCCTAAAGGTTGTAGCTCCAGGTACGCCTGCAGACATGAAAGGCCTTCTCAAGTCTTCTATCCGTGATAACAACCCAGTTATCATACTTGAGTACAAGTCAGAATTTAACCAAAAAGGGGAAGTGCCAGTTGATCCAGACTACACGATTCCACTTGGAGTTGGCGAAATCAAACGTGAAGGTACGGATGTAACAGTTGTTACTTATGGAAAAATGCTTCGCCGTGTGGTTCAAGCTGCTGAAGAATTAGCAGAAGAAGGAATTTCTGTTGAAATTGTAGACCCACGTACCCTTGTTCCGCTTGATAAGGATATTATCATTAACTCAGTTAAGAAGACTGGTAAGGTTGTTCTGGTCAACGATGCCCACAAAACAAGCGGCTATATCGGAGAGATTTCAGCAATTATTTCAGAATCAGAAGCATTTGATTATCTAGATGCACCAATTCGTCGTTGTGCAGGAGAAGATGTGCCGATGCCTTATGCGCAAAACCTAGAAAATGCAATGATTCCAACAGTTGAAAGCATCAAAGATGCCATCCGTAAAACATATAACAAAGAATAGAATTACATAAGATAAGTTATGTAAACAAAATAAAGCTGACGAGAATCTTTGTATCTCTTAGGTGCAGAGCTCTTCGTCCTTAATATCTTAGTATAGAATTGGAGAGGTCATGGCTGATGACAAGCTAAGAGCGACTCCTGCAGCTAGAAAGTTAGCGGATGATTTAGGGATCAACCTCTACGACGTTTCTGGCTCAGGTGCAAACGGTCGTGTCCACAAAGAAGACGTGGAAACTTATAAAGACACAAACGTGGTTCGCATTTCGCCACTTGCAAAACGAATTGCCCTCGAACATAATATTGCTTGGCAGGAAATCCAAGGAACTGGTCATCGTGGTAAAATTATGAAGAAGGATGTTTTGGCCTTGCTTCCTGAAAATATTGAAAACGACACCATCAAGTCTCCTGCTCAGATTGAAAAAGTGGAAGAAGTTCCTGATAACGTAACACCATACGGTGAAATTGAACGTATTCCAATGACACCAATGCGTAAGGTTATTGCCCAACGGATGGTTGAATCTTACCTAACTGCGCCAACCTTCACGCTCAACTATGAAGTTGATATGACTGAAATGTTGGCTCTTCGTAAGAAGGTTCTTGAGCCAATCATGGAAGCAACTGGGAAGAAGACCACTGTAACAGACCTTCTTTCACTTGCTGTTGTAAAAACCTTGATGAAGCATCCTTACATCAACGCTTCATTGACTGAAGATGGCAAGACTATTATCACTCACAACTATGTCAACCTTGCGATGGCAGTTGGAATGGATAATGGATTGATGACACCTGTTGTGTACAATGCTGAGAAGATGAGTCTTTCTGAACTGGTTGTAGCCTTCAAGGATGTTATTGGTCGTACCTTGGATGGTAAATTAGCTCCAAGCGAACTGCAAAATTCAACATTTACTATCAGTAACTTGGGAATGTTTGGCGTTCAGTCCTTTGGTCCGATCATCAACCAACCAAACTCAGCTATCCTTGGTGTCAGTTCGACGATTGAGAAGCCTGTTGTTATCAATGGTGAAATTGTGATTCGCCCAATCATGAGTCTTGGTTTAACAATTGACCACCGTGTCGTAGATGGTATGGCTGGTGCTAAGTTTATGAAAGACTTGAAAGAGTTGATTGAAAATCCAATCTCAATGTTGATTTAAGAACAAGAGTATTCATTTTAAAGATATAGATAAAGGAAGGAAGACATGGCCTTAGAAGTAATTATGCCAAAAGCCGGTGTGGATATGACAGAAGGACAAATCGTCCAATGGAATAAAAAAGTCGGAGAATTTGTAAAAGAAGGAGAAATCCTTTTGGAAATCATGACTGACAAAGTCAGCATGGAATTGGAAGCCGAAGAAGATGGGTACTTGATTGCCATTCTCAAAGGAGATGGCGAAACTGTCCCTGTAACGGAAGTTATCGGTTACCTTGGTGAAGAAGGGGAAAACATCCCAACTTCTGGAGCAACAGCCCCAGAAGCTAGCCCTGCACCTGCAGCAAGTGCCTCAAACGATGATGGTAAGAGCGATGATGCTTTTGATATCGTTGTGATTGGTGGAGGTCCTGCTGGATACGTGGCAGCCATTAAAGCTGCCCAACTCGGTGGTAAGGTTGCCCTTGTTGAGAAATCTGAACTTGGTGGAACCTGCTTAAACCGTGGCTGTATTCCAACCAAGACCTACCTTCATAACGCTGAAATTATTGAAAATATCGGTCATGCTGCAAATCGTGGTATCGTGATTGAAAATCCTAACTTCACTGTTGATATGGACAAACTTTTAGAAACTAAATCTAAAGTTGTTAATACTCTTGTTGGTGGTGTTGCAGGACTTCTTCGTAGTTACGGAGTTACTGTTCATAAGGGTATCGGTACTATTACTAAAGACAAGAATGTCTTGGTAAATGGTTCTGAATTGCTTGAAACCAAGAAAATCATCCTTGCTGGTGGTTCAAAAGTCAGCAAGATCAACGTTCCTGGTATGGAATCATCACTCGTGATGACAAGTGACGACATTCTTGAAATGAACGAAGTGCCAGAAAGCCTTGTTATCATCGGTGGTGGTGTTGTCGGTATCGAACTTGGTCAGGCCTTCATGACATTTGGTTCAAAAGTAACTGTTATCGAAATGATGGACCGTATCGTGCCAGCTATGGATGCAGAAGTGTCTAAGAACCTTCGCTTGATTCTTGAGCGTAAAGGAATGACCATCTTGACTGGTACTAAACTGCAAGAAATCATCGAGGAAAATGGTCAACTTCGTATCAAGGTTGAAGGAAAAGACGATATCATCGCAAATAAAGCTCTTCTTTCAATCGGTCGTGTGCCGGATCTTGAAGGTATTGGAGAGGTTGAGTTTGAATTGGATCGTGGTCGTATCAAGGTCAACGAATACATGGAAACTTCTGTTCCAGGAATTTACGCACCAGGTGACATCAATGGTACTAAGATGTTGGCGCACGCAGCCTTCCGTATGGGGGAAGTTGCGGCAGAAAATGCTCTTAAAGGAAATCATGCTGTTGCCAAGTTGAATTTGACTCCTGCAGCCATCTATACTCTTCCTGAAGTAGCAGCAGTAGGTTTGACTGAAGAACAAGCCCGTGAGAAATACGATGTTGCCATCGGTAAGTTCAACTTTGCTGCTAACGGTCGTGCTATTGCCTCAGATGCTGCTCAAGGTTTCGTAAAAGTCATTGCAGATAAGAAATACGGAGAAATCCTTGGTGTTCATATCATTGGTCCTGCTGCTGCAGAATTGATCAATGAAGCGTCGAGCATTATAGAAATGGAAATTACTGTTGAAGAAATGCTGAAAACTATCCATGGGCACCCAACCTACTCTGAAGTCATGTACGAAGCATTTGCGGATGTTCTAGGAATGGCCATCCATTCACCTAAGAAAAAATAAAAGAAAGATAGATTAGACTGGAAAATAACTTTCCAGTCTCTATCGTATAAAGGGATATCATGAAATATATTATCAATCATTCAAACGACACTGCCTTTAATATCGCCTTGGAAGAATACGCCTTTAAACATCTTTTGGATGAGGATCAAATCTTCCTACTTTGGATTAACAAGCCCTCTATCATTGTTGGTCGTCACCAGAATACCATCGAAGAAATCAACCGTGATTATGTTCGAGAAAATGGTATTGAGGTGGTCCGCCGTATCAGCGGTGGTGGAGCTGTTTACCACGATTTAAATAACCTCAACTACACGATTATCTCAAAGGAAGATGAAAACAAGGCTTTTGACTTCAAGAGCTTCTCAACTCCGGTTATCAATACCCTGGCTCAACTTGGGGTTAAAGCTGAGTTCACAGGTCGTAATGACCTTGAGATTGATGGTAAGAAGTTCTGTGGCAATGCCCAAGCCTATATCAACGGCCGTATCATGCACCACGGTTGCTTGCTCTTTGACGTTGATTTGTCAGTCCTCGCAAATGCTCTTAAGGTTTCAAAAGATAAATTTGAGTCAAAAGGTGTGAAATCCGTCCGTGCTCGTGTAACCAATATTGTCAATGAACTACCAGAAAAAATCACAGTCGAAGAATTCCGTGACTTACTCTTGGAATACATGAAAAAAGAGTATCCAGAGATGACAGAATACGTTTTTTCTGAGGAAGAATTGGCTGAAATCAATCGAATCAAGGATACTAAGTTCGGTACTTGGGACTGGAACTACGGTAAATCACCTGAATTTAACGTCCGTCGTGGAACAAAATTCACTAGTGGTAAGGTGGAAGTCTTTGCTAACGTTACTGAATCAAAAATCCAAGACATCAAGATTTATGGTGACTTCTTTGGTATTGAAGACGTTGCTGCAGTAGAAGATATCCTTCGTGGGGTGAAATACGAACGCGAAGATGTCCTTAAGGCGCTAGAAACCATTGATATCACACGCTACTTCGCTGGTATTAGCCGTGAAGAAATCGCTGAGGCGGTAGTTGGATAAATCAAAAAGAAGTTGGTTGTAGGACCAGCTTCTTTTTTTGATATGTATTTACATAATTTAAAATACGTAAAATCATAAACTATCTAGAGCATTCTTTTGTTCATCGTTGACGATATGTGTATAGAGGTCAGTGACTTGTGTACTGGCATGTCCTAGCTGATGACTGACCAAAACTTGCGATTTAGTGGCATCATAGAGCCTAGTTGCTAGGGTATGTCGTAGTTTGTGGGGGGTTACACGGACTTTGAAGTCCTCAGAGTACTTAGCAACCATTTTCTCAACGCTGGAAGCATCGATACGATTAGGAACACCTCTGTAGAGAGTCAAAAAAAGGGCTGTATCTGTTTTTTCCGTCTTATAGCGTTGATTTCGAATGACTAGATAATTCTCTAAATAAGGCTTAGCAAAAGCAGCGACATTGACCGAATCACGTTTGCCCCCTTTTCGAGTGACATCAATAACCATCATTTTTAGATTGAGATCTTTTAGGTCCAGATTAACAGCTTCAGATAAGCGGACACCAGACGCCAATAGAAGGGCAATAATGGCCAAATCACGTTCTTTATTTTTGTTGAATGATGAGAGAGCTCGATTTGAAAGTTGTTGTGGATACTCTTGGTCAATATAAGTTAGAAAACCTTCTGTTTCATTACCTAAAAAGAGTTTTTGCTTGATGTTTTCAGCTCTGGCAGCAAGCGTTTCTTTCTTTTTCTTGGTTGAAACTTTTTTCATTACATTACGATAAAAATAAGGCTCTCCCTGATCGTTTTCAACTTCCTCAGTCAAATACTTATAAAGACTAGAAAGTGCTGACAAAGTCCGATTGATGGTTGTCTGAGAAACTCCTTGCTTGGTTGTATTAGCATTCAGCAAAGGACGTTCACGTAGGTAAAGGATAAAGGATTCCATGTCTTTCTTAGACATATTTTCCAAGACAGATAAAGAAATATCAGATATTTTATCGGCATTTGAGATACCAGACTCTAAAACCCAGCTGAAAAATCGATCATATTCCTTGAGGTATTCGTACAAGGTTGTAAAACTGTAAGGAACAGCAAGCTTAGATTGGTAGTATTCAAGAACATACCAGGGCATGATTTGTTTTAGTTTGTCGATTCGTTCCAGTAAAATCTCACGTTTCATGTATTTTCTCCATAAATAAACTCTACTAGTAGTATAGCATAGACTCATTTATCTTTCAAGAAAATTATAGTTTTTCGGAAAGATATTATAGAGGACATAGATGCAAAGAAAACTATATAACCATACGAAAAATTCTTCTTTATATATCATCATACTTGACTAACATATTAGGTATTTTTGTTTCAAGACTTTTGCGGACTTTTCCTTGTATTGCAGTGTCCATTTGGCTGTTAATACTTGTTATTGTTGCTTTAGTATCTCTTGCAATTGTTTTCGATTTTTGGTCAAAACTTTCTTTTATTTGATTTTTAGCGGTCTTTGCCAATTGGCATTGAGCCAGGATACGATTTCTTTCCATCATGCGATACATTTGTTTTAGAGCATATTGGTATTCTTCATCAGTATAGTACTCATTCATTGGTGCTTGCATAATTTCTCCTTAGTTTTTGATATTCTTCATCTAAGATATTTTTTCTTTGTCGAAATTCTTTATCTATTTTTTCTTTTTCTTCTTCCAGTTTTATTTCATTAGTTCTATAAACTTGGTTAGAATGATATCTCAAATTTTCTATTTCTGTAAAGTACTCTCTAACACAATCAGCTGGTGACGAAAACTTTCTTAATACTAGGTACATTTTATCAGCTTCTTCGTTCATGATCCTTTCCAATCTTGCAGAACGTTCCTCTAATTCTAGGGTCTTTTTCTCTAACTTGTTCTTTTCCAGATAGTATTGTTCTTCGAGGTTAAGAATTTCCCTCTCTTTTTGTCTAATGGCATCCCATTTTACATCTCTGCTTTCCATTGTCTGAACTCCTTAGCAAATTGTGTGTCTGTTGCCACTGTTTTTTCGATGACTTCCTGTAATTGTTTATCTAACTGTTCAAATGCTTGGGCGGGAGCATTCATCTTAGCGACTATTTGATCCGTTTCTGCCTGAAAAGTATCGATAAACTGTGCTTGAGTGATACCTTGGCTAGCAAAAAGGCTTTCAACTTCATAGGGAGCCAAGGCTGTGTAGCTTGTAAAATCGATTTTTGACCAAATTTCTTGTAATTCTTGATTGGCGTTTTTGGCTAAGGCGCTCACTTCATCAGCTCCAGTTCTTGCTGCCGTAGCCATTGATGATGATAGGATAGAACCTTGAGCTGCATCTAAGTATATTTCCTCAGAGCTACTAATGCCACCTGATGACCATTTTGACTTCAAGTCCTTGTAATGAGCCATTCCTCGGAGACTGTTGGCATAAGCTCGATAAACACCACTAATTAAGGGTTTTCCACCTTTACCATCAACAACTTGACCTGTTACAGGATCAAACTCCCAATCACCAATTTTGTGACTTGTCCCATCAAGCCAATGAATCGTGTTAGGCATAGAATTTGTAATATCAATCGGACTGGTGTACCTTTCTGGGTGATTAGAGTCATTCCAACGTACTACATCATCATGTTTTCTACGGTAATCTATAAACATAGCAGGATTATTTTCGATAAATTCTTTTTCTTCCAGTGTGAGTGCACCGTATTTAAACCAAGCATTGAAGGTAGTCGTAGGGATGTGGTATTTAGCCCCTACTTTCAGCATGTAGGATCCTTGTGAATAACCGGATAGTTGACTAACTTCATATCTGGAATCATCCATAATTTCTTTTACGAATTGGTCAGCAACCTTATATTGTGGAGATAAATAAGTTTGTCTAGCAACTATAGCACTATAGACATCGCGTGTAAAAGGACCTTGTTTATTCACCGGACTATCAGGGTCCGTTCCAGCAGCAATCACGGCTACATTTTTATAATCTGGTTCGCCATTGACAATTGGTGCAACTGCCAGCCCATCAAAACCTGTTTCAGTGTCAGACTTAGTGGCAACAACACGGAATTCTTGTCCGTCAGAGGTGGTTATGGTGTTGGTTTTTTCTAAATCATCAGGAGATGTATTTTCAATGAGATTTGAATTGACATAAGTCCTACCGTTACGCTTAGCGAACTCAAGATTTACACTATATACAGCATAATCTTGATTCAAATTGTTTAACTGCTCATCTGTATAGGAAAATGTCATCATTGTTCTCCTGTGCTATTATCTGAATATGTAACAATTACTTTTAAGTCAGTCACGCCTTTGTAATTGTTAAGGAATTGCCTTTTCTCATTGGTCAATGATCCTTGATAATTCTTTTTATCATTAAGTCCATGACCTATCCTATAGTTAGTTTTTCTTTCATCATTAAATTTGATTTCTACATCACAAGACCATGAACCTGGAGGGTTTGTGTAGTTTGGATTGGAAATCTTAATCTCCTTAATCCCTTGGTAGGAATTCTTTAAGGAATTTACCAAACTGACTTCGTACTCTCTATTTCGACGTTCCTCTTGAGACTTCCCTAACATACTAAACATAAAAACACCTCCTGCTGTTGTGATGGTTGCGAGTGATACAACGATTAGCAGCCTTTTATGACTTTTTTTATTGCTGGAATTATTCATTTAAGCTTTTCTCCTTTTTCTTATTATACTATAAGATTAGTCTATATTACACTATAATAAGAAAAAGTTGTTTTACATCTGTCAGTCTTAGTAGGACTCTCTTGATCCGTCCCTGCAGCAATCACAGCTACATTTTTATAATTTGGTTCGCCGTTGACCATAGGAGCTACCGCCAAAACATCAAAACCTGTTCCTAGGTCAAACTTAGTGACAACGACACGGAATTCTTGACCATCGGAGGTAGTTATAGTGTTGGTTTCTTCGAAATCAGATGAAGAAGGATTCGGATTAGGAGTTTCTGTAACCAAAGGTTTATTATTTCTCTCAGCGTATTCAGCATTGACGCTATATACATTCTTCCCATGGTTTAATTCATTAAGTTGTTTATCTGTATAAGTGAATACCATTACTGCTTCCCTCTTTCTTTGTTGGAGTATGTAACCGTAACTGTATTAGTTGTTATTCCTTTTCTTAGGTTAAGAAAATCTCGTTGTCCATAAGTCATACGACCGTTATAATTTTCTTTATCATCTAAGTTATGTGGAATTCCATAAAAGATTTTTTCTCCATCTTTGAACAAGATATCAATCTTACAAGACCAGTCGCCAGGAGGGTTCGTATATGTTGGATTGGAAATTTCGATTTCTTCTATCCCTTGATAAGAATTCTTCAAGGCATTTACCAAACTAACTTCATACTCTCTATTCCGACGCTCTTCTTGGGATCTCCCTAACATAGAAAACATAAAAACACCTCCTGCTGTGATGATTGCGAGTGACACAACGATTAGAAGCCATTTATGACTTTTTTTGATGCCAGAATTACTCATTTAAGATTTCCTCCTTTTTCTACTTGAAAACTCTTCATTTATAATATAAATAGCAAAATCTTGGTTTAAATGATTCAATTGATTATCAGTATAATTAAATTCCATTATTGCTCTCCTGTTTCATCATTTGAATATTGCACTAAAACAGTAGATTCTGTTTTACCAATGTGTTTTTTTAGTTTCAACCATTGTTGATTAATTTCCTCATCAGTATTTCCTTTCATAAGGCCATCGTGGTTTTCTTTATAAGTTAATCTGTGATTAATTCCATAAGTTATCATTTGATTATCACTGAACTTTATTTCAATATCACAAGACCATGATCCTGGCTTCTCACTATAATAAGGTTCCGTAATCTTGATCTCTTCTATCCCTTCATAGGAATTCTTTAAAGCATTCACCAGACTGACTTCGTACTCTCTATTCCGACGTTCTTCTTGAGATTTCCCTAACATGCTAAACATAAAAAAACCTCCTGCTGTGATGATTGCGATTGACAAAAATATTAGTAACCTTTTATGACTCTTTTTGATGCAAGAATTATTCATTTAAGCTTTCCTCCTTTTCTCATTATACTATAACCTAGAATAATTTAATCATTTTTTATAATATATTATAATATTTCTAACAAGAAAAAACCGACCTCATTGCTGAGAATCGGTTTTCTAGTGTATTTAATTAAGAAATTCATTTTCACATAACATAAATTATGTATAAACTTCTACAATAACAAATCTTTGACTTTCCCAATTTCACTTTTTGGAATAACTAGGTGAATCATATCTCCGAGATACATTCTGGTTGAGCCGTTAACGGTTTGGCTCTTGCCATTATGGACTTGGGTGGTGATGAGTACGTTATGTGGCAAGTTGAGTTCGTGTACTTGTTTTCCTGCTATTTTATCTGAAACAGGGATTTCAATGAGAGTGACTTCTCCTTCATCTGTCGCTTCTTCTGGCAGCATTTTTTCCAACATAGCCTCATATACTGGTGCACCCTTTAGTAGATCCATGATGATGTAGGCGACCAAGGTTACTAATCCAAGTGGCATGAGGTTGCGAATATCTCCTACCATCTCAGTTACGAGTATCATAGCAGTTAAGGGAGCTTTGGATATTGCTCCAAAATAGCCACTCATTCCTAGAATGACAAAGATAGGAAACTGCTCTTGGCTTACAAGGCCAAGATTGACACAAATAACACCAACTAGGGCACCAAGTAAGGAGCCAAGCGCCAGAATTGGTAGGAAAATACCTCCTGGAAGGCCACTTCCATAGCTAATCATGCTCCAAACAAATCGAATCAAAAAGTAAGCTAATAGAACTTGGAAACTAAAATCTTGTTCAGTTAAGGAAAGAACCAGCTGATTTCCACCACCAAGGATTTGGGGTAAGAAGATTCCGACTGGGATGATGAGAATGAAAGCCAGAATTGGATAATAAGCTCTATCCAAACGGATTTTTTGACCAAGCCAGTCATAAACTCTACCAACATTGAGCACAGCTTTCTCATAGAGAAAACCAGATAGTCCAAGAAAAACTCCCATAAGGAGGTAAATCCAATACTGGTCTAGGGTCATGTGTGGGATGTTGTCTGGCATGTCCAGTACGGGTGTTAAGCCAAATATGAGTAGTGAGACAAAGTTTGCTACGAGACTAGCTGCGAGAGTAGATACCCAGAAAAAGCGTGAAAAATGGTGATAAACTTCTTCTACCACAAAGAGAAGTCCTGCAATCGGTGCATTAAAGGCTGCAGCTAGACCAGCGGCAGCTCCACTAGCAATCAAGGAGCGTTCCTCTACTGGACTGGATTTGAGCCATTTGGCAATTCCTTTACCACCGACTGCTCCAAGTTGAATACTTGGTCCTTCACGCCCCAGCATAAGGCCACTAGCAATAGCCAAAATTCCTAGAATATATTTTTTCCAAAGTACGCCCCACCAGTTGAGGGTCATGAGTCCCTTTAATTCGGCTTCAACTTGAGGAATTCCTGAACCTTTGATGTCTTTTTCTGACCGAGTTAATTTCGCACTGAGCCAACAAACTATTAAATAAAATAGACCAATGATAAAAAGATTGCGCACTAGGTGCGCTTGATCTTGATAAAGTCCTTGTATCAGGTGGAAGCCTTTTTCGATTAAGAAACGAAAGGATCCAACGATAATTCCAACGACAAGACCGACGATGATTCCTCGTCCAACTTGGGATAATATAGTACTTGAGGCAAAGGCAAATTCTTTCTTGGAGCTGAGTGTTTCTGGCTGTTCCTCCATAATCATTCCTTCTAACTTAACTTTCTTTTTCTCCTGAAACCAGTGATTTAACGGGTTCAAAGCTGGTTCGGTGAATTGGGGTAACTCCTAGTTTTGTGAGGCCTTCCAGGTGTTTAGCAGTTCCATATCCTGCATTAGCAGTAAAATCATAGCCAGGAAACTGCTGGTCGTATTCCTTCATCAATTCATCACGTGTCACCTTGGCTACTATAGAAGCCGCTGCAATTGAAAGGGAATTAGCATCACCTTTGATGATGGAGGTTTGTGAAATGGGTAATTCCAGTTTCATAGCATCTATCAAAAGGTGCTCAGGTTGAGGACTGAGCTGGGAAATTGCTTCCTGCATGGCTAGTTTGGTTGCTTCATAGATATTGACTTGGTCGATGACCTGATTATCCATGATACCAATGCCGATTGATAAAGCTTGGTCTTGAACTGCTTGGAAAATCTCCAGATGTTTCTTTTTAGGAATTTTCTTGCTGTCATTGAGGCCTTTAATTTTACAATTTTGAGGTAAAATAACAGCTGCAGCGACTACAGGCCCAGCTAGAGGACCACGGCCGACCTCATCAACACCAGCAATTAAGGTCAACCCTTGCTTATACAGTTCTTTCTCGTAGGAAAGCATGGATTCCAAACGAAAATCTTCATCCAATTCTGCCTGAATGGCTTTTTTATGCTTGCTGATTTCCTTTTGAACTCCAGAGCGATTATCCTTTTCAAGCTCTAAAAAAATAGGACTATCAAGGTCCTTGACAGTAGCAAGGAGTTCTTTGATTTCTTTAATCGTCGCCATCGAGGTCTTCCAATGTATCTAAGGTATAGTTACCGAGTTTGCCATCACGGACTTCCTTCACGAAGAGACTGTAAAAGCGGTCATAGTCGTCACGGAAACCGAGAGCACGGGTCATATCCATAATAATAACAGGTGCTTCTTCCTCAATTTTCATTTGTTTGAAGCGTTCAGCCAGCTTTTCTGGATAATGTTCTTTGAAATAATTGAGACCAAAAATAGTTACCTCATCCATAGGAAGCAACTGGTCTTTAATAGCTCCGGTCAAGGCCAATTTAAGCGCAACAGTTTCATCCTCAAACTTAGGCCAGAGAATCCCCGGTGTATCCAGGATTTCAAGGTCTTTATTTGTTTTGAGCCATTGTTGTCCCTTGGTAACCCCTGGTTTATTGCCGACAACGGCAATTTTCTTACCAGCCAAACGGTTCATAAGCGTTGATTTACCAGCATTTGGAATCCCGATAATCATGGTACGCAAGGTTTCAATCTTGATGCCACGTTCTTTCTGGCGAGCAATCTTATCAGCCATGAGTTTTTTGGCCGCATCTGTTACAACTTTTACAGTCACTTGCTCTTTGGAGTTGATAGCCAGAGTTTGGATTCCTTGTGATTCAAAATACTGACGCCATTCCTTGGTCATTGCTGGGTCAGCCAAGTCCGCCTTGTTTAAAATCAAGAGTTTTGGTTTGTCACCAACAATTTTGGTCAACATAGGATTTTGACTAGATAGAGGTAAGCGGGCATCCACCAAAATCGTCACAAAATCAACAAATTTTAAATTTTCCTGAACCTGTCGACGAGCTTTAGACATGTGACCAGGAAACCATTGAATAGTAGCCATAATATATCTCCTTCGGATTGAAAAAATTGTAAAAACGTTTTCTTTCTTATCCTCTATTCTATCATAAATTATTCTTTTTTGCACAAGCTTTTATTTGTAATAGCTACTTTATAAAGGAAGGCTGATTTCAAATTTACTTAATTTATATATTAACTTTATATAAAATTCTAAGACTTATATATTTAGTTTTAGATGAGTATTCGAGATAAAAATGGGACTATACAATTTGTCAAAATTCCTTCTATCCAGCTTTCTTGTGCTGAGGAGAGATGCTCTGTTTGAAGGCTTTCTTTTAGAAAATCTCGAACTTGTTCTGGTGCGATTTCAAACTCAAAGGCTTTCATTTTATAGAGAAAGTCGAGCAGATGGTCTGACAGATATTCAGTTGAAAAGGGGACTTCTCCACTTTTTCGATATTCTAATAAGAGCCTAGAAAAACGAGCTTTTTCTTCAGGAAGCTCACGAAAATAGGAATTGAGGAGCCAGGTCTGCTTCTGCTTTCTTTCAATTGGATCCTGACTAGCAATTCGTTGGTCTTTTTCCAACTCTTTTTGGTATTGTTTGGCCTTGATAGCCCGTTCTGTCCTATTTTTACCAAAAAGAATTTTTTCCCACTTGCGTTCTTCTTGAGTCAGTGTATCTGTAAAGCCAAAGTAGTCTTGATAGGCACGTTCTGCTGGGCCCATGGCTAGGACTAGATTGTCTGCATACTGCTTAGCGATTTTATCTCTCTTCTTACGCTCTTTCTCTGCCTGGATACGGAGTTCCTGTTCGTAGTCAATTTTTTCCTTTCCTAGCTTGACAAGGTAGAGTTGGTCATCTGATTTGCCAAGTAAAAAGGGTTTGATGCATTTTTCAAGAACTTCTTCCATCCGAGCTTTCTTCTTGGGTTCTGCCTTGGACCAACTTCCTCCTTGAAAGACTTCTAAGAAAAGCTGGTAGTCTTTCTCAGGTGAGAACTGATTTCCACGATTGGGTTTAAAAACACCTTTTTCCCAGAGCCATTTTAGAAGTCGCTCGTCAAAGTCACTTTTATTGACCTTGATTTTTTCCTTTTTCTTAGCTTTTCTGGTCAGATTTTCGACCTTTCTGAGTAATTTTTCTTCCTCTTCTAGTTGCTGGTCAAGGCTTAATCGATGAAAATGACGAACACAGTCGCTACCAATTGGAAAGAGGCGTTGACCTGTGACACCGTTAAAGAGTTCGTAAGCGTATTTGATAGCATTTCCACAGACACAATTGCTACGGCCGATACCGTTAAAAATCAAGGAAACTTCATTCCATTCCTTGGTAGCTTGTTCCCAAGTATCAGATTTTGAAGCCTGTAAAACCGCATCATGCAGGGATTTTCTAACTGGAAGTGTCATGAGGTCTCCTTTCTAATACTCAATGAAAATCAAAGAGCAAACTAGGAAGCTAGCCGCAGGTTGCTCAAAACACAGTTTTGAGGTTGTAGATAAGACTGACGAAGTCAGTGAGCATATCTACGGAAAGGTGAAGCTGACGTAGTTTGAAGAGATTTTCGAAGAGTATAAATTATACTTTTACAACTTGAACCTCGTCTTTACCGAGTAAAATCAAGTATTTTTCAATATTTTCAATCGAATAGGCTCGAGATAAAGCCTCTCCGTATAGGGCTAACTGACCACGATAACGGTCTATGAGTTGATTTGGGTCATCATAGCGATCTGTCTTATAGTCGAACAGAACAATTTTGTCTTCGTAAAGTAGATAGCCATCAAGGATACCACGGACAACAAAGTCTTCCTGACTCTTTTGGTCTCGTTTGAGCATGGAGAAAGGTTGCTCGCGATAAAGATGGTTGGTATTAGCGAGAATTTCCTGACCGAGTGCTGTGTCAAAGAATGCAAGAATTTTAGCAAGATTGATCTTGTCTCTGATAACTTGGCTGGTTTGAACTTGTTTGAGAGTTTCTGTCAGGCTAGCAAGTGTTGGTCGCTGGCTGAGGTCAATTCTCTGCATGAGTTCGTGGGTAGCACTACCAATCTCAGCTCCTGTTATCTTTTCTTTGCTTGAAAAATCTGGCAAATCAAAGCTTATTTTCTTGTCTACTGACTGACCTTGACCTGCAATCTCGACACCTTCCATATCCATTACGGGTGCGTAGAATTTCTTGATTTGACTTGGAGTTTGAACACTAGGTAGTTCAATGGCTGCGCGGTGAAGTGTATTATATACTTCCACCTCTTTCAGCATTTCAAGAGTTTCTTTGATGGTTTCTGACTGACGGTTATCTGCTTGAGAGCTATCTTGTAGAGGGCTCTTGTTTTCCAACTCTCCGATAGCTTCTCTGGTCAACTGATCTTCTCCAACAAAACGATAGCTAAAGTTGAGATGCTCCTTGGCAAATACTTTACTGATAGCCCAAAGCCAATCTTGGAAATTCCGTGCTTGCAGTCTAGTGTTGCTATTTAGTTTTCCATTTTTAGCTGCTGGGTATTCCTTGGCTTCCAGCTTTTCACGAGAACCCTTACCGACAAGATAGAGCTTTTTCTCAGCCCGCGTCATGGCAACATAAAGGAGACGCATTTGCTCTGAATAGCTTGCCAGCTGTAATTCCTCTTCGTTCTGTATATAGGTCAGACTAGGAATGGAGAGTTTGATGGTTTTAGGGTAGTAGGCTTCCACTGCTCCTGTCTCCATCTTGGCAATGTATTTGACACCAAGACCATTTTTACGACTGAGAATGACTTCTGACATAGAGTCTTGCTTGTTGAAATCTTGATCCATATTGAGGATAAAGACGTAAGGAAACTCCAGCCCTTTACTCTTGTGGATGGTCATGAGCTCTACTGCATCTTTTGGCGGTGCGACAGCCACGCTTGCAAGATCGTGCTGGACTTCTAAAACTTGGTCAATCATACGAATAAAACGTGATAAACCCTTGAAATTGCTCTTTTCAAATTGATCAGCACGCAGTGCTAGGGCATAGAGATTGGCCTGTCTAGCAGGACCATTTGGCAAAGCCCCAACATAATCATAATAAAAACGGTCGTTATAAATCTTCCAAATCAGGTCATATAGGGAGTGCGTTTTGGCATACAAGCGCCAAGAAGCCAAGATATCCATGAATTGGTTTAGTTTCTCAGCTAAGTCCGTATGAATCAAGCCTTTTTGGCTACTTACCTGTTTTTGTGCATTGACCAGTTTCTCATAAAGATTTTCTTGGATTTTATCCTCTGCTTTCTGAAGGGATAAACGTGCTAACTCGTCCTCATCAAAGCCAAATATAGGAGACTTCACAAGGGCAACCAAGGCGTAGTCTTGAAGAGGATTGTGAATGACACGAAGGGTGTCTAGCATGACTTGCACTTCTAGGGATTGGAGATAATTGTTTTGCTCTCCGTCAGTTTTGACAGGAATTCCGTACTCAGACAGGGCGAGAAGAATCTGGTCATTACGACTGCGGCTGGAGGTCAGAAGGGCAATTTCCTTAAAGGCAACACCTTGTTCCTTATGGAGTTTAAGGATTTCCTTGATAACTAAGCGCATTTCACCTGTTAGTTTCGTTTCTGTTCGACTCTCTTCTTCCTCACCTGTATCGTCCTTATCATAGAGGAGAAATTCTGCCTTGTTGTCTGGATTGGGAGTCAGTTTGGTATTGGCAAAAACAAGCTGGTGCATGTTATCATAGTTGATTTCACCGACTTCTTGATCCATAAGGCGCTCAAAGACATCATTGGTTGCTGACAGTACTTCTGAACTACTACGGAAATTTTCCTTGAGGAGAATCAGCTTTCCTTCTTCAGGATTTTGCGCATAGCGTTGGAACTTTTCATTGAAAATCTGCGGGTCTGCCTGACGGAAACGGTAGATGGACTGCTTGATATCTCCCACCATAAAGCGATTGTGACCATTAGACAGCAATTCCAGCATCCGTTCTTGAATATGGTTGGTATCTTGATACTCATCTACCATGACTTCATGGAAGCGCTCCTGATAAGCCTCACGAACTTGCGGGAATTTCTCTAAAATCTCAATGGTGTAATGGCTGATGTCAGCGAATTCAAAGGTGTTTTCCTGGCGCTTACGTTCACGATAGGCCTCTACAAAATCACTCATAAAGGCTTGGAAGGTTATAGCTAGTTCCCATGTATCTCCATGATAACGTTCTTGATAGTCGAGAATGGTTATCTGGTCTGACAGTTGTCCTAGTTTAGCAAACTGGGTCTTTCTCTCTTCGTTGTAAGCATCAGCCAGCGGCTTCAAATCAGCCTTACGGCTGGCATTAGTCAGAGCTCGACCGTTTTTCTCTTTCGAAATTGCGACAACACGCGCAAGTACTGCTTGATAAGCCTGACTATCGGACTCTTGATTTAAAGAGCCAATTTCATCCAGAACTAACTGAACATTTTCTAAATAAGGAGCCTTTGCAAACTCCTTGGCGTCATTATCTAGATGATAACGGAAGAAACTTTCCAAGTCCCAAAGGGCTTGTTTGATTTGCTCAGTCAGTCTTTCTTTTTCACTGGTAAAATCAGCTTTTTCAAAGCCTTTGAGGAAAGATTCACTCAGCCACTTTTGAGGGTTGCTGGTGGATTGGAGAAAGTCATAGATTTTATAGACTTGCTGGCGTAGCCCCCGTTCATCCTTGCCACGTCCAGCAAAGTTTTTCAGCAAATGACTAAAGGTCTCTTTCTGTTTACCTTGGTAATGGGCTTCAAAGACCTCATGAAAGACTTCGTTTTTTAGAAGGAGTTGCTCGCTTTGATTTTGTAAAATACGGAAATTAGGCGCAATATCAATCAGATAGCCATGTTTGCCAAGGAATTTTTGGGTAAAAGAGTCCATGGTTCCGATGGCAGCGTTGGGTAGGTCTGCCAACTGGCGCCCCAAGTGCTGTTTGAGGTCAACATCGCTACTTTCTTGGATTTGTTGGCTGATTTTTTTCTCCAAACGTTCTTTAAGTTCAGTCGCAGCCTTGACGGTAAAGGTTGAGATAAAGAGTTGAGAAATTTCGACACCACGCGCCAATTGATCTAGAATGCGCTCTGCCATGACAAAGGTCTTCCCAGAACCAGCCGATGCTGAAACAAGGATATTCTGACCAGAAGTGTAGATGGCTTCGATTTGCTCGGCAGTTTTCTTTTGTTCCTTGCTCGAATTCACTTCTGCTTCTTGCAGTTTTTGAATTTCCTCCTCACTTAAAAAGGGAATAGGCTTCATCGATTCAACTCCTCTCTTATTTTTTCAAACCAAGCTTGCTTGAGTTTCTCTCCGATAAGGCGCTTGCCATCAGCTAGGTCTAACTTCTCTAGGAAACGGGCTTGACCCAAATGGTAATTAGCTTCAAATCCGGTGATGGCTTGATGTTGCTGGACGTATGGGGCAATGCTTCTGCCATTTTCAGTATAAGGATTAATGGCGAACTGGCCTGCTAAAATCTTCTCAGCTGCTTTCTTGTAAAGTTGGGCATTGTAGTCCAGTAGGAGCTGGAATTCCTCATCCGTCAACTGATTAGCCTTGTTTTTGTTGTAAAATTCGCCCAAATGACTGCTTTCTTTTTCTAAAAAGAGTCCTTGGTATTTCATAGACTTGCTGGCTTCTACGACTGCACCTGCCAGACTTTTAACCGCCATCAAAGATTGGACAGGCTCAGCCATTTCCAAGTACATGGCACCAAAAAAGTTCTGCTCCCCTTCTCTTTTTAGGGCAGCTAAGTAAGTTGGTAACTGGGAATTGAGTCCATTAAAGAAATTCGGAAACTGGAACTGAGTCAGACTAGACTTGTAGTCTACTACCCCTATCGCTCCATCAGCTTTTAATCGGTCAATGCGGTCAACCTTGCCTCGTACAAAGACACTGCGTCCATTGTCCAATTGAATAAAGGCTTGCCCTTTTCCACCAAAATTTGCCTCTTCTTTAATAGTCTCGATGGCTGGATTGTGTCGGAGAATATGTCCAGTAGTCCGCGCAACATCAAGCAGAACTTCCTTGGTAAACTGAGCTTCCAAACTTTCTTGATAAATGGCCTCAAATTCCCGTTCCTGACTGGTTTCTTGAATAGCTTGTTCTAGACGGTGGTCAAAGGAATCTTCGTCAGGTAACTGCAAGGCACGTTCAAAAATACGATGTAAGAAATTCCCGTGACTACGAGCATCTGGACGTAGGCGCAATTCTTCCTGCAAGCCTAGAACGTAGCGGAGGAAATAGCTGTATTCATTGCGATAAAACTCCGTCAAGCCTGATGTAGAAAGGTAAAACTCCTGTTCAGCAGGATAGAGCGCTCGCAAAGTATCCTTGCTCAAGGTCTTACTGCTTGGACTGGTTGGGAGGGCAGGATTTGCAAGGCCTTTTTGGTCTAGTTTTTTACCCATGACACGCGCCAGAACCTTGACAAAAGTCAAATCTTGCTCAGTATCGCTCGTCTCGGCCTGCTGGTGATAGGCAACTAGACTGGACAAAAGACTGTGATATGACCCCATATCCTCCTTAGACAGCCCTCTGTGATTCATCCTCCTCTCTCTCCGACTAAATCCAAAATGAACTAGCTTTTGAAGATAGGCTGACTCCTTACTTTCACTCTCATTAAAAAGGCTTGGAGCCGACAAAATCAACTGCTTACGAGCAGAATTGACCAAGGAAAGCATAGTATAGCGATTTTTCTTGAGATTTTCACTGCTGGCAATCAGTAATTGCGCTTCCTCTTCAGTAGCTTGGTTTAAGCTTTGTCTTTCTTCATCTGTCAAAAGACTGGTATTCTGCGCGATTTTTGGTAAATTGTCCTGAGTCAGCCCAATGGCGTAGACAAAGTCAGCTGTCAAAGGAGCAATCAAATCGTAACTCTGCACCAGAACGGTGTCCACTGTCGCTGGAATGGTACGGTATTGGGACAAACTCATTCCAGAATGGAGCAAGGCTAGAAAGTCCTCTAGATTAACTTGCGAACCAGCAAAAACAGTCGCAAATTGTTCTAAAACATGACAGAAAGCCTTCCAAACTTCTACTTGTCTTTCCTGTTCAAGAGCTTCCATGCTAGCTGTCAAATCTTGCAGTTGCTTGGTCACAGCTCCTTCTTTTAGAAAAGAGTTCCACTTTTGCAAGAGGTTTTCAGCCTTTTGTTTTCGGCTAGCAAAAAGAGTCTCAAGAGGTGCTAAAATACGCAGACGAAGAGTATTTAAACGTTCCAGATTAAATTTTCCATGGTGGGATTTGGTAAAGGTTTGCTGAAAGGCTGGCAAGCCATTGATACCAAGATAGCGGATATATTGTTCAAAAGCATCAATATCATCCTGACTAAGGTCGGTGTACAAACCTGTTCTAAGAAGGTTGATCAAATCCTCCTGACGGAAACGATAGCGTTTCAAAGCTAAAATAGACTCGACAAACTGTGTCAAGGGATGATGAGCCATGGATTCGCTTCTACCAAGATAGAAAGGAATCTGATACTGGTCAAAAATCGTTTTTAGAGATAATTGATAAGAAGCTACATCCCCCAAGAGAATACGAAAATGCTTGTAGCTCAGGTCTGAGTTCTCATGTAATTTCTGACGAATGCTGCGGGCTACTAACTCCAACTCCTCCTTTTGTGTCAAACAAGACCATATTTGTAAGTTTTCACGATCCTTCTCATCGACATCCAATGTTAATTCTGAAAAGTCATAAGAAGACTCCAGCAAACGAGAGGCCTTGTCAAAACTATCCATCTTCTCACGAATTTGAGAACAGTCCTGAGCAGGTGTTTGGTATTTAGAGGCTAGATGATGGAGAAACTCCACACTAGCTTGGTAGAGATTGCCCTCACTAAAAGGGCTGGTATAGGCTTTCTTACTAGCATAAGCCCCAATGACAATCTCAACACCCTTGCCATGAAGTAAGTCCACAATCCGCTCTTCCTCAGCAGAAAAACGGGTAAATCCATCAATAACCAAGGCGATTTGAGTAAAATTACTGCTAACTTTGTCATTCTCAATAGCCTCAATCAAATGGGACAACTGACTTCCTTGAGCCAACTGACCTTGATTAAGATAGGCTGTTACTTTCTCAAAAATCAAGAGTAAATCGGCCCTCTTGTCCTCATCCGTCAAACTCTCCAAGTCAAAAAAACTCATCTGAGCTTTGGTCATCTCGTGGTAAAGATCAATCAACTGCTGGATAAACTGAGGATCCTGCTTAATCGCACCATAAACACGTAAATCCTTGGGATCGAGTGCCTCAAGACACTTATAAAAAGCCATCCCAAGACCAATATCATCAAGACTGGTCTTGGCAGGCAAATCATTCAAGACTAGGTAACGAGCCATCTGCGCAAAGCGCGTGACGGTAATCGCAAAAGAAGCCTGCTGGGGCAAGCATTCCAGCACGGCGCGTTCCTTTTCAAAAGAAAGAGAGTTGGGAGCGATGTAGAAGACCCGCTTGCCAGCAGCAACTAATTCCTCCGACTCTCTAGTTAGAATTTCTGTCAAAGAAGTCCGAATATCAGTATAAAGTAATTTCATCTCTGCCTCGTTGGAATTTTTCATTACCTTTTATTATACCATGATTAGCCTGCCAAGTCTGAAAATAATCAGTTCTTGCTCACCTGTTGAAAAGAAAATGCCGGAAAGTTCCGACATTGTTTTAGTAAGCTAACTTCCTGAAAATAGGAGTAACCACACATTCCAGAAGGCAGTGATATTGATGAAAATATGAACTAGTATTGGATAGTAGAGATTTTTAGTCATGCGATACAATAGAGCCAAAATAAGCCCTCCGCTAGCATAAATGAAAAAAGCAAGAGGAGTTAAAGCAAAATTGATATGAATATAACCGAAAATAATAGCAGAAAGCAAGACATCTCCGTACAAAGGCGAGTTTTTGAAAAAGGTTGTCATAAGCACACCGCGATAAATCAATTCCTCAGAAATAGGGCCGATGAAGCAAACTATGAGCAAGAAATAGGGTAATTCCTGTCGCCCCATCATTTCTATCGTTTCATTCAAAGAAATTTGATTCGAAGACGAGGGTATGAAATAAGACAAGAGGAAGTCCGACATATACAAAATAATGTAGCCCAGTAAAAGGTAGATAAAGTACCTCAACTGCCACTTGAAATGAAAAGTTTTCTTTCCTGCAAAAACTAGTAGATAGATGACTGCTGACAAAAGAACACCACTTTCCAGCAAAAGCAGAATCTGAAAAAATTCACGACTTGCTGGTAGATAGGGCTTTGTGAGGTGGTTGAAAATCTTCCAAAACCAAGTTGATTTATAAAAAATTAAGGACAATGCTAGTAAAATCTGAATAATCCGTTTTTTCATATAAAACCCTCTGTTTTCCTTGATAAGTTTACAAAATACTTGATTGAATCACAAGTTTAGTATAGCATATCTTTTCGAAATATCCTCTTCAAGTCATGAATTGTTATCAAAACATCTTAAGCTGTAAAATCAATTAGCCCCAAGCTTCCTATCAATTTCTTCTCCAAAATATGCTATAATAATACCAAAAGATAAAGAAGGAAGACTTATGATTAAACTACTAGCCTTGGATATGGACGGAACCCTCCTCAATGAAGCCAAGGAAATCCCACAAGCTCATATTACTGCTATTCACCAAGCTATTGAAAAAGGTGTCAAACTGGTTCTCTGTACGGGGCGCCCGCTTTTCGGTGTCCTCCCCTACTATCAAAAACTGGGGCTTGATCTCCAGAATGAGTATGTGATTGTCAACAACGGTTGCTCAACTCACCAGACAAGTGACTGGGGACTAGTTGACTGGCAAGAACTTAGTCCAACAGACATCGAATACCTCTATGACCTAGCTGAAAAAAGTGATGTTCAGTTGACTCTTTTTGATGAGGAACATTATTTTGTCCTCGGTGGTAAGCCTAATGAAATCATTCAAAATGATGCCGAGCTAGTCTTTTCAGACCTGACTGAAATTTCCCTTGAGGAAGCTACCAGTGGCAAGTATCGCATGTTCCAAGGTATGTTTTTGGGCACGAAAGAGCAAACTGACGATTTTGAGCAGCGTTTTGCTGAGGAGCTTTGCCAACGATTTAGTGGAGTTCGTTCACAGCCTGTCATTTATGAAGCTATGCCACTTGGTACGACAAAGGCTACCGCTCTTTCTCGACTAGCTGAAATTTTGAAGATCGAGCCATCAGAAATTATAGCTATGGGCGATGCTAATAATGATATCGAAATGCTCCAGTTTGCAGGACTTGGCATTGCAATGGGAAATGCCAGCGATTATGTCAAATCTCTTGCGGATGACGTTACAACAAGCAACGAAGAAGACGGCGTTGCGCGTGCCATTGAGAAATATATTTTATAATTAAGAAGCCCAGTTCGTGTCAACTGGGTTTTGATATTTAAGAATTCCTAAAACTTTAGAAACTCTTTAGAAATCCTTGAACTTTCTTTGATTTCTATGCTTTATACTAAAGTTATCAAAATAAATCAAAAGGAGAGAATCATGAAAACAGTACTTGACATTCATGGATTGTCCAAAAACTTTAACAAACAAGCTATTCTTCAGGATCTTCATCTAACGATAAGAGAGGGAGATATTTATGGACTTATCGGGAAGAACGGAGCTGGGAAGACCACCTTAATCAAAATCATTACGCAACTACTTTTTGCAGATAAAGGGACTGTTTCCCTCTTCTCTAGCCAAACGGAAAATGAGTGGACCAAGGCTCTATCTCGAGTAGGTTCTGTTATCGAATCACCCGTAGCTCATAATCACTTAACAGCCTATCAAAATCTGAAGTATTATTGTATGATTAGACATATTCCAAATGCTGATCAAGTCATTCGAGAGACACTGGACTATGTAGGTTTGTTAGATACAGGTAAAAAAGTATTTCGTGATTTCTCGCTAGGGATGAAACAAAGACTTGGTATCGCCATTGCCCTTCTATCTAAACCAGACTTCTTGATTTTAGATGAACCTATCAATGGTCTCGACCCAATCGGTATCAAAGAATTTCGCCTCATGATACAGCGACTCAATCAAGAAAAAGGGATAACCATTCTCATCTCTAGCCATATCTTGTCAGAACTCTACCTCGTAGCTAATCGTTTTGGTATTTTGGATCAAGGCAAGATTATCCGTGAAATCAGCAAAGCTGAATTTGAAACACTAAGTGAGGATTATATTGTGCTTAAGACAGCTGATAAAGAGAAAGCTTGTCAAGTATTGAAAGAACAAATCCAGCTCCAGTTCAAGGTTGTTAATCCTGAAAACGAAATTCACATCTTTGGTCAGGAACAAGATGTCAAACAGATTCTTAAGGAATTAACCTTGGCAGATGTTGCCATTGACGAGATTTACTATGCCCGTCAAAACCTAGAAGAATACTTCACTCAATTGGTCGAATAGGAGGAAAATCATGATACATACCATTCAAGCAGACTTTTACCGTCTTTTCCGTTCCAAAGGTTTTTGGATTACAGAGTTCATTCTCTTTTCTCTCATGCTAATGGGCGCAAGTATTGGAGCTACTGGCCATCTGATGGCAATTCAGACAGAAGAGCCAGAAATTCCAACCCATGGTTGGGACGGTGTACAAGCCCTGATTAACGCATCTAGTCAAGGTTCAAACCTCGTTTTTCTCTGTATTATTTTAACTTGCCTAGTTTTAGGTGTTGATTTAATCGGAAAGCTCTATAAAAATAGTTTGACAGTAGGTGTTTCTCGTACAGAGTTTTTCCTTGCTAAAGCCTTTGTAGTGGCTTGTATTGCACTATTGCAACTTATCATCAGCCTTGTTATTGCCTTTATTCCAGCAACTATCTTAAATGGATTTGGCACTATGCCTGATGGCTTTATTGGAAATCTACTGATAACCATTTCCCTTCAATTCCTTTGCCTCCTTGCTTGGCTTTCCATTGTTTCCTTTATTCTCTATGTTAGTCATTCTTATCTTGCAGTATTTATTGGATATTTGGTCAGCTCTATCTTACTTTCTATGCCAATGCTCATCTTCCCAAGTATCAAAATTTTGCCATATTTATCATTGCAGTTTTTCTATGCTATGACTGCTAATAGTGAATCCATTTGCTATACACTTATAGTTAGCTTAGCTGTTATTGTAATCTTTAATATAAGTGGATTGGCAGTTTTTAAAAAGAAAAGTCTATAAAAAACGACCTCCTCTAGCCTACAGAGGAGGTTTCTTTTCGTTAAAAGTAAATGAAAACCGACAACCACTGCCCATCTGTGCTTAGTTTCATCTCTGCACCAAGAAGATGGCATAATTCCTCAGTGATATAAAGGCCTAAACCAGAGGATTCTTCCGTATCTGATAGATTTTCAGAATAAAAACGGTTGCTGAGATTTTCTATTCTTTTGATGGGCTGTTTGACAAGGTTTGCAATTTCTAAGACAAGCTGTTCCTGTTCCTTTCTCAAAGATAGAAGTGCTTCTTCCTTGCCATGTTTGAGGACATTCCCAAGCAGATTTTGTAAAATTCGATCCAGCAAGTCTTCATCAGTCCTCATTTTCAGACCAGCTTCAACCTTAAAATCAAGCATAATATTTGCCGCCTGAAAAACATCATAATAAGCCAGAGTCTTCTTGGTGATAAAAGCTGAAAGATCAACTTCTTCCATTTTCGGTTTGACAGCCCCTTCCATCAAACGACGATATTCTAGAAGAGCCTCCAAACGTTTAGAAACTAAATCAAGATGCTGGGCTATTTTTTGTAAGGTTTCTGATTTGTCTTCAGGAGACTTCATCAATTGTTGCGTGTAGCCTGAAGCGATAGTCAGAGGTGTCCGAATATCATGGGCGATATTGCTGATGGCCATATCCAGAGTCTGTTTTTCCCTTTTCATAACCAACCGAGATTGCTCTACTTCCTGAAATAGATTCTCAATCTGCTGGTATAGATGTAAAAAATGTTTGGAAAAAATGCTAACCCCTACTCTTTTCATACTACCCGTAAGAATCTTGTCCTCAATCTGTTGACTCAAGTTTTTAAGTGCTAGATGGTAGCGAATCAATGCAATAGATAAAATAATTAGGAGTACCAGTAGGATAAAGATGATCATGTAGGTCATTGCTTGTCTCCTTTTAATCTTACCCCAACTCCCCAAATGGTTTCAATATATTCTTGATTTGGGTCAAGCTGGTTTAATTTTTTGCGAAGATTACTCAAATGCGTATTGAGGGTATTATCTCCAGGTAGATAGCTCTCCTCCCAGACCAATTCATAAAGTTCTTCCTTGGTGAAAATTTTCTTAGGATGTTTAAGGAGAGTTTGGAGAATCAAGCATTCTTTCTTGGCAAGGCGAATCGTTTCCTGACTATTTTTGATTTCAAAACTTTCTGCATCAAACTGGATATTTTTCAAGTTTTGTGGCAGATTTTCAGTTTTTCCTATTTCCATAGGCTGTTTTTCTACGCTTTGACGTAATTGAACAGTAACTCTGGCAAAGACTTCATCCAAATCAAAAGGTTTGACTATGTAATCATTGGCACCGTCTAAGAGGTATTGACTGATTAACTTCTTATCGCTCAAAGCTGTTAGCATAATGACTGGAGTTTGACTTTGTTCCCTGATGGCTTTTAAAACCTGATCCCCATTTTTCCCAGGAAGCATGATATCTAGCAAAATGAGGTCAATCCCACCTTGGTCAAAACGCATGATTCCTTCTGTACCAGAAAAGGCTTGAATCACCTCATGCTCCTCAGTAAGAAGTGTTCGCAAAATCTCTTGAATGTCACTATTGTCTTCAATAACCAATATCCTAGCCATAAATACCAACCTTTCTGCAACTATTATAGCATGTTTTATTGATAAAGCTTAAACAGAAAAGCTCCTCGCATCAAAGCGCGAGAAAGCCTTAGAGGGTTAAAATATAAAATCCACTTACTAGACAACATAGTATCCTTATAGTTGAAAATAAGAAGTTAATCTAGCAGAATGAATCTCTCATTTCTCTCCTACTAGTCCGTAATTCGTTGATACATTTCGGGTCTTCTATCTCGAAACAAGCCCCAGTTTAGGCGTTCACTTGCTCCCTTATCTAGGTCATAAGTAGCTAACAGAACAGCTTCACCTTGTCTTTCAGCTCGCTCAAGAATAGCTCCTGTTTCATCCGTCATAAAGGATGAACCGTAGAAGTCAAGACTGGAACTCTGTCCACCATTTTCCTCACTAGGAGTGACTTCCTCCAAACCATAACGATTGGCTGCAATAACTGGGACAATATTTGCTGCTGCGTGTCCTTGCATGGTACGTTGCCAATGACCACAACTGTCCGTATCTAGGATAGGCTCAGAGCCAATAGCAGTTGGATAAAAGAGCAATTCAGCACCATTTAACGCAAGACAGCGCGCTGTTTCAGGGAACCATTGATCCCAACAGATACCGATCCCAATCTTGGCATAGCGAGTATCCCAGACCTTGAAACCAGTGTTACCAGGTGTGAAATAAAACTTTTCTTGATAATAATGATCATCTGGTATGTGGGTTTTCCGATAAACGCCCAGCACTTCCCCATCTGCATCAATAACGGCAATAGAGTTATACAAGACATTGCCATCTTTTTCATAGAAACTGATTGGTAAAACGACCTTTAGCTCCTTGGCAATGGTTTTAAAATGCTGAATAGCTGTATTGTCTGTCACCGACTGGGCATGCTGGTAGTAGTCATACTGACGTTCCTGACAGAAATAGGGACGTTCAAACAACTCGGGCAAGAGAATAATTTGTGCGCCTTTTTCTGCAGCCTGACGTACTAAACGCTCTGCGGTTTGGATATTTGTTGCCACATCCTTGGCACATTGCATCTGAATGGCTGAAACTTTTACATTTCTCATCTTTTTCTCCTATTCTGGGATTTGTTGGGTGATACAGTGGATATTGCCACCACCTAAAAGAATATCTCTGGCTGGAATTCCGACAACTTTACGGTCTGGGAAACACTTACTGAGAATATCTAAGGCTACTTGGTCATTGACATCTTGAAACTGGGGAACAAGGACTGCCTTGTTAGCGATATAAAAGTTTACGTAGGAAGCTGCTAGTCGTTCACCTGCGTACCGCTCTTCTTCTCCTTCTTCATAGATGTAGCCTGACAAATCCTCTTCGGTTACAACCTGACGAATAGCTGGGATAGGAAGCTTATGAATGGTGAAGTGACGACCTTTTGCATCTGTTTCTTGCTCTAATAGTTCGAGATCTGCTTTTGACATGGCATACTGAGGATCGCTTTTGTCGTCTGTCCAAGCCAAGACAAGTTCTGCAGGACCAACAAAGGCTGCAACGTTGTCAACGTGTTCATTGGTTTCGTCCTGATAAATACCATAAGGAAGCCAAATAACTTTTTCAGCGCCAAGGCTCTCTAATAAGGTATTCTTAATTTCCTCTTTAGTCAGATGAGGATTGCGACCAGGACTAAGCAAGCAACTTTCAGTCACGAGAATGGTTCCTTGACCATCGCTATGAATGGCTCCGCCTTCCAGTACAAAAGGTTTGGCATCGTAAACAGGCATTTCCAAGGCCTCAGCAAAACGACTGGCTACTTGGTCATCATCTTCATAGTCTTGGTAGAGACCATCAACAGCACCACCCCAAGCATTGAAAGACCAGTCTACTGCCAACTTTTCCCTTTTATCATTAAGGAGAATAGTCGGACCTGTATCACGCGCCCAGGCATCATTGGTGGGAATGTCTAAATAAACAACCTTGTCTCCAAGATAAGATTGGGCTTCAGATAGATAATCTTGCTCCACCAAAAGATAGACTCTTTCCCCTTCTGCTATAGTCTTAATAATCTGGCTGAAAGCTCTTTTGGCAGCCTTTCCTTGAAAGGGCCATGAACCTGCTCGAGTAGGCCATATCATGAGGGTACCATGGTGTGGTTCGTACTCTGCCGGCATGCGATAGCCTAATTTTTTTGGACTGTCCATCATGATAATCTCCCTTTAAAGTCTTGATAACCAAAAGATTTGACTAAGCTGCAGTCACCCTGCTCGTCCATGAGATAGAGACTTGGTAATCCAATACCATTAAAGGTATTATTTTTGACAAAGGAATAAATAGCCATGTCTTCGAAATAAAGTCTGTCTCCGATTTGGACTGGATTTTCAAAGCTATAATCACCAATTACATCGCCCGTCAGACAGGTATTGGAAGAAAGTCTATAGGTATGGGCTTTTTCCTGTGGATCAAAGCCGTTTCTCAAAGGTGGACGATAGGGCATCTCAAGTACATCAGGCATATGGCAGGTCGCAGAGGCGTCTAAAACCAAGATTTCCATACCGTTTTCGACAATATCCAATACTCCAGTTGCTAGATAACCTGCATTGAGCGCAATAGCTTCACCCGGCTCGATATAGATTTCAAGTTTGTAAGTTTCTCGGATACGCTTGATTTCTGAAATCAGCAAATCTACATCGTAACCTTCTCTTGTGATGTGGTGTCCGCCCCCCATATTGAGCCATTTGACCTCATGTAAGTACGAACCAAATTGCGCTTCTACTGCTTTCAAAGTTGTCTCTAAATCATCTGCTCCCTGCTCACAAAGGGTGTGAAAATGAAGGCCGTCAACCAAATCCAGCAAATCACTCGGTATCTTGTCTGAAGTTACTCCAAAACGGGAGCCAGGTGCACAAGGGTCATAGAGTGCGTGATCTCCTTGAGTTGAACATTGAGGGTTGAGGCGCAAACCAACACTGACACCAGCCTCCCGACAACGAGCCCCATGCTTACGCAACTGTCTCTCTGAGTTAAAGACGATATGGTCCGTTATCTCCAGCAATTCCTCCAAGTCTGCATCCTTGAAAGCTGGCGCAAAAACATGAACTTCCCCCGGGAACTCTTCTCTAGCGAGCTTAGCTTCATAGAGACCACTTGCAGTTGTTCCAGATAGATACTGGCTAATCAAGGGATAGGTTTTGTAGAGGGAATATGCCTTCTGGGCAAGTAAAATCTTGCAACCAGCTTCTTCTTGTACATATTGTAGGATACGGCAATTGGCTTCTAACTTGGCCAAGTCAATAACATAAGCTGGTGTTGGTACTTGTTCTAGCTTCATCAGTCCACCATTTGTGGATTCTCAACCACAACCCAAGGCAAACCATACTCATTCAATGCTTCCATGAATGGATCTGGATCCAACTCTTCAAGATTGTAAACTCCAGCTTGTTTCCAAGTACCGTTCATAACCAATTTTGTCCCAATCATGGCTGGAACGCCTGTTGTGTAAGAAATGGCTTGTGAACCAACTTCCGCATAACATTCCTGATGGTCACAAACATTGTAGATGTAGATGGTCTTTTCAACGCCATCTTTGACACCTGTAAAGATACATCCGATATTGGTTTTACCTACAGTGCGTGGCCCAAGGCTTGCTGGATCTGGAAGCAAGGCTTTCAAAAATTGGATTGGAACAATTTCTTGGCCGTTAAAGTTAATGGTATCCGTACGAAGGAGACCAACGTTTTCCAAGCATTTCATGTGAGTTAGATAAGATTGACCAAAAGTCATAAAGAAACGAATCCGTTTAACGCCTGGAATGTTCTTAGCCAATGATTCGATTTCTTCATGGTGAAGGAGATACATGTCTTTTTGCCCAACCTCTGGGAAATCGTACTCACGCTTGATAGACATGGCTTCAACCTCAACCCATTTCCCATCTTCCCAGTAAGAACCTGGCGCAGAAACCTCGCGTAGATTGATTTCTGGGTTAAAGTTTGTTGCAAACGGATAACCGTGGTCACCACCATTACAGTCCAAAATGTCGATATAGTGGATTTCATCAAAGTAGTGTTTGAGAGCATAAGCCGAGAAAACACTAGTCACACCTGGGTCAAAACCAGAACCAAGCAGAGCTGTCAAGCCAGCTTTTTTGAATTTCTCCTGATAATCCCATTGCCATGAGTAGTCAAAGTAAGCAGTAAAACCAAGTTCCTTACAACGTTTTTCATAGATGGCACGCCACTCAGGATCTTCTGTATCCTCTGCCTCGTAGTTAGCTGTGTCGATATAGTGAACACCTGTTGCCAAACAAGCGTCCATAATGGTTAAATCTTGATATGGTAAAGCTACGTTCAAAACAGCTTCTGGTTTGTAGCTTTCAATCAGGGCAATCACTTCTTCTACCTTGTCAGCATCAAGAGCAGCTGTCTCAATCTTTGTACTTGTTTTGCCTTCCAGTTTAGCCTTCAAGTCATCACATTTTGACTTGGTACGGCTAGCAATCATAATCTCTGTAAAGGTTTCGCTATCTTGACAAATCTTTGAAATAGCAACTTGGGCAACGCCCCCACATCCAATAACTAATAAACGACTCATTTTTTTCCTTCCTCTTCTTCTAAAATGTCTTCTACATACTTAGGCAACATAAAGGCTCCAACGTGTAAGTTTGCAGTGTAGTATTCTGTGAAAAGCTGGCGTTTTTTCCAGCCTTCCTTGTCAAAATCTTTGACAGGGTGGTATTTTTTCGATGCAAATCCAAACAACCAATAGCCAGCTGGACTGGTTGGGATGTGGGCTTGATAGACCCGACTGATTGGAAAGGCTTGATTGACCTTACGGTGCATACTTCGGCAAGCTGATTCATCCTCGTCAAAGAAGGGACTCCCATGCTGGTAAATCATGATACCGTCTTCTTTCAAGGCTCTGTAACTGTTACCGTAAAATTCCTTGGTAAAGAGCCCTTCCGTATGTCCAAATGGATCTGTCGCATCGTTGATAATGATATCGTAATCATCTTCGCAGTTTCGCAAAAAGCGTAGCCCATTTTGGTAGTAAATGGTAACACGAGGATTATCTAGCCCTGCAGCAAAATCTGGGAAATACTCACGACAGACTTCAACTAGCATCTCATCCGGTTCCACAATATCGATTTGTTCCAATTCTGGATACAGTGTCAAAACTTGGGCAACACCACCATCACCACCCCCAATAACCAAGACTTTCTTGGGATTGGGATGCACAGCCATGGGAACATGAACAGTCATTTCATTGTAGACAAAATCATCAGCATCTGAGAACAAGACGTGCCCATTTAAAATCAAAATCTTTCCAAAAGCTGGTGTATCCAAGACTTCTATATCCTGCCATTCACTTTTACCAGCGTAGAGTTGCTTGGCTGTTCTCAGGGACAATTTCACATCTGGAGTATGAACTTCAGAAAACCATAAATCCATCTAGTGCTCCTTTCTCTTAATGACGTTGATGTGATTGACCTCGGGATCTTCCGTCCCTTGGAGGGAGCAACCACGTTCCTTGGCAAATTGGATATAGTCTACAATTTCTCGTGTAATGCGTTCGCCAGGAGCCAAGATAGGAATCCCTGGAGGATAACACATGACAAATTCCCCACAGACTTGTCCAACAGACTCATCCAAGGTTAAACTTTTTCTCTCTGAATAGAAGGCTTCCTGAGGAGAGAACACCAACTCGGGCTGGATATATTCTCCAGCTATCAAGTCCTTCCCATCTCGTGAGTATAGTCTCTTGATATCTGCTAAAGCACCAACTAATCGTTCGATGTCTTGGATACGGTCACCAATCGAAATATAGGCCAAGATATTGCCAATATCACCAAACTCAATCTGAATGTCGTATTCGTCTCGTAGGAGGTCATAAACCTCGATACCTGTTAATCCAATACCCTGAGTGTAAACTGACAACTTGGTTACATCAAAATCACAGACCGACACACCATCTATTAACTCTTTTGAATAGGCATAGTAGCCACCAATGGCATTGATTTCACGGCGAGCATACTCAGACAGTTCAATGACCTTCTCAAAAGACTCTTTACCTCGAAGAGCCAAGTTGCGACGCGAAATATCTAAACTAGCCATCAACAAATAAGAGGCGGATGTTGACTGGGTAAGATTGATAATCTGACGAACGTATTCAGGATTCATCTGCTCCCCGATTAAAAGAAGCGAACTTTGGGTCAAACTCCCACCAGACTTATGCATAGAAACCGCCGCCATATCAGCACCTGCATCCATAGCAGAAATTGGAAGTTTATCAGTAAAATGTAAGTGCGCTCCGTGGGCCTCATCTACCAAAACCATCATGCCAGCTTCATGAGCCATTTCTGTCAACCCCTTTAGGTCTGAACAGATTCCGTAGTAAGTAGGATTGTTAATCAAAATGGCCTTGGCATCTGGATGGTCCTTTATGGCTTTGGCTACTCGGTCATTTTCAAGACCTAAAGCGATACCAATCTTAGGATCTACACTCATCTCGATATAGATGGGAATAGCACCACATATAACCAGCGCATTGATAGCAGATTTATGGACATTACGTGGCAGAATAATCTTATCTCCTGCCTTGCAGGTTGACAGAATCATAGTCTGCACCGATGAGGTTGTTCCACCAATCATTAGAAAAGCATGGCTAGCTCCAAAAGCATCAGCTGCCAGATCCTCTGCATCCCGAATAATCGAAATGGGATGGCCTAAATTATCCAAGGGTTTCATCGAATTGACATCAATTCCAACACATTTTTCTCCTAATAGTTCCACAAGTTCTGGATTCCCTCGTCCGCGTTTGTGACCTGGTACATCAAAGGGAACAATTCTTTTCTTGCGTAACTTCACCAAGGCCCCATAAATTGGGGCTTGGTTTTGATCTAACTCTTTCAAGACATACTCCTCTCAATATTTTTAGAACCTTATGAAAACTAAGGAACTAAAGGTTGACTCATGAAAAAAGAGCAGGTTTTCACCTGCTCTGCAATCTTCTGACGCGTTTATTTTGGTTTCTGTTGAGTATGTCTGTTCCCGATGTTTCCAAACTCTCTAGTAGCAAATATTACGTACTTTATTGATCGTTTCACAAGATGACGTGTGCTTTCACCACACTAAAAATTTATGAATTAGGATAAGTGTCCTAACATCAACTTATAAAAGTAGGCTTTTAACCCTATCAATAATGTGGTTTTTCAACCACGCTTCGGCATTCAACCCTGCCTGTCCGTAGGCATTTTTTACTCGGGTTTATATTTGCTAGAAAACACCATCTCATTTTCTAAGCTTTATTACTATATCATACTTCCAACATTCTGTAAAGTACTTTTTTTAAAAAATATCTACTTTTGTTCGGAAATATAATATTTTATATAGATTTTTATAAACTGTATAATGTGAAAGCGGATATAAAAGGAACTAGAAGGCTCTAGTTCTCAGATTTTGTATTTAACGAATACTATGCTTATTCATCTTTTGTTCAAAGATAGTCGTGATAATCTGACGTAATTCTTCGCGTTCTTTTTCTGGAATTTCACCACTAGTTTGAGCTGCTGCGTAGAGCTCAGGGTGTTCAATAGAAATTCGTTTGATCGTACGTGTTGTTGCATGTTTTCTGACGAAAAATGGGATTCGCTTAATCAAGTCTTGTGGTACAAGCGCAAGAATTTTCTCAGCAGTTTCCTTGTCACTAATCTTAGACGTCGTAAGCCCCTTCTTAATCATTTCCTGTTCTTTTTCTGTAAAATCTTTTAATTCCATTCGATAAATCCTCCTATTTTCTTTAAGTAAATTATATATCATTAGTAGCAAGACGACAAATAGTCTGTTTGTAAAATGCTCTCTATACTACAATTTTCCTGTCACTCTTAATTGCTCTTTAATGAAAAATCACAAATCCTTTTGGAGAGATGACAAGCTGATTCTCTAATTCTTGGTAATTGCTTGCTAGTGCTACTGCTTCCTTTTCTACAAGATAATCATCTTTTGATTGGTTAAATATTGCTTTAAGGACCCGGCCTTCGTATGTCCATTCCAGAGCTACTATATCTTGTTTGATTTCTTTTAGGCTATACTTGCCGTGCTGAATGGTTGATGACGCTTGTTTTCTAATATTAATCAGCTGCTTCATGAAATTCAGCATATCATTGTCACTTGATACACGTTCCCAAGGCATACAACGTCGACAATCTGGGTCTGGACCGCCGGTTAAGGAAAGCTCGGTTCCGTAATAGATGCAGGGTGTTCCTTTTTGTAAAAAGAGAAAGGCTAGGGCTGATTTAACCAGTTGCACATCCTCATTGGCCGTCCACAAGATTCGTTCTGTATCATGTGAATCCAAGAGATTAAACATGACCTCTGAAATCTGCTGCTTGTAATACATAGATTGGACATTGATTTCATCGATGAACTGATCTGTCTTCTTAATTCCTCGTAAGAAATACTCCTTGATACTATCAGATAAAGGATAATTCATGACTGCATGGAACTCATCCCCATTTAGCCAAGGCTGAGATGTATGCCAGACTTCTCCTAGGATATAAAGATCAGGCTTTTTAGCTAAAACTGCCTTACGAAAATCCCTCCAAAACTGATGGTCAATCTCATTAGCCACATCCAAACGCCAAGCATCGATATCAAATTCTTCAATCCAATAAGTCGCAACCTTTAAAAGATACTCCTTAACCTCTGGATTGGCTGTATTTAGCTTAGGCATATAGCCCTCAAAACCAAAAGCATGATAGGGCAAGTCTCTCTTATTAGCAAGCTTATCAGTCGTCACTGGGAATCGTTGAATACGGAACCAATCTTTGTAAGCAGACTCCTCACCGTTTTCGATAACATCTTGCCATTGAGGAGATTGCGAACCAATATGATTAAATACAGCATCCAGCATGATTTTCATGCCACGCTGATGAGATTGTTCGACCAGCTCCCGAAAGGTCTCCTTGTCTCCAAAATGACGGTCAATTTCTAAGTAATCTGTCGTATTGTACTTATGATTGCTCGTAGATTCAAAGATAGGACAAAGATAAAGTCCAGTAATACCCAAGTCTTGCAAGTAATCCAGATGGTCAACAATCCCCTGTAAATCACCACCAAAGAAATCATCACTATTAGGTGTGATAGATGAATCCCAGTCTAAAGTCCCTTCTGGGTTTAATCGAGTATTTCCATTAGCAAATCTCTCAGGAAATATCTGATACCATACCGTATTTGAAACCCAATCAGGAACCTGGCATGCATCAATTTCATGAAGATAAGGCAACTTAAATCCGTTTCCAATGGCATGAAGATTTTCTAGAGAATTTTCCACACACCCTTTATCGCCATACAAAATGCTTTGGCCTTCTGTATCCTTGAGTTCAAAGAGATACTGGATACGTGCAAAGTCGACGGACACTTCAACCTGCCAATGGTCAAATAAGGCATCAGAAGTTATCTTGGCCATTTTCTTTGTATCTTGATAGAACTCCTCCATAAAAATAAAAGGATCACCATAATGCAAGGTGATGCTTTCAATATCCCCTTTCTTAGTTCTAATCCGAATATGAAGTTTCTTATCCTTGTAAAGATAGGCATACTCTGACTCAGGTCTATGGTAAATAGCACTTAATTCCATTAATTTGTCTCCTAGAGTTTTAATTCCAATTTTACGCAAACGTTTTCATAATTGTGATTCTAGTATACTACTTTCGTATTTTATTTTCAAGGCTTGTCCGTAGATTCTAGTGGTTTGGTTCTATAAATAAAAAAGTAGCCAGTCTTACAACTTGCTACTTTTCAAATGATGATTTACAAATATCTTTGCAACCACTCTATTTTTTTAAAATCCTTATTGTTATTGTGCTCATTTCGATAAGAATCTTGGGAAGAAGCCTTGTAAACGCTTAAAAACTGTTCCAAACTTGGAACGCGAAAAGTGATGTCATCGAGATGAATCAGCTCTATATCCGATTCCGAAACTCCTGCAAAATCTGGTAAAGAATCAATACTTCCGAATTCAACACTCAGACCATCCTTTTGGAATTCATGCTCATGAATATCTATTAAGGCGTAACCTAAGTGATTCATCACTTTCATTATCTTGTCCCAGTCATAGATTCTGAGATGGTCAGGAGCTTCCCAACCTCTAGAGTCACCAGGCACATGAATGTCAATGTCAGACGGCCCCCATTCGTCATTTGAACGGTATTCAAACCCCAAAGACCCCATGAGCGTCGGAGTGATTCCGACTTGGTTTAAATGAGAACAGATTGTTCGAAATTCATCAAATAGAGAATTCATTCCTCCTCCAATCGTTGATATAGAACTTAATTTCGTTGTGAATAATAAACTAATTTTTACCTTCTACTCTTTCGGTTTTGAAAATACTTCAACTCGCTGAGCTAAAACTTTGATTTCTACAGGTAGGTTATCCGATTTATCGCCATCAACGTCTGACTCCAACTCACTATCTGAAGAGATTTTAATATTACGCGCTCTGATATACTCAATATTATCATTGCCGACAACATCTCCTTTTAGTAAATCAGGAATAACGGATAATTTAGAGAATATAGAAGCATCTTTAAGAATCAAAATATTGGCATAGCCATCCTTGTTTTCTTCAAAGATTTTTTTGTCAGCGAAGTAATTTGTCAAGAGAACCAAAACATGGCTCGCTTCACCAACATAATTTCCATTTTCTGTCTCAACCTTAATGTTAAAAACCTGATCCGTCATGACAGACTTCATGGTATTTACAGCATAGGCTAAAATACCGAATTTTGTCTTGTCCTCGATTTCAACATTGTAAATCGCCTCAGGAAGTGAACCGATACTAAAGATATAACCAAAATAATTGTCATTTGCTTTACCGATATCAATCTTATTGGTTAAGTTAAAATCCAGTTCATCAATTGCGCCATCGATGTCTTGATTGATTTCCAACAGTTTCGTAATGAGGTTACCCGTCCCACCTGGGATAATCCCTAACTTAGGAATGTAGTCTCTCTCAGCAATACCCGAAATGACTTCGTTGACAGTCCCGTCTCCACCAAACACAACCACTGCATCGTACTGCTCACGAGAAGCTTCTTCAGCAAAATGTGTTGCATCCAGAGCCTTTTCGGTAATTTTGGTTTCCACGTGCTCAAAGTATTCTTTTGCTTTATTCTCCAGCTTTTCTTTGTAATCCAAAGCCTTCTCGCCACCAGAAGTAGGATTGATAATTAACATTGCCTTTTTCATTAATTTCTCCTTAATTTTAAATAGAAATGTTTACATTTCGTCGTATGCAACTAAATGTACTCTCATTATACAATGAAAATACAGAAAAGAGAAATATGACGTACTGGAGATTAATATGCTTTTATTCTATTTTCCCATCGTCTAACTACATCCTTTAAGGGTTCATCCAAGTAAGAATAGGCCTTTTCCTTGATCAAATCAGGGATACCGTAAGCTGCCTCTGCTATGCTACCAGTGATTGCAGCGAGAGTATCACTGTCGCCACCAAGTGAGATAGCGTTTCTTATAGCATCTTCGAAATCTGTACTTTCAAGAAAGGCAATAATGGCCTGAGGGACAGTATCCTGACAAGTTTCGTTGAAACGGTATGTAGGGCGAATTTCATCTAAAGTTTGAGATAGATTGTAGCCGTATTTCTTCTCAATATAATCCTTAATCCGTTTTTTACATTCGGTAGGATTGTCGTTAATTGGTTGCTCATGTTCGCTACAATAACCACCAAAGTAAAATCGACATAGAAAGATAGCATCAGCTGTAGCCATGGCACCTTTGATACCTTCTGGATGGTTATGAGTTACCTCTGCAGAAAGACTAGCAAGTCCTCTAGATGATGGCCACATACCAGCTCTTGCATAAAAACTACAGTCCATGACCCAAGCACAGGGAGAAACACGCATAGCTGATCCATTCCCGAAGCTATTATAAGGCTCACGGTTATCACTGTTTAGCCATGCATTAAACCGAGCACCATAATCAGCATCCGGATACATTCTGCCATATTTCTTCATAGCGTCAATAAAGTCATCCTTTTGCCCACCATTCATGATTGCTTCAGCGACAGCACAGGTCATAACCGTATCATCCGTGAAAAAACAATCCTCACGAAATAAAGGAAAATCCTTCGTATTGATGTTGTTCCATTCGTAAACTGAACCTACAATGTCTCCAACAATTGCTCCTAGCATGGTATTCCTCCTTACAAGCTATTGGTTGAGACTGACATTTCTACTTTTCATACTCGTCTATTCTATCAGCATATTCAGTCAAAAGTTTCTTTGAATAAATTTTTTCATTACTTGAATTTCTAACTTCTTTCCAAAGAATGGAAGCTACTTTTAGTTTATTCGAGCAGTTACGATTATTTTCGTCTGCACAGAAGTCCTTTAAAAATTGGTTCCATTGACAAACCGAATGGTCATACTTGGCATAATTTGAATCTCCATAATAGACTTTGAGCATATCTTGGATTGTAAAACTCAAATCATTTTCTCTTTTTACTTTTCTCCAAGCTGTAGCCATATCAGCAGTAAATTTAAATGGCGAAACATCTGTTAAAGTTGAGAAATATTCTCTAAAGTGCGCATTAAAGGAGAATCCACATTCAAGTAAGGGCATATTTAATGTAACGACTTCTACTCGTTTCTTTTTCCTTTTTATTGATGATTTTTTAATCAACTTCCCCTTAAAGTACTGCTCAATAATATCATTTAGTTCCTGTTTTGTCCCTCTATATTCAAGTCCTAATGACTTGCATATCTGTGAAAGTTCATCACGATACCAATAGTATTTATTAAACTCATCAAAGGATGTGATTTTATCAAACTCAGGTCTGCTTTTTATCAAAAAAACACCTCCGTAAAGTCAATTTAGGTTGTCATTGCTAAATAATGGAGTTTTAGTTTCATTGTTTTGACGTTTAACTTCGTTTCACTAACAAACTCACACAATCAGCTTCGGACTTACCGTATCATCAGTGAAAAAACAATCTTCACTAAATAAAGGAAAGTCCTTCGTTTTGATATTGTTCCATTCGTAAACTGAACCTACAATATCTACAATAATTGCTCCTAGCATCCGTTTCCTCCTTATGGCATTTCAGATTCGTTACACATTTCTAATGAATCACTCTTTAAAAATGGCACCACCAAATCAATCCACTCATAAGGCAGGTAAGCTGATAAATAACCGTGGTTATAACCCTTTGCTTCATACCAAATTGTATTTGAATGTAGCTGATGAAATAATTTCGCTGATTTTTTCACACAGTTCAATTCTTTTTCACCATAGATATACAGAACTTGAGCTTTGCTAGCAGAAATCATATCTTTCAGCTTGTAATACCCCATATAGGTTTTGTAAATGGTCACCAATGTTTTAACAGGTGTCCTTGGCAGATCCTCCAAATAATAAGCTTTTATTTCCTCTGGATAAGCCAGTTTAGGATAGAGTTTGTTCATCATGCTTAACTGAAGTTTGCAAGAGAATTTATTGAACATCAGTTTACCAAATAGAGACACTAGAAAGATGCTGATTTTAGATAACATTGGTTGAGGAATACAGAGGCTTCCGTCTATGATGGCCTTCTCAGCAATTTCACTGTCTAAAGACAAAAGCTCCATGGCAATTTGACCACCAAGTGAAACACCACCGATTGCAAACAATTTCCCACCACAGTTTGCTTTGATATAGTCCAAGATTTCCAAGGCAGAGTCTTCAGTAGAAACATAATCAAGTTGATATTCTTCGCCGTGACCATTCAAAGTAGGTAAAATAACACGGTATTTTTCTGACAAGATTCGTGCTTGACGAAGATAATACCACCAAGAACTGCCACCACCATGTATCAGTAAAATAGGAGGCAAATTCTTATCACCAAATTCATGGAATTTCATGTTTAAACTCCTTACTGTAGGACTTTCACTAGCTAATTTTCCTTGTTCAATCAGCTCTTAAAAGCAGTACCACACACTCGACATAAAACGAGTGAACACTATGTATGCCAATAGAACATGTATGTGGGAACATGTCTATAAACCTTTTGACAATAGCATAAGGTTATCGTTAAAAGGTATTACCCCGACAAACTGTGATTTACTCATTTCATTAAATCAGCTATTTCTTTCTTCCCATACGCCTTTACATTCTGAATTACATTCTGTTTCCTCTTTATTGATTCAAACAATGATATATCTAGTACATTTGCGAATTCTTCAAACTGAACCTGCCCGATTCTTCTTATTTCTTTAAGTTTCTCGGCATCTCTTACCTTTCTCTCTGCCTCACTCTTGGGGTATCCTTGCCCAAATGGCTCTGAGAAAAGAGCTTCTATTGTTTTTTCAAGATTTTCAGTACCTGACCATGTATAATTTTCACCTAATGGTAATGATATCGCATTTCCATTATTAATCTGAGCAAATAAATAGGCATCATTCGGTGTAGGTGCATATCCGCAAATGACATCAGGCATACTATTACAAGCAAGCATCATTCCTTGTCCGGAAGAACAGCCCGTAACAACGAAATCAACTATCCTACTTGCCAACAAGATACCTATAAGAATAGAAATTTCTATATACGAGTATTTTTCATTTTCTTCCATCGTACAGCCAAAATTTATAACCTCAGATTTCTTTGGAGCATACTTTAATACAGCATCATAGATTATTTGATTTTTGGTCGCTTGCGAACTTGCTTGAATAACTCCGATTCTCATTCTTCCCCCCTTCAACTTCTAATTTAATTATTTCTTTTTCTTTGGTTTGGGTGCCGGTAATTCATTATATATTGAATTGAACAAGCCTTTATTTTCTACACTTCATTTATTCACTGGTTGCAACTTTTGACATCAAAACTACCGCCTCCACATGTCTTGACGGTTACTACCTATACTGTGAAACGAAATCAAAGCTGCTGAATATCCGTATTAAACTATTAAACGTAACTAATGCGAGTATTTACGGCTTCGTTAATATACAGTATTGTTACATCTATGCCAAGTTTCCGATAGTTAGTTCTTCTTTCTTTATTTAAATCTTTACAAATCCAACTAGCGAGAAGGGTTGTTTATCTCAAAACTCATTGAACCTTTGGTTCCTCGATTAGTATAATAATTTCCTTCTAGTTGATTTGGATTATCAATATCAAGAATTACCGTCCCATAATGTATAGGACTTTGCAATTCAGCCCTTGGGCTATTTAAATATGTATAAATTAATTTTTGTGTTCCATTATCATTGATAATTGATGCTGTAATGCTATGGCTCGAACTTTCACCCGTTTTAAACTTAACTTTAATAGTCGTAAATGACTGTTCAATAGTAAGTTCACAATTTCTTTCATTCTGATCATAGTCCGTCTTGAAACTACCTACATAATTCGCAAATAAAATTGGAACATTATGAATCTTAGATAGTAATGGCCACCGCCATGCTGTTTTTTCAAAAATAGCCATAATAATTGCTGTAACTGATATAGCTTCACCAATATACCCAATGGCTGAATATACCAATGCCAAAATATCAGATTTAAGATTCACTGCAATCTCTTGGCCACTTATTAACAATCTTAATAACAAGCAAATTGCAAAAACCCATATTGTAATATTCAAAAATTTTTTCTGCTGTTCATTCATAAGTTTTATTTATAATCCAAAAATTCAATCATTCTAACTAAAAAAGTTTTTGTATCCTGTAAATTCCATTTCTGCTCTGAACGAAAAAGGTAATACATTCCACTTACTTCAACCCAATTTAAATTCACTTGAGACACTATGTAATATAACGCTTGCTGTAACAACCCTGTGTAGCTATTACTATTGAAAAACATCTGTTCAGGTATATTCCAGACCAAACATTCTATCAAATATGAAGAAATGCGTTCGTTTGTCAATCCTAGCTCCTGCATCTCGTTCTTAATATGCTTCATAATCCTAACTAAATATTTATATTTATAGTGAGTAGATTTATTCTTAGAGATACCATTTTGTATATGAACTTTAGGATAATTAATTACTTCATAATTTCCGTTTGAGGTAAAAAATTTGATGCCTTCAACAAATTTTTCAGATGACCTGCTACCAATATATCTATAATTTCGATATTGAAAACATGGGACTACATCTGCATTTACGTGATATGAGTTAGAATTAATATTGATACACTTATTGCCAATAGAAACTGATTCTGCACCAAATTTTGAAATTAACGCTTTAATCACTTCGTTTTTAAATACATTAGCATTGGTGCTGCTACTAGAGTAATTATAGTCTAGGTCCGATAACCCATCTACATACTCACAATAAAATAAAGATTTCACCATGATACAGATATCAATGTCGCTATTTTTCTTTACATTCGTATTATTTGCATAAGAACCTTGGGCAAAAATTTCATATTCATACTTTGAAGAGAGCCCACTCCTTTCTATTGCATCTTTAATCATTCCAATAGTATTTTCAACCCGTGTTTCTTCAGTGGCAGATAACGGCTTAATCCATGATTGTAATGCTTCTTCAGAATATCTCATTATAAAACAACTCCATTTTAGTTTTTTGGTTAATTCATAAAAAGTAACCGATATTAAAAAAATCCTACATATAATTATACCACTAAACAAGAAAAAAGGCTGCAAACATAGTGAACTATACTATGCCTACAGCCTTATAAATCAACTTCTGTTCCTTCCAAAAATCTAACGGTTATCTGTCCATCCTCCGAAATCAAAATACTATCTAGTACCTGACACATCTCAAAGGAATCATATTCCCAACACTCCTTATTTATCAATTCAGCCAGTAACACACTGTAATGCTTTTCTAATAACTGGTTTTCTTCCAAGATCTTATTCCACTTTCCATGCAACAAATCCATATTCTCACTCAGTAGTTTAACTGCCATCATTACAGCTTTCTCTAGTGTTCCCTCATCGATATGGTTGTTCTGACAACCAATCTGTCCCTTTACCTTATAACGGTTGTTACACTGCCAAACTTTACGTTTGCCACGACTGGTCGTCCAGTTCTTACGTCCAAAAGCTGAACCGCATTCTGCACAGAACACCTTGGTAGTAAAAGGGTTGTCCTCATTTTGCATGATGTAGAAGAAATTGAAAAAGAAAATAGACTTCAGACAGCTATTGATGTTGTCAGAGAACAGTTTGGCTTTTTAGCCATACAAAAAGGAACCGTCCTAACTGAAGGTTCCTAAAATATTGAACGCAGTAAACTTATTGGCGGTCATTCCGCTGGTGGATTGGAGGGATTAAAATGATTGACCGTTCATACTTACCATTTCAATCAGCAAGAGAGTACCAAGATATTAAGATGCAAAAATGGATGGGCTTTTTCCTATCTGAGCATACATCAGCACTCTCCGATGATACAAACAAAGTAACGTACATGTCTGATTTATCACTAGAGAAGAAATTATTACTCCTCAGTCAAGTATACGCTGGGCAGCTACACACGCGCATTCATGTGATTGAAAAAAACAAGCGTGTTTCCTACACTGGAACAATACCAAGTCTGAATAAGGATTTCATTTTGATAAAAACTACAACAGGTCACATCAATCTGAAATTGAGAGATATTATGAATATTGAACTTGTTGAGGAGGTACTTTATGAATCAGCTTGAGTTTCAACGTAATCACCTGCAAATGGACTATTACAGCGAGAGCTACCAAGATTTTGAACGTGACTTCTACCGCTACTCCAACATGAATATTCCATTGACCTTCCTGACGGATGATATCCTCAAAACAATGGCGACTTCACATAAGAATTACTTTGTCCTAAATAAGGAAAAGTCCAAAGATAACCGCGATCACTTCTTCATATTTGAAGTAAGAACCTTAGAAGAGAATCCACTAATCTATCATTATACATATAAGAAAACTACAATATATTTAGCAGAAAAATAGGAGCAGTTCAATTGACTGTTCCTATTTTTAATATTCATAAAATCTAAAGTCTTTATACTCTTTAACAATGGAGCCGCCAGCCAGTACAGACTACATTGACCGGCGACTACCTTAAATTTAATGTTTCAGATTTATTTTCTTATCTCTAATTTCATAAACTACATCTGCTACATTTTCGAGTAATCGTTTATCGTGGGTGATAAACACGATAGTTCCGGTGTATTCCTTCATTAATATTTCCAAAGCCTCTAAGCTTGGTATGTCAAGGAAGTTACTCGGTTCATCCATTAGCAGGATGTTATATCTACCCATAAGCATTTTAGCCAGCAACAATTTAATAATTTCTCCGCCGCTTAAAGCAGATAAGCTTTTTCCAATATCGTTTTGTTTAAGCCCAATTGATGCTAGAACCGAACGAATTTCTGAAACATTGTATTCACAATCCTCCTGCATAAACTCCATGACTTTCTGATTACCGTTGTACTTGTAACTATTTTGTGCAAAGTAACCTATTTTTGCCTTAGGTGAAATAGAAATTCCATCTTCATGGTTTATGATCATTTGGATTAAAGTTGTTTTTCCTGTTCCATTGCCACCAGTTAGCGCCACTTTTGCTCCTAGGGGAATTTGAAAAGATGCTTTTTCAAACAGTATCTTATCCCCAAATATTTTAGTAATTTCCGTACCGACAATAGGATATGGATTGTAGAGTGCCAATGCATCACTTTGCCTGAAACGAATCCTGCGAATGTCTTCTGGAGCTTCTACATTTCCTAAGGCCCCAATCCTATGGTCTAGGGATTTAGCGGCATTATGCAACTTTTTTTCCTTACTTCCTATTGATTTTTGATGAGCTAAACGTCCTCCGCCTTCAGTGCTTTGTTTTTTTGAAGCACCTTTTGCCTTCTGTTCTATTTTACGAGCCTGTTTTCGCTTTTCCTCCGCAGCCCTTTCCAATCGGGCACGTTCCGCAATAAATTGTTCGTATTCTGCAGCTTGGCTCTTACGTTCTTCCTCTTTCTGACGAAGATAATCAGAATAGTTTCCCCAATACTCAGTGATTTTGCCATCTTTCAGTTCCCATATTTTATCTACTATTTCATCAAGAAAATAGCGGTCATGGCTAATAACTAACAGTGCACCTGTAAAATATTTTAGCTGTCCTATTAGAAAATCAATTCCGTCACTGTCTAAATGGCTCGTAGGTTCATCCGCTAAAATACCATGAACCTGTGCCGATAAGGCCTGTGCTATTTTAAGCCTTGTTTCTTCACCACCGCTCATAGTCTGTATATTTAATTGCTCAACACCTAGCTTGCCTACAAGTGCAAAATCTTTTTCCTCCTGCAGAGTTACTTCGTCCAACTGGGGAATATAGGCAAGTTCACCCAGACGATTCATTTTACATCCTGGGGGAGTTAATTCTCCTAAAAGTACCCTGAGTAAAGTGCTTTTTCCAGCACCATTTGCTCCTACTAAACCAATACGGTCATAATCATATACTTCTAATTCATTTATATCTAAAACATCGCGTCCTTTGAATTCCACACGAATGTCTTTTGCTTTTAATATTAATTCCATAACATTTCCTCCTGTCTATAATCGCATGCTTTCATTTGCTTGTATGCAGGGAAAACCCTGCGATTTTAGCAGGAAGAGTTACATGAAAATAAGATACATAAATATTCCTCCAATATTGTTTATTTTAAATCTAATTTTCTAACCTCAGTTATCATTTGGCAAACTATAGCAATGCCAATAATTAAAATACCTGATAGTAAAAACCAATGATTTACACCGATTTTATCAGCAAAGAATCCAGAAAGAATTAACCCAATTGGCATAGCAAGTGACATGATACTTCCGGTCAAAGAAAATACACGTCCTAAATATTCAGGCTTAATTTTCTCCTGAAAAAGAGCTGTTTGCACACCGCTATAAAATGGCACCGAAAGCCCCATTATTGCACAGCAAACTACAAATATTACAAATCCATTTGGAGGAAGTATTCCCGAAACGGCTAAACTGGTCCCCATTATAAAAAATGAACTTGTTATTAGTAATACATGCTTTTCGAAGCCCCCTAATCTTCCTAATAATAAGCCTCCTGCTAGCATCCCAAATGCAAAGGAAATTTCCGTAATAGAAATATGCACAGGCGTTCCATTAAAGTGTTCCATGCTTATTAAAGGAAATAGTGCATTGATTGGCATATAAACAAAAGTATATAGTGTTCCTAAGAGTAATAAGGCAAACAATCCTTTGTTTTGTCTCAGAACCACAACTCCTTCTTTCATCTCTCTTATGAAATTTGGTTCTAAACTTTGCACTTGATTACCCAGCTTAGGTATACGTACAATTGCTACCGTAATAGATGCAATCACAGCACCCAATACGTCGATGGCAATAATAGCATTTAAATCCCAAACGGAGTATAAGAGTGCTGCAACTGCCGGACTAACAATATAGCTTATAGACTGCAAAGACTGACTATAGCCTGCGCATTTCGTTAGCTGTTCTTCTGGTACTAAAAGTGGTGTAACCGCATTGAGTGCTGGGGTATGAAAAGCTGTTCCAATGCTACGGATAAACAATACTATCATAATCATCCAGACAGGTAGCTCCATACAGAATGCAACAATAGCAAACACTGCACCAGCTGCTGCGATAATTAAATCGGCACCAATCATTATCTTCTTCCTATCATGACGATCCACTAGCACACCAATGGCAGGTCCCAAAATCGCATAGGGTAAAAAACCTACTAATGAAGCCATAGACAAGACCATCGCAGATCCTGTTTTTTCTGTAAGGTAAAAAATAATCGCCATTTGCAGGATGGCACTAGTGATTAATGATACTGCTTGCCCTGCCCATATTGCATAAAATTTTCGTTTCCAATTGTTGTATTTTTCCATTTATATTATCTCCTGCATATTATTTTGCTTGAATTTCTATTTTGAATAGCATTCTAGGCAATAAAAAATGCAGGCCAAACCCCACAATGTGGCTTTTGGTCTGCATACATACAATTTGGAAACATTCATATTAAAGACATAGTTAAATAAAGGTATAGTTAAATAACCAATATCCTCACCGTAACTAATGAATGCTCAATATCGTATAAATAAGCACAACAAAAAAGCCTATCATCGGGTATAGATTCTGCTTTTTTTATTGCCAGCTTATCTTAAACGCATTGAGGCTGTCATAGTTTCGGTTCCTCCTACATCTTTGTTTATATCAATTTATAGTATAACACAAAAAGATGATATGTTCAATATAAAAGTTATGGAATGAGTCTCATACTTCCAATTCGATGCCAGATTTAAAGGATATGACGAAGTGTTCTTCATAGACTGTAACGCTCTGGATTATCTTCCTTAGTAGCAAGCGATTAGCTTTCACAAAATCTTCTGTTTGTAGTTTTAAAAATTCATCAGGATTTTCTAACTCAACCTCAAAATATTTCATTTTACATTCCCTCATTTCATTTATTGATAAATTGAGTTTACAAAAAAGAGTGGACAATTTTTGTCTACTCTTGACCTTTAAAATAGTTTTTTTAAAAACGATTTGAAGTTGCCTAAATTATTACTTATTCGGTAAAATGCAGTATTCCTTTCAACAGCTTTCCTTCAACTACACTTCACTTGATTCAAACAAGGTGGGGATGTTTCTATTCCCACAAACTCCTTGTCAATGGAAACAAACACGTACCCACAGGGTAAATGGAAATAGAAACTGATAATTTCTAGCTATCACTTCTACTCCCTCCAAAAAATTACTCACTCTGATACTCCCCCCCATACGACAAAAAGCCTTACAATTCAAGGCTTTTCATTATCCTTTTCGTTCAAAGGTTTCTAAGCTTTTACGAGCAGAGCGACACACTCAGCGGTTCGCTATCTCCGTTCTGTCTGCGTGCTAGCACTTGTCAATCACGGACAGCTATCGCATGGGCGGAAGTAAATGCTAATCTTCGTCGTTTTACTCCTTGACTAGCAAACTTACCGCCTCAACATGATGCGTTTGAGGAAATAAATCCACTGGCTGAACTTTCTTCAACTCATATCCCAATTCTTGGTAGAGTTTGATATCACGCGCCATGGTGGCGACATTACATGAGATATAGGCGATGCGGTCGGCTCCTGTTTGGCTACTTGCCTTGATAAAGCTTTCTGTGAGTCCTTTTCTTGGTGGGTCCACTAGTATAAGGCTTGGTTGAATTCCATCTTTAAGCCAATTTTTCATAGCATTTTCAGCTGTGTCACAAACATAGTGGGCATTTGAAATATTGTTTAGCTGAGCATTCTTTTTGCTATTCTCAACCGCTTCTGGAATCACTTCGACACCATAGACTTCCTTGACATGTTTCGCAACAGAAAGACCAATCGTCCCGATACCAGAATAGGCATCAATGATCACATCGTCTTCTTTTAATGCAGCAAAGTCAATAGCCGTTTGATAGAGCTTCTCCGCCATTTCAGTATTGACTTGGTAAAAAGCGGGTCCAGCGATTTGGTAGTCATTTCCCAACATCTGGTCAGTGATAAAGTCATGTCCATAAAGTGTGCGCCATTCCTTACCAAAAATAGCATTAGTGTTCTGGTCATTGATATTTTGCATAACAGACACAATCTCTGGGAACTGCTTGATTAGTTGTTCAATCAATTGCTCCACACGAAAAACTTTGGGACGAGTTGTTACCAAAATAACCATAATTTGACCTGAATAGTGTCCGCGACGTACCACAAGATTACGAATCAAGCCAGATTGTTCCTTTTCATCATAAGGTTTCAGGTCATAACGACGGAGCAAGTCGCGTAGGGCTACTACTACCTCGTCAATCACGGAATCTTGGATAAAGAAATCTTCTAGAGGCATGAGGTCATGGGAATTCTTACGGAAAAAGCCTGTTTCCAAGACACCATTCACTCGACGAACAGGAACCTGCGCCTTATTGCGGTACTTGACTGGATTTTTCATACCCAAAGTTTCAGCAACCTCTATATCATCAATTCCAGCAATCTTGTAGAGACTATCCTTAACTTGCTTGGTTTTAAACTTGAGCTGTTCTGGGTAGGCAAGATGACCTAAATCCGCGATTCCTGAACGCAGGTAAGCCAAATCTAGATCTTGATTACGGTGTGGTGACTGGACAAGGTATTCTTCCACTTTCCCAAAACCAATCTTTTTATTAACCTTGAGAACTCGCATGAGAATTTTTTCACTCGGTAATGCATTCTCAACAAAAAATACCAAGCCATCTACCTTGGCAACTCCTGCCCCTTCATGGGTCAAGTCAACAATTTCAACTTCTACAATATCATTTTTCTTTAACATTCTCTTCTCTTTCTATTGGCCGACAAAAAAGACGGCAACGTTACGGTTACCATCTATTATACCATGAAATTTCTTAAGAACCAAAACTCTTGAAGAAGTTGACAATGGCTTGCCAGAGGGAGCTTAAGAAGTTACCACCGTCCTCTAGCGCCTTATTAGCATCAAAGTTAAGGTTGATATTTTTAAAACTGTCGCCAGCTTGTGATACGATACTTTGTTTAAGGTCATTTAAGGTTTTAGTGAAGTCTGCATTGCTGAGAATATCACTCTTTGAGAGATTCAAAGCAAAATTGATGATGATATTGATCTGGTTTCCTGTTATAACCTGATCAAGTTTGTAATTTTTTAAGGTATCTTCAACGATTTTGCGGACATCTTCCTCTGTCAGATTTCCCTTACTTTCTTTAGCTTTGGCGAGTCCTGACTTGATATCGGCTAGGGCAACGTTCAATTTATTAGCATCATAGCCAGTTTTGTCCTTGTTTTCAGCATTGATATCAGATAAGGCTTTGAGTTCTTCTTGAGCCAGGTCTTTGTTGGCCTGCGGCACCTTGGCTCCATTAGCTTCTAGCGAATAATAAATCCCTGCTAAAGCACTTTCACCAGTAACTGGAATAGGGGCTGCTACAGTGATTTTGGCATGTTCCACTCCCAGCGTTACTGCTGCATTTCGGTACATATCCTGCGTCACCTTCGTGATGTTTTCTGGTGTTTCAATCTTGACCTCAAGTGACGACTTATTACCTAGTTTTTGAATCTTGGCTGATGAATACAACTGTAAGCTAGAGTCATTGGCAACATTCATAATCTTAGAATAGACATCAGGTGTCATGGTCTTGAGTTCTTTGGTGTCTGTTGAGGCATTGTAGCCTAGTTTTTTTAGGGTTTGATTTTTTTGATCTTCAGACAATGATGAACCTAGGACATATTCAGGTTGGACATAGTTTTCATCGATGACTTTTTGAACATCTGTTGCTGCATGGGCACTATTCATAGCTGTTACTGACCACAAGACCGCAGCACTAGTCAGAAAGAGTTTCTTTCTCATAGGGAATTTCCTCCTTTACCTTTCTAGAGTAATATATCTATCTTAAAGAAAACTTATAACAAAAACACCTGGACTAGCCAGATGTCGAAAAGAGAGTGAAAGTTTTGATGATGTAAAGGTTGAGTTGCACCTGTCTAGAATAATAATAGTTTCCTCCATTTACATAGAGTTCGGCTCCATGAAAAATGGAAATGGGGTGAATATAACTATAAGTCTTTCCAGTGGTATTGCCAAGCAAGGGAGCAACTGTATCACGAGAATACTGTTTAGCCAGAGCTAGGGTGTTTTCCTTACCATTTTGGGCAATAAAATCGATATAGGCAGGTCCAAAATTATAGGCTTGAACAGCTGTCCAGACATCAACACCTTTCTTCTGAGCCAGATAGAGGTTGTCTGTCAGAGTTTGAACGCCTTGTCGAATGCTAGAGGCATTATCATTGATGGTGTTGGTGGAACCACTTGCAGACTCACTAGACTGCATAACATCGCCTTCTTTTCCTTTTGTTTCAGTATAAATCATAGCGAGCACAAGCTCTTCGTTTGCTGGGGTGTCTTTTTCACTCAAAATTTCTCGCACCATGGGTTGATAGGTCATGACTTGCTTGACATCTTGGTGAACGCGGTAAGCTTTATATCCAGCAAAAAGGAAGACTGCTAGTACAAGCACTCTTCGAATTCGTTTAAACATTATTTACTTTGAATATCCTCGATATTTTTGATTAAGATAGAGTAAGTTCCATTGTCGTTTTGGATAAACTCGACCGATTCTGCGTCTTGATAGACGTTATTGGGAACGATGAGCTCAATTCCATTTGACAAGGAAAGTTTTTGGTTTTCAAATTTTTTAAGCTGACGACTGGCATCAATTTCATCAAATTGAACAGGCTCTGGTACAGCTTCCTTGACTTGATCAATAAAGCTCAAACGAGCTGTCAGGTTGTTATCAAAAAGGTCATTGGCCAATTTTTCAGGTGACAATTCATTGCTTTCTTCTAAGTTGTTGAAAATCGCTGATTTGACCTTAGATTGAAATTGAAAATCATCTGTGTTAAAAGTCTCAGCAATTCTCTGGGCCGTTTTTTCCAGTTCTTTGATAGATTTCTTAGGAGAAATCTTAGGAGCGACAGCAAGAAGATTATCTGAAAAATAGTTCAAAAAAGTCCCATTGTACTTGATTCGTTTTTCAATCAGATGGTACTTGCGACTTTGAAGATTAACCACCAAGGCTTCGTCAGCACCCGTTCCAAATCCAGGCAGGTTATTCTGAGTCAGCTTGATTGGATTATCAACTTCTCCACCGAGGTGGGTCAAGGTCTCCCGCAGGGCAATTCGTAAGAAAGCAAAATGTTCTACACCTTCTTTAGAAAATTGCACAAAAATCAAGTCATTGGTCTTGAGATTTTCTGAAATGCCGAACTCCTCTTTCCAGAGATTAGCCAGCGTTACTGATGTCTCCAACAAATCGTCTGTGATGTGATTGAAGAAGGGATTTTCTTCTTCGAAAATCCCAGTCTTAGCTTCATCTGAATATACACGTTCAATTTTTTTACGCAGATATTCTTCGATTTTTGGAGTAATATTGAGAAATTTATCCGCTAGGAACAGCTCGGTGTCATCCGGACTGAACTGATGAATAATAGCTTTCTTAATATAAATGTCCATAAAAGTTTTAGTCCTCGTATAATGGGAAGGCATCTGTTAATTCTTCAACTGCACTTCTCACTTCTTCTAAGACAGCTTCATTTTCTGCATTCTTAAGGGTTTTAATGATAAGTTCAGCCACTTTGCGACTTTCTTCTTCACCAAATCCACGTGCAGTAATAGCTGCTGCTCCGATACGAATCCCACTTGTCTTGAATGGTGACAAGCTTTCGTAAGGGATTGAGTTTTTATTTAGGGTAATATTGACCTCATCAAGCAAGTTTTGAGCAACTTTTCCGTTTTCTACAACCTTGGTTACATCCACTAGAAAAAGGTGGTTTTCAGTTCCTCCAGAAATGATACGGAAATCAGGGTCTTGCAAGAAGACATTTGCCATAGCCTTGCTGTTTTTGATTACATTAGCAGCATATTCCTTGAAGGCTGGATCCAAAACTTCTTTGAAGGAAACAGCCTTAGCAGCCACAACATGCTCTAAAGGACCACCCTGAATACCTGGGAAAATTGCTGAATTGATTTTCTTAGCTAATTCTTCATCATTGGTTAAAATCAAACCACCACGAGGGCCACGAAGGGTTTTGTGGGTCGTTGTTGTCGTGATATGAGCGTATGGCACTGGGCTTGGGTGAAGACCAGCTGCCACCAAACCAGCGATATGAGCCATATCTACCATGAGCTTGGCTCCAACAGCATCCGCAATTTCACGGAATTTTGAAAAGTCGATAATTTGAGAATAGGCTGAAGCACCTGCTACGATTAGTTTAGGTTTTACTTCTTGCGCTTGTTTTAAGATAGCATCAAAATTCAAGAGTTCCGTTTCAGGGTCAACACTGTAAGAAACAAAGTTGTAGGTTTGACCTGAGAAGCTGACAGGAGCTCCGTGGGTCAAGTGACCACCTGCTGCCAAATCCATCCCCATAACGGTATCACCTGGTTCAATCAAGGCCATGTAAGCTGCACAGTTGGCTTGACTTCCTGAGTGTGGTTGGACATTGGCAAATTTAGCACCGAAAATTTCTTTTGCGCGTTCAATAGCTAGACTTTCTACCACGTCTACCACATCAGTTCCACCATAATAACGGCGGCCTGGGTAGCCTTCGGCGTATTTATTCGTCAAGATAGACCCTTGAGCTGCCATAACAGCCTTGGAAACTACGTTTTCCGAAGCAATCAACTCAATGTTGTTTTGTTGGCGTTCTTCTTCTTTGGCAATAGCATTCCAGAGATCAGCATCGTATGCTTTAAAATCATCTTTGTCAAAAATCATAGGTCTTCTCCTTTATTGTATGACTAGTCCATTAGTTTCATTTTCTTATTAGAAAATCAAACTAAAAGATGCGAATAAACCGTTTCTGCATTTTATCACAAGTATAACCAACTTTTTCATAAAATGCATGAGCACCCAGACGATGATCGGCAGAGTTTAAGCGAATAAACCCATAACCCCGTCTTTTTGCTTCTTGATCCAACCCTTGTAATAAGCTTTTACCAATACCTTGACCTTGCGCTTGAGGCGAAACCGCTAAGCCTAAAATATTAAATCCTGCTTTGGAATAGAGGGATTCATAAACTTCAGCATGGACATAACCAAGTAAGAAATGACTGGTTGCATCCTCATAGCCAAGAAGGAAATGATGGGAATCCTGAGATAATCTAGCTAGTTGACTAGCTGTGTCCTCTAGACTAAAAGAATAGCCTAAGGCTTCTTGGTTGATCTCACATATAGCATTCACATCTGTTTCTTGTAAATCTCTTAGCATCTCATTCCTCCTCAAAAGAAATCTCTGGCAACTGTGCAAGAATATCTTCTCGCTTAATCGCCCCTTGGCGTAAGATTTTCACCTTGTCTCCAGACAAATCCAAAATTGTCGAATCCTGTCCAGTTAGCAAATCATCGTCTTCTAGCCCCAAAACCTCTTGGTCAAAATCTTTCAGAATTTGATCAAAGGTCACACCACTTGCCTGACCTGAAATATTGGCAGACGGTCCAATCAAGGGACCTGTCTCACGAATCAAATCCAGTGTAATGGGGTGACTGGGCATCCGAAATCCCACCGTTGCAAGACCAGAATTAACCCAATAGGGAACTCGGTCATTAGCTTCGAGAATAATGGTCAAGGGACCTGGTAAAAAGGTCTCTACAAGTTTTTGTAGATAAGTTGGCTGATTCTTTGAAAAGTACAAGATATCCTCTAAAGAGGCAACATTGAGATTAAGTGCCTTGTCTCTAGGGCGACGTTTGAGTTGGTAAACATGGTCAACTGCTTTTTCGTCTAAAGCCTTGGCAAAGAGACCGTAAACCGTTTCTGTAGGCAGAACGACAGCTCCACCATTTTCTAACTCTTGTCTAATCCTGTCCATCATCAACTACAACCATCCTATCTTGACCAAATTGGTCCTTGAGTGTTCGTACTCGCTTTTCAGGAAGATATTTCCTAAAAAGTTCAGGAACACTTTGACCTTGCTTGTATCCAATTTCAAGGTAAATCTTACCACCATCTGTGAGATAGTCTTTTGCATCTTCCGCAATTCTACGGTAAATAGCTAGGCCATCCTCATCTGCAAAGAGAGCAAGATGAGGTTCCGAATACAAAACATTCAAGCCTACCTCCGACTCATCTTCACGAGAGATATAGGGTGGATTGGAAACAATTATATCATATTTTTCAGAAATTTCTGTAAAACAGTCAGATTTTTTTAAAAATATTTGAAGATTTTGATTTTTAGCATTTTCGCTGGCTACATCTAAAGCATCTTGGGAAATATCTGCTGCTGTTACTGACCAATTTGGTCTGTTTTTTGCTAGGGCAAGAGCGATAGCTCCACTACCTGTTCCAATATCTAGAACTGATAGATTCGTCTCAGGATTTTCAGCTAGGATAAGCTCCACCAACTCCTCTGTCTCTGGACGAGGAATCAAAACCCGCTCATCAACTTTTAACTGCATTCCATAAAAATCTGCCTGTCCAATGATATACTGAGCTGGCTTATGAGCTACTAACTGTTGGAAAATTCCTTTTACAAATACTTCTTCCTCTTCCGTCACTTCCTGCTGAAGAGCAAAGACAAAGTCAGTAAAAGATAGATTTTTCAGGCTACGATAGACAAAAGAGAGGCTTTCAGCTTCCTCTCCTTGTCTTATCAACTCTTCTTCAAAATCTGAAAAAAATTGAGCTAATTTCATTATTTGTTTAATTCTTCTAATTTTTGTGTTTGGTCATAAAGAACCAAAGCATCCACAACTTCATCCAATTTACCAGACAAAATGGTATCTAGTTTTTGGAGAGTCAAGCCGATACGGTGATCTGTGACACGGTTTTGTGGGAAGTTATAAGTACGAATCCGTTCTGAACGATCCCCAGTACCGATGGTCGACTTACGTTCAGCGTCTTGTTCATCCTGAGCAATTTGTGCAAAGTGGTCAGCAACACGCGCACGGATAATCTTCATAGCCTTCTCACGGTTCTTCTGCTGGGTACGTTCTTCCTGCATCTCAACCTTGATATTGGTTGGCAAGTGAACGATACGAACGGCAGTCGCAACCTTATTGACGTTCTGTCCACCAGCACCTGATGCGTGGTAAATGTCAACACGAAGGTCTTTTGGATCAATATCGTATTCTACTTCTTCCACTTCAGGCATGACAAGAACTGTCGCTGTCGAGGTATGAACACGGCCTTGGCTTTCTGTCACAGGGACACGTTGCACACGGTGAGCACCAGACTCATACTTGAGTTTAGAATAAACTGACTGACCAGAAACCATGGCAACCACTTCTTTGAAACCACCTACGCCGTTCATTGAGGCTTCCATGACTTCAAAGCGCCAGCCTTGGGCTTCCGCATACTTTTGGTACATGGTTAGCAAATCTCCAGCAAAGAGAGCTGCTTCATCTCCACCAGCTGCTCCACGGATTTCAAGGATGATATTCTTGTCATCGTTTGGATCCTTTGGAAGGAGCAAGATTTTTAGTTTTTCTTCGTATTCTTCTTTTTCAGCCTTGGCATCTTTGAGCTCTTGCTTAGCCATTTCTTCCAAGTCCGCATCTCCGCTTGATTCCTTAATCATCTCTTCAGCATCAACGATGTTTTGAAGGACTTGCTTATACTCACGGTAGGCTGTTACTGTGTCACGAGTTGAAGCTTCTTCTTTTGAAAGCTCCATAAAACGTTTGGTGTCAGAGACCACATCCGGGTCACTAAGCAACTCTCCTAATTCTTCATAACGGTCTTCTACAGCTTGTAGTTGATCATAGATGTTCATTTTTCTTCATTCTCCTTATTGATTTCAGGGGCAAAATAATGTTTACGGCAAACCGAGATGTAGGTTTCATTGCCACCAATCTGGATCTGTTTTCCATCATAAACGGGCAATCCATCCTGAGTGCGCAACACCATGGTCGCCTTTTTCTTACAATACTGACAGATGGTCTTGATCTCATCGATTTTATCTGCTAAAAGCAACAGATATTTGGAACCTTCGAATAGTTCATTTCGAAAATCATTTTTCAAACCAAAAGCCATGACGGGTATGTCTAACTCATCGACAACACGAGCTAGGTCGTAAACATGGTGACGCTTGAGAAACTGGGCCTCATCAACTAGCACACAGTAAGGTTTTTCAGATAAATCTCGGATATAACCAAAGATATCTATCGTTTCCTCAATCGCAAGGGCAGGGCGTTTCATACCAATTCGACTCGATACATAGCCAACACCGTCACGCGTATCCAGAGCCGAGGTCATAATGACAACACCTTTTCCTTGCTCCTCATAGTTATAGGCCACCTTGAGAATCTCAATCGTCTTACCAGAGTTCATGGTCCCATAACGATAATACAACTGTGCCATGTTTCTTGCTTCACGTCCATTTCTAAATTTTTGCTACATTCTAGTATATCATAATTTTCTTAAGCTTTAAACGGCAAAATGTGGTAAAATAGAAGAAATCAAAAACTAGTGGAGGAAGCTATTATGCCATTTGTACGCATCGATTTATTTGAAGGACGCACGCTCGAGCAAAAGAAGACTCTTGCTAAGGAAGTAACAGAAGCTGTCGTTCGCAACACTGGAGCACCTCAATCTGCTGTCCATGTCATCATCAACGACATGCCAGAAGGAACTTACTTCCCTCAAGGTGAAATGCGCACCAAATAATTTAGCTTAAGCAGAATTGCTTAGGCTTTTTCAATCTCCAAGTAGCATCCATTGAAGAAATAGTCCAAATTTGTTACAATTTGAAAAGAGACTTGGAAAAATTTCCAAGAAAAGAGCTATTTATTAAAGGAAACATTATGATTACACGTGAATTTGATACCATCGCTGCTATATCTACTCCACTAGGTGAAGGAGCTATCGGTATTGTCCGCCTGAGCGGTACAGAAAGTTTTGCTATTGCACAAAAGATTTTTAAAGGAAAAGACTTGAGTCAGGTTGCTAGCCATACCCTTAACTACGGTCACATCGTTGACCCTCAGACAGGAAAAGTCATGGACGAGGTTATGGTTGGAGCTATGAAGTCTCCAAAGACCTTCACTCGTGAGGATATTATCGAGATTAACACTCACGGTGGGATTGCGGTGACCAATGAGATTCTCCAGCTAGCTATCCGTGAAGGAGCTCGGCTGGCAGAACCTGGTGAATTTACCAAACGTGCTTTTTTAAACGGTCGCGTAGATTTGACACAGGCCGAGGCAGTGATGGATATCATCCGCGCCAAGACAGACAAGGCCATGAACATTGCGGTCAAACAACTTGATGGTTCCCTTTCTGATCTTATCAATAATACCCGTCAAGAAATCCTCAATACACTTGCCCAAGTCGAGGTCAATATTGATTATCCTGAGTACGACGATGTTGAGGAAGCCACTACTGCTGTTGTCCGTGAGAAGACTATGGAATTTGAGCAATTGCTAACTAATCTCCTTAGGACAGCCCGTCGCGGCAAAATCCTCCGTGAGGGAATTTCAACAGCTATCATCGGACGCCCCAACGTTGGGAAATCAAGCCTTCTCAACAACCTCTTGCGTGAGGACAAGGCTATCGTCACAGATATTGCTGGTACGACACGTGATGTCATTGAAGAATACGTCAACATCAACGGTGTTCCCCTAAAATTGATTGACACAGCTGGTATTCGTGAAACGGATGATATCGTCGAACAAATTGGAGTTGAGCGTTCGAAAAAAGCCCTTAAGGAAGCCGACTTAGTTCTACTAGTGCTAAATGCCAGTGAACCACTGACTGCCCAAGACCGACAACTTCTTGAGATTAGCCAAGATACAAACCGTATTATTCTTCTTAATAAAACCGACCTGCCTGAAGCGATTGAAACTTCGGAACTACCTGAAGACGTCATCCGCATTTCAGTCCTTAAAAACCAAAACATTGATAAGATCGAAGAGCGTATTAACAATCTCTTCTTTGAAAATGCTGGTTTGGTTGAGCAAGACGCAACCTACCTATCAAACGCACGTCACATTTCCCTAATTGAAAAGGCTGTTGAGAGCCTTCAAGCTGTTAATGAAGGTCTTGAACTGGGGATGCCAGTTGACTTGCTTCAAGTTGACTTGACCCGTACTTGGGAAATTCTCGGAGAAATCACTGGAGATGCTGCTCCTGATGAACTCATTACCCAACTCTTTAGCCAATTCTGTTTAGGAAAATAGAAAAATCCATGATCGTTGTTGCGGTCATGGATTTTATTGTCTTTATTAGTAATCTGGTCTTAAGACCCCTGTTACAGTTGCCTTAGTCGCTTCGTAGTCGCCATCTACGACAACCTTGATAATGCGTTTGGCATCTTCTTCTGGTGCTGGAACAAGAGGTAAACGAGTTGGTCCAGCTTCAAATCCCATATAGTTAAGAACGGCCTTAACTGGAGCAGGACTTGGATAAGAGAAGAGAGCATTAACTTTAGGAATGAACTTGCGTTGAATAGCTGCAGCTGTCTTCATATCACTTTCTGCAATGGCAGTAAACATCTCGTGCATTTCATCCCCATTTGTATGAGAGGCAACAGAAATAACCCCGTCCGCACCAAGGTTCATGGCATGGAAAGCATCGCCATCCTCACCTGTATAAATCAAGAACTCCTCTGGCTTGTGCTCAATCAAGTAAGCCATATTAGCCAAGCTAGTACATTCTTTGACACCGATAATATTTGGATGGTCAGCCAAGCGAAGCATAGTTTCTGGAGTTAATTCGACAACCACACGACCTGGAATATTATAGATAATAATAGGTAAGTCAGAAGCATCCGCAATGGCCTTAAAGTGCTGATACATTCCTTCTTGAGAAGGTTTGTTGTAGTAAGGAACAATAGCAAGCCCAGCTGCAAAACCACCAAATTCTGCTACTTCTTTGACAAACTCGATAGAGTCACGCGTATCATTGGTACCCACACCCGCAATCAAAGGAACGCGTCCATTGACAATCTTTTGTACAGCCGCAAAGAGTTCCAACTCCTCATCGTGGGTTAAAGTTGGACTCTCAGCAGTGGTCCCTGCGAGAAGAATTCCGTCTGTATGATGTGTCAATAAATGCTCAATCAAGGCTGGAATGGCATCAAAGTTAATGGAACCATCCTCGTGAAAGGGGGTAATAAAGGCTGTGATGATTTTACACTCTTTTAAATCTTGATAAGACATGGAAACACCTCTCTATTTCAAAGAAGGAGTTCATCTGAACTCCTAAATTATATGACTATTTTAATTCAAATTTCAATTCAGCTGTTGGACGAACCAAGCCACGTTCATGAAGGGTTTCAGCAATCTGAACTGAGTTCCAAGCAGCACCTTTGAGCAGGTTATCAGAAACAACCCACATGTGGATTCCTTTTTCTGCATCCAAGTCTTTACGGATACGACCAACAAAGGTATCACGAGAACCCACTGCATTAATGGCTTGAGGATAAATTTGATGAGCCACATCATCTTCAAGAACAGCACCTGGGAAGGCTGCGATAGCTGCTTTTACTTCTTCAATTGGAGCAACTTCTTTTGTTTCGATGTAAACAGACTCAGAGTGAGCTGACAAGACTGGAATACGCACACATGTTGCAGATACTGCAATGCTATCATCTTCCATAATTTTCTTAGTTTCCTTAGTCATCTTCATCTCTTCGTAAGTATAATCATTATCAGTGAAGACATCAATTTGTGGAAGAGCATTGAAGGCGATAGGATAGTGTTTCTTGTCACCACCTGAAGGCAAGATTTCCGCATGCAAATCACGTGGGGTTACACCATCATTCAAGACTTCACGAAGTTCACGTTGCGTCTCAAGAATTGCTCCCATACCAGCACCTGAAACTGCTTGGTAAGTTGAAACAATGATACGGTCCAAGCCCCATTTTTGGCGAACTGGCTCAAGAGCCACCATCATTTGGATTGTTGAACAGTTAGGGCAGGCAATAATACCGTTGTGAGCATCAAGTGCGTGAGCATTGACCTCTGGTACCACCAAAGGAACGTCTGGATTTTGACGGAAATAAGATGTATTATCTACTACTACCGCTCCAGCTTTAACTGCGTATGGTGCATATTTAGCTGATGTAGAACCACCTGCTGAAAAGAGAGCAATATCAACTCCTTCAAAAGCTGTTTCAGTCGTTTCTTCAATCGTAATATCTTGATCTTTAAATTTCAAAGTCTTGCCCGCTGAACGTGCAGAAGCAAGTAAACGAATTTTATCGATTGGAAGTGTTGATTCTTCCAACATTTTTATCATCTGAGCTCCGACAGCACCTGTCGCGCCGACTACAGCAACTGTATATCCCATAAATAACCTCTTTTGGAATTTTCTAAAAATTTCTATAATAGATGTATTATACTACTTTTTCCATGAATTGCAAAGCTTTTTCATCATTTTTTAGAAAATAAAAATCCCCAGTCGCTAGACTAGGGACTAAGAGGCATCTTCATGTGATGAGCAGGTTCACACAACTCATCAAGGTCCGCTCCTGCGTTATGACCTCCTTATGCTCAATAGTAGTCCGAAGACTACCTATCGACTCATCGCGTCTATTATATTACTAGAAATAAGTGGTTTTGTCAATAAGAAATCTTTGCAGGATGACTTTTATTATACAAAAGTCAGAATTTTTTCTCGCGAGCATAAGAAAAAAACTCTTGTGCTCAAGAGTTTCCCTGTAAATATCATGCTAATTGCCGGGATTGAACCGGCGACCTCATCCTTACCATGGATGCGCTCTGCCAACTGAGCTAAATCAGCTTACTTAAAAAGTATACTATAGTTAGAAAATCTTGTCAAGTTTCCCTAGAAATTTTCCATAAGAAAAAGCCAGGTAAGAGCTACCTAGCTTATCTAATTCTATTTGCTTAAATCGATTCGACGACCAATTTTACCGATAATAATCGCTCCAATAATCAATGAGGCAAATTCACCAATCCCTGTTGTAAACCAAGTAAGGAAAAATGGTAATTGCGCTACGATATTCAACTCGGCAGCGATAGTAAACATAGAAATTGAAAAGAGGATTGAGAAGAAGAAATGATCTTTTCGAATCAAACCGTTAAAAAGATAATCCTTGCTGTATTTTGCAAAAAGCCAAACACCTAGACTGAGGAATACTAAGGTTGATCCACCACCAACAAAGACATCTAGCGGTCCGAAGCTAAAGAAATTAGCAATCATACAACCGATAGTAACTGCGATGATGTACTTAGGATTGTAAAAAGCCATAAAGTTCATCATTTCTGAAATACGAAACTGATAAGCACCATAGCTGATGGCATTTAGGGGTGGTGTGACAGTTAAAACGACATAGATAGCAGCAACGATTGCAATATCTGCTACATCACGAATGGTTAATTTTTTCATCTTTTCTCCTTTGGCGGTTTCCCGCGTATAATATGCTTGGTGAAAGAAGCTAAGCACCAAGGGTTGCTTGAATCAACCTTACTAGTATAGCACAATAGCCTGCTTTATGCTATACTAAAAGCATGAAAAAACGCATTCAAAGTCTCTTCGTGAATGAGCTCTTAGCCTATCTTTTTTTTGGTATAGCTACTACTCTTGTCTCCATTCTATCTAGATTAGTCATTTATCAACTAACTCATAGAGAACTCCTTGCTACTGGACTAGCAAATAGTATCGGTATCCTATTTGCATTTATTACAAATGATAGGCTTGTCTTTAAGCAAGCTAGAGATAATTGGTCAATTCGTTTAGTAAAATTTACTATAGCACGTCTTTCTACTTTTCTTTTAGACTTGTTTTTAGCTTTTCTCTTTGTAACTCAGTTTCCTAATATTATCGGGCAATTTGTAAATTATAATATTAATAAGGTGAATAGTATTGAAACAGTTATTGCACAATTCTTAATAATTATCCTCAATTACATTTTTAGTAAGGTATTTATTTTTAAAAAATAAGAAAAATTTTAAACATATAGCTTGCAAGAACTTCTTAATTAATATATAATTAAGTGTAAAAATTTTTTGAAAGGAAATTATGAAAATGTTAAAAGATCTTAAAGCATTCTTGCTTCGTGGTAATGTTGTTGACCTTGCTGTCGGTGTGATCATTGCCACTGCTTTTGGTGCAATCGTTACATCACTTGTTAACGATATCATCACTCCACTTATTTTGAATCCAGCCTTGGAAGCTGCGAAAGTACAAAACATCGCTGAGCTTGCTTGGAATGGTGTTACATATGGTAAATTCTTGAGCGCTGTTATCAACTTCCTAGTTATCGGTACTGTTCTCTTCTTCGTTATCAAAGGTATTGAAAAAGCTCAAAGCCTTACTAAGAAGGAAGAAGCTGCTGAGGAAGCTCCAGCTGGTCCAACTGAGTTGGAAGTACTTCAAGAAATCAAAGCCCTTCTTGAAAAAAAATAATCGATTAAAAGGATCTAGCGCAAAGCTAAATCCTTTTTTCTTTACTCTTTCGGTAACTTGCCTGCTTTCTCAAGCATTTTTTTGATAAGATATGGCATCTTAACATTTTCCCGACCTTTTTTCTCAATCAGTTTTTTCACAAATTCTGGCATTTGTAAATCTTCAGATTCAGCCAAAATATTTTTAGTCTCATCTGAAGGAACTAGCTCATCAAAGGTTTCTTCTTCTGGGAGAAATTCCTTAAATTCTTGAAGTTCATTAGCTCTGACTGTATTAACCAAGGCATCAATCAAGCGAGAATCTGTATTTGGCATTGGTGGACGATGATAGTTCACCCCCAATTCCTGACACAAGTCATAACATTCCACATCATTGTCAAACAAGACCTCAATGTGCTCACTGATAAAACTGATAGGAACAAAAATATAATGGTCTGGATGTTCTTTTTGTTCTCTAAGATATTCCAAAACATCTGGCTTAATCCATGGAATCCCGATATCACTCTCACTTTGCCAAGTGTTTGTATATTGCTCGGAACTCAAACCCAGCTTTTCAGCGACTAGCTTGCTATTTTCGAAAATTTGGTCGATATAGGGGTCACCAAAATCCAAGGCAAAAATGGGCACACTATGGGCTGAAAAGATGACTTTAAAGCTATCCTGCTTTACTTCTTCTTTTAAAATCTTAGCAATTTCATCTGCCCAATAGTTTAAGAGCGCTTCTTCTTGATACCAGTCCTTAATGACCAAAAATTGAATTTGCTTGCTTTCTAAAAATTTCTCATAACCCATGACAGAGTAAAAAGAATAATGAGGCTCCAAAATCAAGCAAATACACTGTTCAATGCCGTCTGCTTCCATCTGACCAATCACATCTGGAATAAAGGGTCTAGAAAACTTATTAGCAAAATAAACACTGTATTCATTACCCAGCCTGCCTTCTACCAAGGCAACCTCTTCTCGAGTAATTTTTTGCAGAGGCGTCCCTCCAATTAGTACATAATTATCATAGAGAGTTTGAATCTCGTGGTCTTGAGGTCTCACTCCACGACGAATATTTGTGAAAAAATCAGCCACACCTTCAAAGGTAATCTCTTCTGGCGAACCGAAAGTCATCATTAAAATTGCTTTTTTCATAATCGCTTCCTTGTGATATTTTTATCAAGTTTATTTTATCATTTATCCATTAATAAGTAAACGCCAACATAGCGAATTTCTCTAACTTCTGTCTTTTGTTTTTCTTTTCTTTCTATGATACAATGGAAAAAATGAATTCAAAAGGAGTTTTTTATGACTTACCCCAATCTCTTGGACCGTTTCTTAACCTATGTTAAGGTCAACACGCGCTCTGATGAACACTCTACTACTACTCCAAGTACACAGAGTCAGGTTGACTTCGCAACCAATGTTCTTATTCCTGAAATGAAACGTGTTGGATTACAAAATGTTTATTATCTACCAAATGGTTTTGCAATTGGGACCTTACCAGCCAATGATCCATCATTAACACGTAAAATTGGCTTTATCTCCCACATGGATACTGCTGACTTTAATGCCGAAGGAGTCAATCCACAGGTAATTGAAAACTACGATGGTGGTGTGATTGAACTAGGAAATTCTGGTTTCAAACTCGATCCAGCTGACTTTAAGAGTCTTGAGAAATATCCAGGACAAACGCTCATCACAACAGATGGAACAACATTACTAGGTGCTGATGACAAGTCAGGGATTGCTGAAATTATGACTGCTATTGAATATCTGACTGCCCATCCTGAAATCAAGCACTGTGAGATTCGTGTTGGTTTTGGTCCAGATGAAGAAATCGGTGTTGGTGCTAATAAATTTGATGCAGAAGATTTTGATGTTGATTTTGCCTACACAGTTGATGGTGGGCCACTAGGTGAGCTTCAGTACGAGACCTTTTCAGCAGCGGGTGCTGAATTGCATTTCCAAGGACGCAATGTCCACCCTGGTACTGCCAAAGGGCAAATGGTCAACGCCCTTCAGTTAGCAATTGATTTTCATAATCAACTTCCAGAGAATGACCGACCTGAGTTAACAGAAGGTTACCAAGGCTTCTACCATCTAATGGATGTGACAGGTAGTGTCGAGGAGGCACGTGCAAGCTACATCATTCGTGATTTTGAAAAAGATGCCTTTGAAGCTCGTAAAGCAACAATGCAGTCTATCACTGATAAGATGAATCAAGAACTTGGTAGCGACCGTGTCACCCTAAACTTGACAGACCAGTACTACAATATGAAAGAAGTCATTGAAAAAGATATGACTCCAATTACCATTGCCAAAGCAGTTATGGAAGATTTAGGTATCACTCCTATAATCGAACCAATCCGTGGAGGGACAGACGGCTCTAAAATCTCCTTTATGGGAATCCCAACTCCCAATATCTTTGCAGGAGGAGAAAATATGCATGGACGTTTTGAATACGTCAGCCTTCAGACTATGGAACGTGCAGTTGATACCATCATTGGTATCGTAGCTTATAAAGACTAAAAAGACGAGGTAGCTTAGCTACTTCGCCTTTCTTTTTATTCTGCTGGTTTTTCTTGATTTCCAGTACTTGTTGTAGATTCTGTTGTTTCCTTTTCTGAAGATGATTCAGCAGGTTTAGAATCTGTTGTGTTGCTTGGTTTGTTTTCGTCGCTTGCAGTTTCACTATTTGATTCTGCAGTTGCTAATGTTTCAGTTTCGGTACTTGTCTTGTCACCATTTGCCTCAGCATTTGTTGCTGGAGTTGCTTCTTCACTCGCACTTGATTTTGACTTGATTTCTTGATTCAAGACTAGGATAGCTTTTGTCAATTCAAGTAAAGCGGCTTTATCCTTACTCTTAGCAGAAAGTTGATCTAGTAATGCATCCACCTTATCAAAGTCGGCATCAGAACCCTTATTGTTTTCTAAGTATGCGTGAAGCGACATAAGAATATCGTAGAGTTTTTGATAAAGTACAAGTGTCTGAGGATCTTGCTCTGCATTTTCCTTCTCTTGTTGAAGGGCGCTAGCGATACGAGTCAAGACATCTTTTACCTGGCTGTTTACTTCATCCAAGTCTGCATCAACCTTGTTTGTAGCAGCTTTGAGATTTTCTACTTCTTCTGCCAAGGATTGTCTGATTCCTTCTTCTTGGATTTGTTCCAAGAGTTGATGTGCCTTGCTCAAGAGGCTTTCTACCTCTTCCTTGCTAACATGATTGACATGTTCTTCAGGCATAAAGTCTCCGTACAATTCTTTCAAGAAGCCATAAATAGCTGTCTTGGCAGTTTGGTTATCTACTTTTTCAGTATCTAGAACTGTTTTCGTTGATTTCGCAGTAGTTGGTTGAGCTTTCAAAGCTTCTTCCACTTCTTGTTTTGCTTGATAGATACTTGGGAATAATCTGTTCAATTCTGCTGCCTTAAGGAAGGATTGAGATTGATACAAGGTCCAAGTCAACTGAGCCACTTTGTTTCGAAGTTCATCACTCAAACGACCGTCATTTACGTGTTCATAGAAATACTTGATGTATTCTACAGTTGTAACACCTGTTCGATCATTAAAGTCTTGAAGAGCTTGAAGTTGTGATTCAACCGCTGCTAAACCGGCCTCATCTTTAGCCAACTTAGCCTCTTGAAGTCGAACGAGAAGATCTTTCTTAGGAAGGCCATAAGAGTCTGTATCCAGGGTATTGATTTTATCAATCAAGGCCTGATATTTCTTATCTAAAGCACTTGTTTCAACTGGTTTGACACTTTCATCAATATGGATATATTGCTTATCAAAGAGATTCAGTGTCGCAAGATAACCTGCTGTAGAGTTAGTTGCCAGTTTCTTCATGTTTTCAGTAAACTGACCTAAGGCTAACTCAATCTGTCTTTGTTCGATAGGCTTGTCTTTGTAGATGCTTCTGCTATCAGCTAAAAGTTGATCTACTTTTGCCAAAACTGCCTTCTCATCAAAAGCTCCAGGTTGATAGTTGGATTGGAGAGCTGGAATTTTGTTTTTCAAAGCTACTTCATAGCCCTTAGTTTGAACCTTGATGTAGTGATTGTGGTCGCCATGAGGAATCACAAAACTACCATTTTCTACCTGCAAGCTATATGGAGACACACCATCTCGCAAAGCAGTGGTATAGAGTTCATTTAAGAAATCAAGTTCTGGATTTCCAGTTTGGAGTGGGAGTCGAACATGTTCTTTTCGAACAGCGTAGGGATGGATATGAGTCGGATCGTAGGCTTGGTCTGGATTTCCAAAGACAAAGAATCCGTTTGAAATTCTAATCGCTTCAAGTGGAACTCCGTATGTTTTAGAAATATAAGCAATCTTTTCTTCATCGCTAGCATCTCTTGAGAAAGACTCTACCGTTTTAGCAAGAGGTTTTACAGGCTCCGCATCATGATGTGTTTTCAAATGATCCTGAGCTGCCTTAATTTGCTCAGCTGTCAAATCTTTCTTGAAGAAGTAATGATTGTGGTCACCATGACTCATGACAAAGCCTTGTTCATCCTCACTGATGACACGATTAGCATCAAAACCGTGATCATGGTCTTCATCATGTTTATGGCCATGATTATCGTTATCGTGTTCATCATCATGGGCTGGTCTTGGTGTTACTGTCGTTTTACCTCTCAAATGATCCTGCGCGTCCTTGATTTGTTCTGGTGTTAGATCCTTCTTAAAGAAGTAATGATTGTGGTCACCATGAGTCATGACAAAGCCTGCCGCATCTTCACTGATAATTCGATTGACATCAAAATCATGGCCATGTTCGTCATGGTGATGACCGTGTGTATCTTCATCGTGATCTTCATGGGCTGGGCTTGGTGTTACTGGCGTTTTACTTTCCAGATGATCTCGGGCAGTCTTAATTTGCTCAGCTGTCAAATCTTTCTTAAAGAAGTAATGATTATGATCACCGTGTGACATGACAAAACCTTGCTCATCCTCACTGATGACACGATTGGCATCAAAACC